>CAZNYG010000004.1:33407-54778 GCA_964577205.1 uncultured Elusimicrobiales bacterium | reverse complement strand
ATTCCTGCCGGCCACGGAAAGGACAAGGTTCGCGTCGATCTCGCGCGAGACTTCCATCGAAACGTCGTGAGCCGCAGGCAAAATGCCGCTGCCGCCGGGCCCTGCCGTCCTGGGATCGATGTAACCGTATGCCGCGGTAACGGACCAGGGCGACGGCTTCCAGCTCACCGACGTTCTGATCTCCACCTCGGGAACCAGCGGCAGCGAAGCGTTTGCGTTATATACGACCGACAAAGAGGGGGCGAACATCTTACCGTTGTGGCGCAGCGCGAGCGTTCCTCCGGCGATATAAGCCTCGGGGATCGTCACGGGCATTATCGCGTCGGCGCCTGAGACCGGGAACCAGCAGGGATAATCGCGCCAGGCCCCCTGGTGCAGCTCCAGTTCGATCAGATCGCGGCCGCCGGCATGGAATCCGAACGTCTCGCTGAAAAAGTATTCGCTCCGCGGGAACAGCAGCCCGCTGTTCGCCGCCACAAAGCGCCCGTCGCCGTAAAGGCCGTCCCATGACAGTACGTCGATCCCCGGGCGGTACGTGACGGCGACATTGAAAACACCGTCGATATGCCAGTCGGCGCGGGCTTCGGGATACAAGTCATTTTTCTGAAAACGGCCTCCGGCGCCGCAGGAAATATCCCGGCCGAGCATGAGAAGATACAGTATTTCCGCTTCGGGGATGTCCCTTTCATTCGCGAACGCGGTATTGGTCAGGCGGGACGCAGTCAAAGACAGCGAGTGGCCTTCCCAGGGCTGCCACTGGGATCCGGCAAAGATACGGGACCGGGTGTTCGCGTCGTCCCCGGATATCTCCCCATACCCGCCTTCCGCTTCCGCGTTGAGTTTCAAAGAAGGGGCAACGTACCAGTCGATCCCGCCGCCAGCAACGGCGCGCCGTTGTTTCTGCGTCCATACGCGGTTGTTATCGACCGAGGCGCGGGCGCGTGCCCTTATAGACGGCGTCACGGAACGTTCACCCTCCCATCGAGCGCCGCTGAGCTCCCCGGAGAACCGGGGCGTTTCCCCCTCCGTGCTGAAGCCGTGCATCGAAAGCTGCCAGCCAGCGGAAGAAACGTACGTCATATACCCGCCCGCCGAAGCACAGCTCCCGAAGGACGCGCCGATGGTAAGGGGACGGCTGTCGGGCCCGGGCATGAAGAAACGTACGCCGAGAAGCGCGGGCGGAAGGATGACCCCTTCCTCTTCCGGAAGGAAGTTCTGCCTGCGTACCAGGGGCCGGTCGATCGGAGGGCGTTTCACCCTTTCTATGATCGGCGGCGTCTCCGGCAGGATGAAATGCTCGATCACTTCCCCCGCCGTCGACGCTGAGACTCCCGCGCCGGCGACAGCCGCGCAAAATAAAAAAAACACCCTAAAGGGAGAATGATGCCGGGGGATGAGAGCCATAGTATGGTATCCTTCGTTATGCTTGTCAGCGATTCAGCTCATAAGTTAACAGCAAAAAACGGGCAACGGCTTTTCGTCTTGATTGCTAATCCATGAGCTTATGAGTCTATGATCAAAATTGCTGTATCTCTTAGTTTTATTTGCCGCCGCTTTTGAGTTCCTGCAGGCGTCGGTCGGCCTCGGCGGCCCACAGGGACGACGAAAAGAATTCTTTGACCCGCCGGTACGCGTTCCTCGCTTCAGGGATCTGCCGGTACGCTTCGCAGGATTTTCCCGCGAGATACTGAGCTTCCGCGGCATAACGGGGATAACGGCGGAACAGGTATACCGTCTTCAAATACTCGACGGTCGCCTCCTTGAACATCTTCCTTTTGAAATAACTGTCGGCCAGCGTTTTCTGAGCTTCGGCGGAAACCTCCCCTCCGAACGTTTCGGAGACCGCGCGGTAGCAGTTCATCGCGGTCTCATAGTCGGAAACGGCTTCCCTTTCTTTTCCACGGGACAGAAGGACACGCAGCGCCCCTTCGCTTTTGGGGAACTTCTGGACGAGCGCTTCGGTGGCTTTCTGAACCATAGCCCGGTCGCCTTCCCTTTCCCAGATACGGATTATCGCGGCCTGCGCATCCGGCGCGCAGGCGGCGGCCGGGAAGTTGTCCACGGCCTTCTGATAATTTTCGACCGCGAGAGCGGTTTTGTTCATGTTCTCGTGGCATTCGGCGATGCGGGTCTGCGCCAGAGCGCCTGTCTCGGTGCCGGGATTATCGCGGACGATCCTGTGGAAATGATCCATAGCCTCGGAGAAATTACCCTCAGCCGCCTGGATCTCTCCCATTTTCATTTCCGCGTTGACCGCGTATTCGGTACCGGGATGGCTGACTTTGAGCGACTGATAAGCCTTGAGGGCAAGAGAATGGTTCTTCTCGTTCAGCAGCGCTTCCGCGATCTGCGCGTTGATATCCGCCGTCAGGTTTGAAAGCGGGTATCGTTCGACGAGCCGCGTCCACACCGCCACCGCCTGAGCGCGGTCGCCGTCGCGCTCACAGCATTCCCCCAGCGCGTACAACGCATACGGTACCACAGGGCTCCTCGGATAGCGGTCGGCCACTTCCTGGTACGTGCGCCTGGCGAGCGCGGTATCCTGCCGGGCGCGATAGATATCGGCCGCGCGCAGGTTCGCTTCCGGCGCCAGGGGTGAATCGGGCGCTTTTTTCACGACATCCATGAACGAGTCCAGGGCCCCTTCGTATTTCTTCTGGCGGTAGTACGTCCATGCCAGGTAATAGAGGACCTCGTCCATGTTCGGCGTCCGTTTATCCCTGAGGGAAACCAGGCGTTCTTCGGCCTGGACGAACGAACCTTTTTTGTAAAGGGCGAACGCTCTCTTGAACTGTATTTCCGGCGCCAGGGCCGCGTAACCCGGCCCGGGAGGAATGCTTTCGTAGCGCTCAAGGGCCTGGTCGTACTCGCCCTGGAGCAGATAGGTATTGGCGATCTCCATGCGGACGGAAGAGATCAGTTCGCTCTGCGGGAATCGCTGCAGCAGCTTGCCGTAGACGTCACGCGCCATGCCGTAGTTGCCGCGCCCGGCAAAACAGCGCCCGATGCCGTAGAGGGCATTGGCGAAAAGCGGCGAAGAATCGTACGCGTCGAGGAAGCTCTGGTAATACTTCCGCGCGGTGTCGTATTCCTTCAGCTGGAAAAAGCATTCGGCCAGCATGAGGCTGGCTTTTTCGTGATATCCCGACTGGGAATGCTCTTTTTTGAGCTTCTGGAACGAAAGCAAGGCGTTATCATGATCTTTTTTCTTGAACTGGCTCCACGCCTTCCAGTACAGGGCGTCGTCGCTCCACAAGCTGTGAGGATACATCGCCATAAAAAAGTCGAACGCTTCGACGGCCTCCGAAAAACCGCCCGCGTTGTAAAGGCAGAGAGCCGCGCAGTACCGGGCTTCCTGGACAAGTTCGTGGCGCGGGTAACGTTTCTCCATGGACAGGAACGTTTCGCGCGCGGCACCGTACTCTTCCCGCTGGAAATAACACCAGGCGAGGCTGAAAAGCGCCCGGGGGGCGGTACTGCTGGACGGGCATTCGTCCAGGATCTGCCGGTAATGCCGGGCCGCGGACTGGAAGTCGCTCTCAAGGTAATACGTCTCGCCAAGCGTGTTGAGGGCCCGGGCTTTCATGTCCGGCTCGACGTTCATCGCGAGAATGTTCCCGCACTCCTCACGGGACGCCTGCATCTTCCCGCGGCAGCGGAGCGTCTCGCTCAGGCGGAAATGCGCGAGCGGCGCGTGCAGGGATCCCGGATGCTCTTCAAGGAACGTGCGGAACTCCTTTTCCGCCTCTGGATAACTGCCCCTCTGGAACCAGGCTTCCGCGGCGTAATACTGCGCGCCTTCGCAAAGGTCGGCGCGGTCCCTGAACCGGTTCAGCACCGCGCCGAAGCAGTTGAGAGCCGCCGAATACCGTTCCAGATGGAAAAGGCAGGCCGCCTGAATATAATACGCGTCGGGGTGGTAACGGCTTTCGGGATAGCTGGAGAGGAACTTCTCGAAGACGGAGAGCGCGTCTTCGTACTTCTTCTGGCGGAAAAGCGACCGCGCGAGAAAATACTCGCCTTCGTCGCGCAGGATGCTGAGAGGATATTTCTCGAGGAACTTGCGGTAGAATTTCTCGGAAGCCTCGTAATCGCCGAGGCCGAAGTGACAATCCGCGACGCGGAGGCTCGCTTTTTCGCCTTCCTGGGTCCCGAAACCGTGGATCGCCGTAATGTTGTATTCGCTCAGCGCCGCGGCGAACCTTTGTTCCCTGAAAAGACTGTCAGCCCTCGCGAGATCCGCCCGGGCGAAGGGACATAACACGCAGGCCGCGACCGCGCAGAACAGGCCAGCCGCTCCAGTCCTCCATCGGAAAAGATCTTTTTTCATGCGCTCCTTCTCCGTTACGGAAATTCACGCGTCACGTTCCGCGTCTAACGTAATACGCTCCTTTTCGCGGCGCCCCGTAATTCATCATGACGACCACGAAGGAGTGAACGAGTGCGCCGGGATATTGGCAAGCCTGCGGACCCCGGAACCGTCCGCAGCCATGACATACAATTCATGCCGCCCGGTACGGCTCGACGAAAATACGATGAACCTGCCGTCCGGGGACCAGGAAGGGTTCTCATTGTCCCGTTCGCCCTGGGTCAGCCGTGTGACCGTCGTGGAAGCGAGGTCGTACAGGTACAGGTCGAAATTCTCGCGCGACTGCCGCATGCAGAAAACGATCTTGTCTCCGCGCGGCGACCAGGCGGGAGAATCGGAGTATCCTCCGTCGACTATCCGCCGCACGTTGCCGCCATCCACATCCATGATGTACAGCTGAGGGTTCCCCGCCCGGTCCGATACGAACACGATCTCCCTCCCGTTGGGAGAGAATGACGGGCTGGTCTCGATAGTCTTTCCAGGGGTAAGCCTTTTGATGATCTGGCCTTTCGGTGTGATCAGGTAGATGCTTGGAATGCCGCCGCGCGAGATGGTGAGCGCTATCCTCGTGCCGTCGGCTGAATATGAAGCCGCCGTGTTCAATCCCTGGATCGCGGATACCACCCTGCGCCCTTTTCCGTCAGGCCCGATGGCATAAAGGTCCGGGTTCCCGCGCAGGTACGAGGTGTAGATGATCTCTCTGGCGCCGGGAGCCCAGCGGGGCAGAAGCGCGATGGAATTATCGATAGTCAGATGGCGGAAATTCCGCCCGTCGTAGTCTATGAGATACAGTTCCTTGTGGCCGGTGCGGTTATTGACGAACGCGATCTGGGTGTGCGCTATGCCGCGTTCCCCCGTAAAACGGAGGATCACGTCATCGTTGAGCTCATGGGCCAGGCGGCGTGAAGAAGCCGCGTCGCCGGAATACTTTTTTTCCCATATCTTCTCGCCGCTTTCGGCGTCGAACATCTGCCCGGTAAGGATAACGGACGTTCCGGACAGGCGGAGCGTCCCCGCGACAACGATGCCGGCTCCGCGCGACGCCCACTCCTTTATCTGCCCGGGGTCTCCGGTGTATAAGGGGCCTTCTTCCACGAGATTGAAATAACGCGAGAAAAGAAGATCGTCCCTGACCACTCCCTGCAGTTCGCGGGAAAGGCGGGACTCTTCAAGCGTAGGCGTAGCCGGAGCGAAACCGGCGACCGCCATTTCCAGGCGTTCTTTATGCGACGAAAGGCTGAGGTACACGTCGACACCACGGGCACGGGGCAGAGGGGAACATACGATAGCGGCTGCCAGAAGAAAGGTTGCTGCCTGTCTCATCAGATACTCCGTTGTCCGGCGGTTATCGGTACGCGAACTCGAAATAAACGCCGAGATGGTCGTCCGCGTATCCTTCCGGAAGCGGCGGAAACGGGCTGGAAAGCCTGATCGCGCGGATCGCCTGCCGGTCGAACATATCGTCTCCGGAAGAGTCCTTGATCATCGCGTCGGAAACCGCGCCGTCCCGCATGATGCGGAAGTAGACGACGGCCTTGAGTCGGCCGAACTCGTCGGCCCATTGCCACGAGCGGCCGATCTTGCGCACAATGGTGGAAGTATAATAGGCGTAAGGGAAATTTTTCGTGTCCAGGCTGAGAGGGCTTCCTCCCGTCCCCGGGGCCGCGGCGCCCGCCGCGCTGCCGGGCAACTGTTTTGAGTCAGAAGGCTGTTCCGCCGGCGGCCGCACCGGCACCGAAGGAACCGGAGCCGGCTCCTTTTTCTTCGGCGCCGCTTTTTTACTGTTTTTCGCGGGGACTGGAATATCGTCCTGCTGCAGATGAGGAGTGACTTTCTGAGGCGCGGCCTGAATCGGCGCCGGAGGGCTGGCCGCCCTGCCCGACGAAGAGAAATAAGCGATCTCCACCGGCAGCGTAATGGACGCGGTTTTTCGCGCGCCGACAAAGTACACAAGAAAAAAGCTCGCGTGGAGAAGGAACGAGACGATCAGTGATGCCTTGAATTCATTTTCCATCAGAAGAACTGAGCGTTCCCAGGCGCTCTTTCGCGGTAAACGCTTCCGGGCTGCCCGGAAAATCCTTCGTTAAAGCCTTGTACACCGCTATTGCGTCCCTTTCAAGCCCCTGCTGCTCGAGGCATATCGCTTTTTTAAGCCGGGCGGGAGCCACGGAATCGCTTTTCGGGTAGTTCTTCTCGACCAGTTCGAACTCTGCCTGCGCTTTTTCAAGTTCGTTCTGAGCATAGTAGCTCTCTCCCAGGTAATACTGGGCCTGGGGCGACAGTTCTCCGCCGGGATATTTTTCCAGGAACGTCTTGAAGCCTTCCACCGAAAGGTCGTATTTCCCTTTGGTGAAATCGCCGTAAGCGGCGCGGTACATTTCCGAAGGACTGGGCGAAGAAGGCAGGGGAGACCCGGACACCTGTTCCGAAAGCCTGTTCATTCTCTGGTTGAAACCCGACGCTACGTCATCGAGCTTCTGGCCGAGGAGCGACATCCTGTTCTGCGTTTCCTGCAGTTCAGGGGTCAGGGCTCCCATCGAGGACGCCATGGAATCCATTTTCGCGAACAGATCGGCCTGATTCTTGTGCATCCCGTCGATACGCGACTGCAGCTGCGTGATATCGCCCCGCAGCGAAACGATCTCCTGCGAAGTCGCGACGCAGCCGGAAAACAAAGCGCCCGAGAAACCGGCGGAGAGGACGAAAACAAAGGAATGGAACTGTTTACGCATGATCACTCCTGCCCGTCATTATTTCGCGTTGCGCACTCTTGTTTCCACACGGCGGTTCTTTGACCAGGCTCCTTCAGTGCCGCCCTGGACCGCGGGTTTCTCTTTGCCGTAGGAAATAGTGGCGATCCTGTTGAGAGGAACGCCCAGCTGACCGTAATATTCGCGGACCGCCGCCGCGCGGCGCTGGCCGAGGGCAAGGTTATATTCCGTGGTGCCGCGTTCATCGCAATGGCCTTCCACCAGCACGTTCAGGCCGGCATTCTCTTTTACATATTCCGCGTTCGCCTTAAGCTGTGCGCGGGCATCCGCCTGAAGATCGCTCTCATCGTAAGCGAAGTAGATGGTCTTCAATTCCGGAAGAGTTTCCCAGTCCGTGTATCGCGCGGACGGTTCGGCCTGTACCGCGCCCGGAGTCGTCGTTCCTTCGATCCCCGGTTTCTGCGTCTCCGGCGTCTGCTGTGCCGGTTTGACCACCTGTCGCTTCGCGCATCCGAACATCAGTATCGCGGCACACCCGGTCAGTAACAGTCTTTTCACCATAATAGAAGCCTCCTTCATTAAACGTTAACCACAGCGATCTGCAATCCAATACCAGTCATTTTACTTTAAAATGCCCATTACTGTCAAATCCCGGAAAACGCTGAATTTGACAAGCGTTCAGGTGTTTCATTTCCGGATGATACAGGGCTTCAGGTAGCGCCCGGTGTATGACCCTTCGCATTCTATGATTTCTTCCGGTGTCCCTTCAGCCACGATGGCCCCGCCTTCTTCTCCCCCTTCGGGGCCCAGATCGATGATCCAGTCCGCCGTCTTGATGACTTCAAGGTTGTGCTCGATGACAAGGACAGAGTTACCCGCGTCGACAAGGCGGTGCAGCACGTTCAGCAGTTTTTCCACGTCGGCGAAATGCAGCCCGGTAGTCGGTTCGTCCAGTATGTAAAGCGTGCGGCCGGTTGCCCGGCGCGACAGCTCGGTGGCCAGTTTTACGCGCTGCGCTTCACCTCCGGACAGCGTGGTCGCCGGCTGGCCGAGCTTGATATAACCCAATCCCACGTCTTTCAGTGTGCCGAGCACGCGCCTGAGCAAAGGAACGTTCTGAAAGAAAGTCTCACCCTCTTCAACGGTCATGTTCAACACTTCGTCGATGTTCCTGCCTTTATAGCGGATCTGCAGGGTCTCCTCGTTGAACCGCCGCCCGCCGCATACTTCGCAGCGCACGTAAACGTCCGGCAGGAACTGCATTTCGATCTTCAGTGTCCCGTCGCCCTGGCAGTTCTCGCACCGCCCGCCTTTCACGTTGAAGGAGAACCTGCCCGGCTGGTATCCCCGCGCGCGCGCTTCCGGCACCTGGGAGAACAGCTCGCGGATGGGGCCGAACGCTCCCGCGTAGGTCGCGGGATTGGACCGCGGCGTGCGGCCTATCGGAGACTGGTCGACGATGATGACCTTGTCAAGGTTCTCGCATCCGTTCATCGCGCGGAACTTGCCCGGCGCGTCCTTGGAACCGTATATCTTCTGCGCGAGGCCCTTGTAGATGATCTCATGGACCAGCGTGGATTTCCCTGATCCCGATACGCCCGTCACGCAGGCGAACAGGCCCAGCGGCAGCCGGACGTTGATGTTCTTCAGGTTGAACTGGGCGGCGCCTTTGATGTCGATGACTTTCCCGTCCCTCGGCCTGCGCCGTTTCTCCGGCACGGGGATCTTGAGTTTCCCGTTCAGGTACTGAGCCGTAAGTGATCTTTTTTCCTTCAGCACCCTGCTTACCGGGCCGGAAGCGATCACTTCCCCTCCGTGGACACCCGCTCCCGGCCCGAGATCCACCAGCCAGTCGGCGAGGCGCATCGTGTCTTCGTCGTGTTCAACGACTATCAGAGTGTTGCCCTGGTCGCGCAGGGCTATCAGCGTATCCAGCAGCCGTTTGTTGTCGCGCTGGTGCAGCCCTATAGACGGTTCATCGAGAACATACAGGACTCCCGTAAGCCCGGAACCGATCTGCGTGGCCAGGTGGATGCGCTGCGCTTCCCCTCCGGCCAGCGTGGCGCTTTCCCGGTCGAGCGTGAGATAGCCCAGCCCCACGTTGTGAAGGAACGCGAGCCGCGCGTGTATCTCTTTGAGTATCGTTCTGCTGATGACCTTATCCTTGTCGTTCAAGGACAGCCCTTTGAAGAACTCGCGCGCCTTCTGCACAGACATTCGCGTGATATCCACGATGGACAGGCCGGCGATCATGACAGACCGGGCCTCCTTTTTCAGGCGGGCCCCTTTGCACACCGGGCAGATACGGCGGCGCATGTACTTGTTATATATCTCTTCCTTCACGTAATCGGATTCCGTTTCCTGGTACCGGCGCTGCATGTTCGTGATGACGCCTTCGAAATCCCCGTCGCCGAACAGGAGCGCTTCCTGCTGCCTGCGGGACAGTTCCTTCCACGGACGGCCCAGCGGGATGCCGTTGCGCCGCGCCGCGTCGTGGATCATCTCCCCGTAATACCCGCTCCAGGAGCTTTTCCAGCGGTGCGTGCGGGTCGTGATGGGATCGGACCACGGTACCAGCGCTCCCTGCTCAACGGACCTGTTCCTGTCCGGCACGACCAGCTCTTCGTCGATCTCGATCTTCGTGCCGAGGCCCGTGCATTCCGGGCAGGCGCCGTTCGGGGAGTTGAACGAGAAAAGCCTCGGCTCTATCTCAGGAAGACTGATGCCGCATTCGGCACAGGCATGATGCTCGCTGAAGATCCGTTCCCCGGCCGCGCCCGCGCGCCCGTCGCTCAGGATGGTGACCAGCCCGCTCCCCTCCTTCAGCGCCGTCTCGACTGAATCGGCGACACGCGGCCGGTCGCCTTCGCTTACCTGGATACGGTCGACGATCAGCTCGATAGCGTGTTTCTTATAACGGTCGAGAGCGATCTTTTCGTCCAGCCCGTAGACCTTCCCGTCCGCGCGTACCCGCGCGTAACCGGCGCGCCCCAGGCGCTGGAACAGTTCTTCATAAGTGCCGGTGCGCCCCCTGACCAGGGGAGATAGTATCTGTATCTTCGTCCCCGCGGAATATTTCATGATCTCGTCTATGATCTGCTGGGCCGACTGAGGCTGTATCCTGCGTCCGCATTGAGGGCAGTGCGGTTCGCCTATGCGCGCGAACAGAAGGCGCAGGTAATCGTAGATCTCGGTGACAGTCCCCACGATGGAACGGGGATTGTGCGAAGGGTTACGCTGCTCGATAGCGACGGCTGGCGACAGCCCTTCAATGATGTCCACGTCGGGTTTGTCCATAAGTTCGAGGAACTGGCGCGCGTACGCGGAAAGGGATTCCACGTACCGGCGCTGCCCCTCGGCGTAGATGGTATCGAACGCGAGCGAGGATTTTCCCGACCCGGACAGGCCGGTGATGACGACCAGCTTGTTGCGGGGTATTTCAAGATCGATATTTTTTAGATTATGCTGACGCGCGCCGCGTATGACTATTTTGTCCACTGCCTTATGCCTCCAAATAAAAAGTTAATACCCGCATCGACGGATATTAACTTATGATTATACCAAATATAAAGCAAGCATGCGACAGGGCAGGGATTACTTGGCAGGGATTACTGCAAAGCAACAGCGAAAATAGAAAAGTTCTTCAATTACAAGACACGCATTCAGCGGTCATGCCTCAGCAGTTCAATTTGTCCTGTCCTGTCCTGTCTTGTCGTTGCCGTTCCCTTACTCCCTTACTCACTCACTCACTTACTCACTTACTCACTGCCTTTATGGTTTCAGCTTGTTGATCAGTTCCACCAGCGGCAACAGGAGGTAATCTGTGCCTCGGACCGTTATCGCCGGATGCCTTTTCCCGTCAACGGCATGGCGCAGTTCGCGGGTAACGCGCATAAGGGGCAGCACGAGCTGGTGCAGTACCATGAACATGATGACCCCGCTCAACCCCAGCAGCAGCATCAGGTTGATGATGGAAATGACCGCGTAGATCGCGATAAAGGAAGAGGCCCCGCCGGACGAAGCCGACGGTACAACCCCGTAATTGGGAAAACTTACACTGCGCATGAGGAAAGCAAGCCCGAAATAAAGCACAATGGAACTGACAAGCATGACGCAGATGACCGGGACCAGCGTCTTTGACATGAGCCCGTTCAATATGTGCACTTCGCTGTTGGACAAACGCACTTTCCGCCGCTTCGGGTGATGTTGCGAATTCATAGGGAACGATCTCCTTTCAGTTATCAGCGATCAGCAAAAAGATAAGGGCGACTATCAGACTTGCAGACTTTCAGACCATCAGCAAAGGCGAGCTTTCAGATAGTCAGCATAAAAACAAAGTCAACGGCGATTAGCGGATTGGCAGCGCCGGTGAATTCACTGACCAGTTGCAAAGAACCAGTGACCATAACATCTTTAACGGGTTATGTTATCGGCGTTTATATTACATGCATTACCAGTATCGCTTTCCGTCTTGTTGTTGCTTATGGCCTGAAAGTCTGCAAGTCTGATAGTCGCCGTTGCCTTTAGCTGACGGCTGAATGCTCTTTACGTTGGTTTCTTCACCGGCAGCTTTATCACCATTGTGGTGCCTTCGCCAACGACACTTTTTATCTCGATGACACCGCAGTGCCTCTCTTCAACGATGCGCCTCACTACGGCCAGCCCCAGGCCCGTGCCTTTTGATTTGGTGGAATAGAACGGTTCGAATATCTTTGCCGCGACATCGGGCGGCATGCCGCATCCGGTATCGGTTATCGACAGAGAAACGCCCGCGCCCTGCCGCGTCAGCGCGCATTTGCCGATAATGATCTTCAGGGACGCGTTCTGCTTTCCCGCCATGCTGTCGACCGCGTTATTGACCAAGTTGCGGATGACCTGTTTCATCTCCTCAACGTCGATCCACACTTTCGGGACGTCGGCGGAAATGATGTTCAGGGAGACGTTCTCCGGGATCGGCGAGCCTTCCATGATGCCGCGGACGACCTCGCCCAGGTCGAGCTCGGAAAGGACCGGCGGGCGCTGGCGCGAGAAATCCAGCATGTCGCTGATGATCTTGTTCGTCGAGTCGATCTCCTTTTCGATGATGGCGATCGGCTTCAAGAGGATCTCGGTGCCAGGGATGCGGGTCGTCTGCCGTTTGATCAGGAAAACGGAACCCGAGATGGCGCTCAGGGGATTGCGTATCTCGTGGCCGAGTATATTCGCCATCTGCCCGATCGCCGAAAGGCGCTCTTTCTTTTTCATTTCATCCTGCAGCGCGACGAGACGGGAGGTCATGTCGTTGAAGATCGTCACCACCCTGCTCAGCTCATCGGTGGATACCGCCGGCATCTTGAAATCCATGTTGCCGCCGGCGACGATCTCCATGCCGGCGATGATCGATTCTATGGGACGCGAAAGGTTGCGCGCCAGCCAGAGCGCGAGCAGCAGCAGCCCTCCCATGGTTACGAGGATCAGCACGCCGAAAAGAGCCTGCATCCTGGTGATAGTCGCGTAAGCTTTCGATGAAGGCTGACGGAACACGATAAGCCAGCCCGGGCCGCGGCTGGGAACCGCCAGCGTCAGTATGCCTTTGCTAACGAACGCCTCTCCTTTGGCTTTTTCTTCGAGCGCCGCCCGTTCACCGGAGGCGAGAGGTTCCGGCGCTTTTTCAGCCAGCGCCGCGGCCGCCACTCCCTCGCTGTCGATCAGAAGTATATCCCTGCCCTGGCTGTTGTCGCCGGACATGACCAGAGGGCGCAGCTGCTTCATCAGGTATTCGAGGCGGAAACGGTAATAGACGTATTGCCGGGGCAGCGTATCCGCGGGATACACAACGTCATAAAGAGGCTCGCCGTCCGGGGAATAATGGATGCCGCTCAGTTCCACCTGGCGGCTTTTGGACGCTTTTTCGGCCAGCTGAATATCGACGGGCATCCCCTGGCCGTCGTCCCCGGGCGCCACTCCCGTGATGACCGCAAACCGGTCGTCCAGCAGATAGATGCCGGCCAGCATGTCGCCGGACACCGATTCGCCAAGCACCAGGCGGATCTTTTCGCCGAGGCCCATCGCCTTGTTCCGTTCCATGGCCCGGCCGATGTTCAACTTGCTCTCTACGGCGGCGAAATAACCGTTCACTTCCCGGGCGGCGTTATCCAGCGTGTTCCTGTTGTTGCGGTTTATGACGCTTTTTAAAGCGTTCCCCGTCGTGCCGGTGACGATGACGCTGTAGATGACCAGCGGGACAAGCGAGCCGGCCAGAAGAGCGATAAGGAATTTATACAGCAGCTTCATGCGGGTGTTCCCTCCCCTTTGCCGAAACGGTTCATGAACGTGCCGGCAGCGTCACGTCTCTGTCCGGGATAATCGATCGTGTAATGCAGGCCCCTGCTTTCGCGGCGACGGAGCGCGCTGCGGATGATCAGTTCCGCGACAGTGGCGATATTGCGCAGTTCTATGAGGTCGCCGGTGACGATGAAATTCCAGTAGTATTCGGATATCTCCTTCTGGAGCAGCTCGATGCGGCGTACCGCCCGGGACAGCCTCTTGTCGCTGCGGACGATACCGACGTAGTTCCACATGAAATGCCGGATCTCCTCCCAGTTCTGGCTGACGACGACCAGTTCGTCGCTGTCGCGCGCGTCGCCCGTATCCCAGACGGGGATCTTCGGGAAAGGATCCGTTCTCTTCATAAATACCTTAGAAGAGCGGAAGCTACGTTCCGAGAACACCAGCGCCTCAAGCAGGGAATTGGAAGCGAGGCGGTTGGCGCCGTGAAGGCCCGTGCAGGCCGTCTCTCCGACGGCAAAAAGACGAGGTATCGTCGTCTGGCCGAAATCGTCTGTAAGGACGCCGCCGCAGCAGTAATGAGCGGCGGGGACGACGGGGATCGGGTCTTTCGCCATGTCGATGCCGAATTCCAGGCACCGCCCGTATATGTTCGGGAACCTTTTTTTCAAAAATGACGCCGGACGGTGCGTGACGTCCAGGTAAACGCAGTCGTCGCCGCTCGACTTGAGTTCGCTGTCAATGGCGCGCGCGACGATGTCCCGGGGCGCCAGTTCCCTGCGCGGATGGTATTTTTCCATGAAGGCGGCGCCGTTCTTCGAACGCAGTATGGCTCCCTCGCCGCGGACGGCCTCGGAAACAAGGAATGATTTGGCTTCAGGATGGTACAGGCAGGTGGGATGGAACTGTATAAACTCCATGTCAGCGATAGTCGCGCCCGCGCGGTACGCCATCGCGACGCCGTCTCCGGTCGAAACATCAGGGTTAGTCGTGTACAGGTAGACTTTTCCGGCCCCTCCCGTCGCGAGCACGACCGCTTTGGCAAGGAAAGTGAGCACCCGGTTATTTTTGATATCGAGAACATACGCGCCCCAGCAGCTGTCTTTAGATCCGGCGAAACGCCTCCGTATCTTCCCGGTCGTTATGAGGTCAACCGCGATATGGCGCTCGTATATCCTGATATCCGGGCATTCCCGCGCGCGCTTCACCAGCGGCTGCTCTATTTCGTGCCCGGTGATGTCGCCCGCGTGAAGGATACGCCGGTGCGAATGTCCCCCTTCCAGGCCGAGCTCGTAATCGTTGTCTATGGTGCCTTCCCGGGGCGTGAATTTCACTCCCCAGTTTATGAGGTCTTTTATCCGATCCGGCCCTTCCCTGACCACGGCATCGACAATATGTTCGCGGCACAGGCCCGCGCCGGCCGCCATCGTGTCCTTGATATGCTCATCAAAGGAATCTTCGGCGCTCCAGACGGCCGCCACGCCGCCCTGCGCGCGGTCGGTGGCGCTTTCCTCCACGCCGCGCTTCGTTACGATAGCGACCGATCCTTCGCTGGACGCCCGCAGCGCGAACGTAAGTCCGGCGATGCCGCTGCCGATGACGAGATAATCAGTTTCTATGATCATGGGAGGAAGGGGAGATACATTTTGAAATTTACGATCCGCAATGCCTTCTATATCTTGAACCACTGTCCGGCGGACGCTATGGCCTTGCGGGCTCCTGCGGGATCGCCTTTATCCAGCAATTCCACGGCTTGAGCGGATCTTTTCCGGTCGTCGGCTACGGCAGCGCGGATGTTGTCTATCATGGCCTGGATGGCGCGGGCGGTATCTTTGAGCTCGTCGCGCCTGCGGTAATGTACCTTCGCCGTCAGATCTCCGCCGGCTACCGCCTTGAAGGCGCGTTCGAACACGAATACCGGGCCGGCAAGGCGGTGGAACAGGAATATGCTTTCAAGGCCGATGGCAAGGGCCAGCAAGGCCACAACCCATACGAAACTGGTCTGGTACGCGTTTTCGAGCGCTTTCATCTCGCCGGCGCTTAACTGGTCAAGCCCGGGAGCCCTGACGAGGGAGCTCCAGAAAGCATAATACACCGCGAGAGCGGTAAC
The DNA here is from genome assembly GCA_964577205.1 of uncultured Elusimicrobiales bacterium. Taxonomy (GTDB): domain Bacteria; phylum Elusimicrobiota; class Endomicrobiia; order Endomicrobiales; family CAIRNS01; genus CAZNYG01. Next base: position 39,321 of record CAZNYG010000004.1, on the reverse strand, counting down.
GCAGACTACGAGCAGCGCGATAAGAAGATATTTGATCTGCAGGCGGGGTTTGACTATATATCTCGTACGGAGCATGGCGCTCTCCTTTTCGCCCGCCGGGAACGGGCATCGGTGCCGACGATAATATTGTCGATAAGGCGAGTGCGTCCCATCCAGATGGCGACAGCGATCACGACCGGGAGCCGGAGCCTGGATACCGGTTCAAGGGTCTCGGGATCCAGTACCGCGACATAATCGAGTCTCGCGCCCGGTACCCGGGACAACGCCGCGATCATATTCTCCTCGATTTTTTCGCTTGTTTTAATTTTTTTGCATTGTATCAAATCGCATGTACGTTGTAAAGACCGGGAGATAATGAGGCCGCGTTCCTTTTCAAGCGGTGAAAGATAGGCGTTGCGGCTGGATAACGCGAGCCCGGAAGGCTCGCGGACAATGGGACAGGGAACGATCGCCACGGGAAAGTTCAGGTCGGAGGCCATCCGCTTTATCAGCGTCAGCTGCTGGTAGTCCTTCATGCCGAAGTAAGCGCGGTCCGGCCGCGCGATATTGAACAGCTTGGATACGACGGTGGCCACGCCGCGGAAATGCCCGGGACGGGATTCCCCGCACAGGATATCCGACATCCTCTCAACCGTCACGAAGGTCAGATGACCGCCGGGGTACATTTCATCCGGCGACGGCATGAAAAGATAATCGGCTTTTTCTCTCCGGCAGGCGGCGGCGTCTTCCGCGGCGGGACGCGGATAACGCAGGTAGTCCTCGTTCGGGCCGAACTGCGCCGGGTTGACGAACACGGAAACAACGACGACATCGTTCTCTTTGCGCGCGCGCCGGATCAGGGAAAAATGCCCCTCGTGCAGGGCACCCATGGTCGGGACAAGGCCGATCGATCTCCCCGCGCGCTTCACCTTCAACGCGAGGCCCTGCATCTGTTTGACGGAAGCAATGATTTTCATAGATTCAAACTCGGGACGGCACAAGCACGTGGGACGGTTACGAGGCCCGTAACGTCTTTAACGGGCATCGTAACCGGTGTTGTCGTTACGTTAGTTTTCCGAGTATCATTTATAGGTAAACTCGTCGTCAGGGAAGGAACCGTCCTTTACTTCGCGGCAATACGATCTGACCGCTTCCAGGATCCGCGGCCTGAGATCGGCGTAGCGCTTCGCGAATTTCGGCTTGAAATCAGAATACAGGCCGAGAATATCGTCAGTGACAAGCACCTGCCCGTCGCAGTCCGGGCCGGCGCCGATACCGATCGTGGGGATCGACAGCGTGGCCGTGATCTGGCCGGCAAGTTCCCGCGGGATAGCTTCGAGGACCAGCGCGAAAACGCCCGCGTCCTGCAGCGCCCGCGCGTCGGCAAGGAGCCGGGCCGCCGCCTGTTCGTTGCGGCCCTGAACCTTGTACCCGCCGAACTGATGGATCGACTGTGGAGTGAGCCCGAGATGCCCCATGACCGGGATCTTTGACGCGATGATCGCGCGGACAGCCGGAAGGAACGGCTCACATCCCTCGATCTTCACCGCCTCGGCGCCGGCGTTTTTCACAAGCCTGCCGGCGTTGGCCACGGCTTCCGCGGTGTTCACTTCGTACGAAAGGAACGGCATGTCAGCGACGAGCAGCGCGCGGCTGTTGGCCCGGCGGACGGTCTTGCAGTGGTAGATGATGTCATCCATGGTCACCGGCAAAGTATTCTCGAAACCCAGCTTGACCATGCCCACGGAATCGCCCACCAGCACCGAGTCAACCCCGGCTTCGTTCAGAATCCGCGCCATCCCGTAATCATAACCGGTCAGCATGGCGATCTTCTCGCCTTTTTTCTTCATCTCGAGGAACGTGGATGTCGTGACTTTGTTGTTCATTTCAGTATTCTAACCTTTTGTTCCGGTGAAGTCAATCGGAGCCCGTCCCTGAGTTTCCGCATGGTCCTGCGAAGCCTGGGGTGCCGGAGGCCGGGAGCGATGACGGCCATCGGCTCGAGCACAAAACGGCGCCTGTGCATTTCCGGATGCGGTATTACCAGGCCCGGGCCTCGAAAAACGACGCGGCCGTAAAGAAGGATGTCCAGGTCGATGACCCGCGGGCCCCAGCGTTCGCGGCGGAGGGGCCGGCCCATTTCTTTCTCGACACGCTGCAGTCCCTTCAGAAGATCCGCGGGGCGAAGCGCCGTAGCTATCTTCACCGCCAGGTTGAAAAAATCCCGCTGGCGCGGGCCTACCGGCGAAGAAACATAGACCGGTGAAACGGAGAGTACCCGGACGCCCTGAAGCCGCCGCAACGCCCCGGCCGCTTTGCCGACATTGCGGGCCCGGTCCCCCAGGTTCGATCCGATGCCCACATACGCCACGCGGCGCTTATGTTCCATGGAATGATCACCTCTATAAACTGCGGCCCGCGGATCCCGCGCCTGTTCAATCGTTGGGTTTCACGTTGAAAGCGTGGCTGAGTTTTAAGACGAGATCATCCGATCTGTCGCCGATATAATGGCGCGACGATAGCTTCACCCATTTGAACAGCTCTGGCAGATGCTCGTAATGAACGTCTTCGAATTTCAATCCGTTCATATGGCCGGCCGTCTGGCGTTCAAGGAACACGCCTGAAGCAGGCCCAAGGAATTTTGTCGCTATGGACAGCACTTTGTCGGAAACCGCGCTCATTCGTTCTTCCCCTGCTTTATTTTTCCTTCTTCATCATTATCTTAAGGCTTGCCACCATGCGTTCAAAGGATTCCGCCAGTTCGCCTATCTCATCGTTCCTTTCAATGCCGACGGTCGCGTCCATGTCGCCCATGCTGATATCATTCGCGGCCTTGATCATTCTGCGGACGTCCCTTCGGACGGTAATGGAATAGAACAGTACCAGGAGGCCTGAAACGAAAGCGCCGACAACCAGAACGGCCGCGGCATATTTCCATCTGAGCTCCTTTGCCTTTGCGATAACTTCCTGGCGCGCCATATCCACGCCGAGAATGCCTATCACCTGCCCGGACGAGTTCCTGACCGGCGCGTATCCGGAGAGTGTGACCCCCCATTTGTCCTCGCTGAATTCCCTGTCCGCCGCGGGGCCTTCAAATCCGCTCAATATCTCGCTTTTGCCCTTCAACGCGTCCAGGTCATATTTTTCGTCGATCGCACCCTCTTCAGGATCATCGCCGTACCCGTAATCGGCGTCAACGATGAAATACAGATCGTCCCCCCTCTTACGCATCGTGTAAGCGTACATAATATTCCCGTGCGCCTCCTTGAGCCGCCTCAAACGGTCGCGAAGACGCATATACCGCGGTGTGCGTTCTTCCCCGGCCTTCAGGCCCATCAACACATCTCCGTCGGCGCCGCTGAAATCGCTCGCCAGCACGGACGCGAGCCCGGTCAGTTCCGAACGTACCATCTCAAGGGCCACCTCCCGTGATTCCCTGAGCATCACGTAACCGGTCAATCCGGAGACGGCCAGTACAAGCGCGAGAAAACTGATTGTCAGCTTTACTCTCAAACTGCAGCATACACGTTCCACTCATCCCTCCATGAAAATCTGTCCGGAGCGGCGGGCACAGGCGCGAAAATCTTTTAGAATTCAATCGCCTTCACTTTTCAAAATCAAGCAGCCGCGCGGTGAAGGCCTTGAGCTTTCCCTCATACCGGGCGCTGTTGCCTTCCTTGAGGTCGGAGTCAAGGAATCCGGCCGAAGCCACGGCCTTTTTGCCCGCGAGCGTCTCGATCTTTTCCACGATCCTGCCCGATTTTGTCCCTCCCGCGAAAGTAAATATGGCGATATTCCTGAAAGTTTTCCCGTGCGCCGTAACGTAGGCCCTTATGGCCGGGGTCATGTTCCATGCCCAGACCGGCGTTCCAAGGACGACCAGATCGTACTTCGACGGATCATTCCTGACCGGTTCGATCTCCGCGGGGTTCTCCCGGGCGGCATCCTTTCCCGCGATTATATAGCCGCCGGCCCCGCCGCGGTCTTTTTTATCGATCAACTGTTCAATGCCGGCGTTCAGCGCGCGGGCGATCTCTTCAGCCGCTTTTTTCGTGTGGCCGGTCCGCGAGTAATAAACCACAAGGACTTTTTTTGGTGCTACTGAAGGATGGTCTCCCATGTCAGCCTCCCCTTTTGCATCCCCGGCATACGCCACTCCCGCGGACAGCAGGAACATCCCGGCGATCAACCAGCGCGCGCAACGCATCCTCATTCTCCTCTCTTTCCGGTCACAGGGACAGCCCGGTCCGTTTCCAGTCGTCGTGCATCATGTCAAGGCTCCTGAAATACACTCTGTTGAACGCGTCATTCACGGCGGTCCCTTTTTTGCATTCTTCCAGAAGGTTCCTGATGCTGTAATCCCACCCTCTGTCTATCAGGTAACAGACGAAGGCTTTCGCGTAGGCGTACGCGAAGCTGACTTCGGCCCGTGAATACCGGGAACGGAACATCGGCTCGACGGCATCCAGCCCCAGGGCGCCTCCGGAAAGCCGTTCTCCAAGAAGCCTTTTCTCAGCGCCGGTCAACGCCGCCTTCGCGGGCATGTTCTCGTAACACTGGGCGATGCCCTCGTTAAGCCATACCGGCACGTTGTTCCCGGCGAGATAATGCACGAACGCGTGCATATATTCATGATACACGATCTGTTTCAGCCTTGGTTTGTCGCCTTCCACGTCGCCCCGCCGGAGCCGGATCTTTCCGTCATAAAGGCCGGCTGACCATTCATCCGCCCCGGTCACCGACCGGAATTTTTCCTGGGTGTAGATGATCACCGTCAGCGGCTGATCCGGGAAAACCCCGAATTTCCTCCCGGCTTCCACGTAGGCGCTTTCCAGCAGGCCAAGCACGTCCCGGGAAGCCGTCCACATATCCGTTCCCTCGTAACGCACCTTGAAATGGTAATTCGTCTGGTCGAAACGCTGATTCTCGTCAGCCATTTCCCGACCCAGCTTCTCCAGTTTCCTTTTGACGTCGTCCTGCCCGGGATCGAGCTGTGCGGCCTTCTGCCATTCGGCTTTAGCATGCCGGTATTCGTCCCGGTCGTAATACAGCTGTCCAAGAAGGATGTGCGTGCCCGCCACGGTATCGTCATACTGGAGGGATTCCCGGAGCAGCCATTCTATATCGCCTGTCCTTTTTGCGTTATAACGGCGGAACCCTTCATTCGTAAGGACATGAGCGTAATTCGTCCTCAACTGCTTTTCCCCGGGGAACAAGGCGCAGGCTTTCTGCATGTAATCGCGGGCTTTGTCGAAATCGCCCCTTTCACCGTGATAGAACGCGGCTTTGTTGTACGCCGCCGAGAGGTTGCGCCTTACGGTCGTATTGTCCCCCTCGCGGTCAGCTTCGGAGAGATAATTGACCGCTTCCTCATATCGGCCCGCTTCGAGAGCCTGGACCCCTTTCTGATTCAACTCGAAGACCGAATTGAAAGTCCCTCCCCCGACGCGTACGCCCGCCGTCAAAAGCGCTCCGGCGCATAACAGCCACAGCGCCATTCCCTTTAAACGGCCTTTGCCCTTCGCGATCAGGAACACGTAACGATCCTTTCGGTAAAAAACTTGTGTTACGCGCGATACCTTGCTGCTATCGAGCGTTCTAAAATGTCAGAGGCGGTAGTTCAATTTGAACTTTGCGATTTGCGATGGACATATACCCGCCCGCTTCTAAAGGACTGGGATTCTCTGTCCATGTGGTTTGATGTGTCTCAGTACTGGAAATCCTGCGTGAGACCAGTTAATGACCATTCCCGTTTATTTTACCACTTCCCCGGGTTTTTGACAATACTTACCGAGGCGCCGTTGTTCACGGCATTGCTGTCGGCCTTTAAAAGCGCCGTCCCGCCCGGATATCACGCCCAGGCGATCTCGTTATCCGGGCTGCCGCGAGTTCTTTACCGTGTTCGGCCCGCGTCAGCGGCCGGACCTGGCCATTC
>CAZNYG010000004.1:0-33397 GCA_964577205.1 uncultured Elusimicrobiales bacterium | reverse complement strand
CGTGTTCGGCCCTGGCGTAAGATCCGCGAACAGGATGGTGGGATCGGCTGTCTTCAGATTGGACACACCGCGGGCCGGTATGGCATGAAAAAATACCGGCCGGCCGTTTTGTGGCTGCTTTACAGCAGTGTTGGGGGAGTTCATTACGAAGAGTGGAGGGTGTCGCTATAACATCGCGTCTCTGTAATTGTACCAAATGCGCAAGCGGGGTCAAATCTGTAAGGACAGCTCTTAGCTCACAGCTTATGAGCTATGAACTGTATTGCTATTTACCATTTCAGCTTTCCCATCCTGCCGAGAGCTTCCTTTATGCGGGGAACTCCGACGGTAAGGGCGAAACGCACATAGCCTTCGCCTGACGCGCCAAGGCCGTTGCCGGGGGTGCAGACGATGCCGGCTTCATCGAGAAGCTTTGAGACCGTGGCCGCCGAGGTATATCCCTTCGGGACACTCGCCCACACATAAAATGTCGCCTGCGGCTTGCGGACCTTCCATCCGAGCGCGTTAAGGCCGTCCACCAGGGCGTCGCGGCGTTCGCGGTACAGTTTGCGCATATCCTCTACGCAGTCCTGCGGCCCCGTCAGCGCGGTGATACCGGCTTCCTGGATCGCCTGGAACACGCCGGAATCATAGTTTTCCTTGACCATCGCGACGCCTTTGACGATCTCCGCGTTGCCGCACACCCAGCCGATACGCCAGCCCGTCATGTTGTAGGTCTTGGACAGGGAATGGAACTCCACCCCCACTTCTCTGGCTCCCGGGACTTCGAGGAAACTCATCGGCTGCTTTTCGTAGTAGATCTCGGAATAGGCGGCATCGTGGACGACGATAATATTATGCTTTTTCGCGAACGCGATGATTTTTTCATAAAACGTCCTGTCCGCCGTGGCCGCCGTGGGATTGTTGGGATAATTGACGAATATCACCTTCGCCTTCTTCAGGACGCCGGCCGGAATGGCATCCAGGTCGGGCAGAAAACCGTTCTCTTCCGTCAACGGCATGAAATACGGGACGCCGTCGGTAAAGATAGTGCCTGTATTATACACCGGGTATCCCGGTTCAGGTATGAGCACGACATCGCCCGGGTTGATGAACGCCAGATGGAAGTGCCCGATGCCTTCTTTTGAGCCCAGCAGGGAACAGATCTCATTAGCAGGGTTCAGCGTCACGTTGAACCTGGCCTTGTACCACGCGGCTACCGCTTCGCGGAAACTCTTCATACCCGCGCCGAACGGATATTGATGGTTCTCCGCCTTCGCAAGGGCCTTCCGCCCCGCCGCAATTATATGTTCCGGCGTCGGCTGATCCGGATCGCCCACTCCCAGAGAAATGATGTCGACGCCGCGCGCGATGGCCGCCTGTTTTTTACGGTCTATCTCGACAAAAAGGTAGGGCGGGAGCTTGCCCAGTTTTTCATTGTACGTGATCTTCATGACAACTCCTTATCAAACAGGCGCGGGATCAATGGCTGAACAGCGACGCAGGACGCTGGATCCCGGATAAAGTCACCGTTGTTGCCTTTAATCCTGCATCCTGTGTCCAGCGTCCTGCGTCGCTGTTGTTTTTTGTCCAGCGTCGTCCTTTATTTCAAAAACGTACCAGATCGCGGTTATCACTGCCATGACAAGCGCCAGCGCGACAACGTTCGTTACCCATCCTTCGAAAACGCCCATCTCGTAGGGATAACCGACATAACCGAAATCCCGCGTCGTCCGGGCGGTGAAAACGACCAGCAGGAACGGGATGATCTTCGCCTGGATGCCTCCGCCGAAAACCAGCAGCGCCCATAACAGCCAGAACAGCAGGGCGATCCCGAAAATGACGGCGACAAGCATGGCCGCGACGTGAACCGGGTCGTATCCCGGATTTGCGTGGTCTTCCAGGTCGTCAAAAAAAGCGATGATCTCCTGCCAGAGCCTCTTCATGGATTTTCAGCGGCAACCGGATTGGCAAGCGTGCCGATGTTCTCGATGCGCACTTCCACGCGGTCGCCGGGCTTGATCTGCCCTACTCCGGGAGGCGTGCCCGTGGCGATGATATCGCCCGGTTCAAGCGTCATTATCCGGGAAACGAAAGAAACGATCCTTTTGACCGGGAAGATCATGTCCGCGGTGTTACCCCGCTGGGCAACTTCCCCGTTGCGCAGCGTTTCCAGAGAAAGATGCTCCGTTTCGACGGAGTCTACTATCCAGGGGCCTGCCGGGCAGAAAGTGTCATAGGATTTTGAACGCGCCCACTGGCTCTCTTGTCCCTGGATATCGCGCGCCGTGACATCGTTCAAACAGGAGTAACCGAGGATATGATCCAGGGCCTCATCCTCTTCGACGCATTTCGCGCGCCGTCCGATAACGACAGCCAGCTCACCTTCATAATCCACCCGCATGGAGTCACGCGGAATCGTTATCGTTCCGCCGGGGCCGAGAAGGGAAGATACCGCTTTGAGAAAAACCAGCGGTTCCTTCGGGGCCTCCATCAGGAACTCGGCCGCGTGGCCCCTGTAATTAAGCCCGAGTGCGATTATTTTTGAAGGGATACAGGGAGCGATCAACTGAACGGAACCCACAGGGAACCGCGCGCCGGTCCTTGTGAAAGGATGGAAGTAATCGGGCGTGATCTCCTCGATGCTTTTCCCGTCCCCAGACACTCCCCACCGGTCTTTCCCTTCCGAATGAAAACGAAGATAGATCATAAAACCTTGAAGGCGTTCATTAGTTCACTGGTTCATTTGTTCACTTGTTCACTGCAGCGGGAAAACTCGGTGTTATTTTCGTTAACCAATGAACAAATCAACTATTTAACAAGTGAACGCCGTTATTTCTTAAGGCCGAGAACGTCCTGCATGTCGTAGAGTCCAGGCTTTTTCCCGGCGGCCCAGTGGGCCGCGCTCAGCGCTCCGGCCGCGAACACGTCGCGTGAATGCGCCCGGTGCGTCAATTCGATCCGTTCGCCCGTGCCGATGAAATAAACGGTATGGTCGCCGACGATATCTCCGCCGCGCACCGCCATGACGCCGATCTCTTCTTTAGTGCGGGGGCCGACGATGCCTTCGCGCCCGTAGATCCCGGCCTTTCCGAGATCGCGGCCCAGCGCCCCGGCGATGTTCTCGGCAAGCTTCACGGCCGTTCCCGACGGAGCGTCCTTCTTCTGGTTGTGATGCAGCTCTACGATCTCTACGTCAAATCCAGGGATCGCGCGGGCGACTTCCCGCACAAGGGAGAAAAGAAGGTTGACCCCCATGGACATGTTCGGCGAAAAGATGATCGGAATGTCGCGGGCCGCTTCCCTGAGCGCCGCGAGATGCTGATCGGTGATCCCGGTGCTGCCGACGACCAGGGCCTTTCCTGCTTTCCGGCACACGGCAAGATGCTCCATCGTCGCCTGCGCATTGGTAAAATCGATGACCACGTCACCCGAAGCGATGACCACGGTGAGGTCGTCGACAATGGACACCTGCCCCATGGCCTGAGCTTTTATGTCAACGGCGCCGGCCAGGGAGAATCTCCGGTCCTGTCCGGCGAGAGCGATCAGTCTCCCGCCCATCCTGCCCGCCGCCCCGCAAATAATGATCTTTGTAGCCATAATGCACCCCTGTTATGACATAACAACGTTCATGAGTGAACAACTTGAGAAGAAAAGACAACACCGGACGTATGTGCAAATTCTGGTATCTGTCGTAAAAGTTAACTCATGAACTCATCAACTCATGAACCCATGAACGCCTTTATTATTTCAAAAGGCCGTAATCCCTGAGCGCCTTTTCGAGAGCCTTCCTGTTGTTGTCTTCCATTTCGCACAGGGGAAGGCGCATCTCGCCGGAACACATGCCGAGCATGCCCGCGGCGGTCTTTACCGGGATGGGGTTCGTCTCGATGAACATCGCTTTGACGAGCGGCAAAAGACGGTAATGCAGTTCCCGTGCTTTCCCGATGTCTCCCGCGAAGAAGGCGGCCACCATGTCCGCGACGTCTTTCGGCGCGATGTTCGCGACGACCGATATGACGCCCGTCCCTCCGATGGCAAGGACCGGGAGCGTCAGCGCGTCGTCGCCGGAAATAAGGTCGATGTCCGGGCAGGCGCGGTGTACCTGGGACATCTGATCCAGCGAGCCCGAAGCTTCCTTGACCGCGACGACGTTTTTCGAGCCCTTCGCTATCCTGGCCAGCGTTGACGTTTCTATGTTCACTCCGGTACGGCTCTGGATGTTATAGAGAACGATCGGTATCTTCACCGAATCGGCCACCGCTTTGAAGTGGAGGTGAAGCCCTTTCTGCGACGGCTTGTTATAGTACGGCGACACCAGCAGAGCCCCGTCGCATCCGGCCTTTTCGGCGAACTGCGTGAGCATGATCGCTTCGTCGGTGGAGTTGGAACCCGTGCCGGCCACGACCTTGACCCGCCCGCGCACGGCGCGCACCGTAAGATCGATCACTTCCTGGTGTTCTTCATGCGAGAGTGTGGCCGACTCGCCGGTCGTCCCGCACGGTACGATCCCGGACGTTCCGCCGGAGATCTGGAACTCTATGAGGTCCTTCAGTTTGTCCCTGTCCACCGCACCGTTCTTAAAGGGAGTGACAAGGGCAACATATGAACCTGAAAATAACATATTTCCTCCTCTAACCCGCATAAAGCGGATCAAGAGCAATTTATAACCTGCGGGTTAGTGCAGGGGAAACCAGTTCCCCCTTAAACCCTTTCTTTGAAAAATTAACAAAAAAAGACACAACGCCCGTGAATGGGCATGCTACAATGACCGTCAATCACTACAATTCAATTTCGCCGGTGAATGTAACTTCTGCGGGGCCTTCGAGAAAGACTTTCGATACCGGGGAGACAAGGTCGCCGCTTTCATTCAGGCTGTAAGATACCGTAAGGGTGTCGCCGCCGCGCGTGACGCATTTGACCGGCGACTTGACCATCCCGCGCATCCCCGCGATAATGGCGCTCGCTGTAACGCCGGTGCCGCAGGCAAGCGTTTCCCCTTCGACGCCGCGCTCGTACGTGCGCACCAGCAGAGCGCGCCCGTCTTTTTTCTGGACAAAGTTCACGTTGGCGCCCGCGGGAGCAAAGGCGCGGTGGTAACGGATCGCGCGGCCCATCGCTTCGACATCGGCTTTTTCGACGTCGTTCACAAAGACCACGACGTGCGGCACGCCCGTATTGATAAAGGAGACGCTGAGCTCGCGTTTCTCGACGGTTATCGGAAAATCCAGGCGCGCGTCTCTGGGTTCGTACAACCCGAGCCGCACATCGTCACCGACGATCTCCGCGTGGACCATGCCCGCGTCCGTCTCAAAATTCATCTTCTTCTGCACCACTCCCAGCAGGCAGGCGAACCGCGCGACGGAACGCCCGCCGTTGCCGCACATCGAGGCATGCGAGCCGTCGGCGTTGTAATACCGCATGCGGAAATCGGCCTTTTCGCTGTCCTCCAGCATGATGAGCCCGTCCCCGCCGACGCCGTATTTCCGGTGGCACCATTTTCGGACAACGTCCGTCAGTTCCCGGGGCATGATCTTCCGGCGGTTGTCCACCATGACAAAATCATTACCCGCCGCCGACATCTTGATAAAAGGAATTATTCTTTTCATAACGGGCGAAGCCTTTCGCGCAGGATGAAGCCTGCGCCTGCCTTGTTCAATTTACACTTTTCATTCTACATTTTTCACTTTTCCGCCGCTATCAGGTCCCGGTATGTCTCTCTTCTGCGTATCAGCGTATGCTTGCCGCCCTGCACCATCACTTCGGCGGCGCGCAGGCGCGAATTATACTGGGACGACATCGCGAACCCGTAGGCGCCCGCGCACTGGACAGCGAGGCATTCACCCTGGTCGATCCTGGGCAGCATACGGTCCTTGCCGAGAAAATCCCCGGATTCGCAGATCGGGCCGACCACATCGGCCTTGATCCGTTCCGCCCGTGTTTTGCGGACGGGCGCGATGGAATGATACGCTTCGTACAGTGTTGGACGTATAAGGTCGTTCATGCCGCCGTTCACGATAAGGAAGTTCCTGCCTCCGGAATGTTTCCGGTAGATGACCTTCACGACAAGGATCCCGGCGTTGCCCACGATATAACGTCCCGGTTCGAAAAGGAATGTTCCCTTGAAACCCCTGAACGCGGGCAGTACGGCGCGCGACAGCTCCGCGGGGGGCGGCGCCGCTTCCTTATGGTAAGTGATGCCAAGGCCGCCGCCAAGATTAACGGATCGGAGCGCGATCCCTTTGCGGGCAAGTTTTTCCCTGAGGCCGTTGACCCGTTCAGCCGCGAGGCGGAAGGGGCCGGCCTCCGTTATCTGGGAGCCTATGTGACAGTGTATCCCGGCGACGTCTATCCCGGGCAGCCTGACGGCGTATTCATACGCGGCGACAACGTCACCGTACGGTATACCGAACTTGCTGCCGCTTTTGCCCGTGGTAATATACTTATGCGTGTGCGGATCCACGTTGGGGTTGACCCGGAACGCGATGGCAGCTTTTTTCTTCATCCGCGCCGCGATCCTGCTTATCAACTCGAGTTCCTCGATGGATTCCACATTGAACATGCGGATGTCCTCAAGGAGCGCGTACTCGATCTCGCCGGCGGTTTTGCCGATACCCGCATAGACGATCTTTCCCGCGGGGAATCCGGCTTCGAGCGCCCTGAACAGCTCCCCGCCGGAGGTGATATCGGCGCCCGCGCCCTGAGCGGCGAGCGTTGAAAGGATGCTTCCGTTGGAATTGGCCTTTATCGCGTAGCAGACGCAATGAGGCACCCGTGAAAATGCTTTATCAAATGAACGATAATTATCTATCAGGCGGGTTTTCGAATACGCATAGAGCGGGGTCCCGTATTTGCGGGCTAACGTCTCAAGAGGAACTTTCTCGATAAGGAGCTGGTCACGACGATAACTGAGCATGGGGACCTCAAATCATAAGAAATAGGCTGCCATGTACAGTTCTCTGTAAGGCAGCCGCTCACAATTGTATACTATATTTAGTCGAATTCTGTCAATCCGACAAAAACTCCCGCGTTGTCCGGGAGTTTTTATCGGAAGAACCGCAAATGCAAAACTGTCATCTGCCGAAAAGAGCGAAAAAGTATTGAATTTTTTCAATTTTTCATTATACTTTTAGTATAATTGCCATTAAAAACCGATCATCCGTGTAATTGGCGGCCGGCACCCCTGATCATTCCAGCGAATTCCGCCCTCCCTGGTGCGCCGCGGAAATGACTATCAGCATATCTTATTACGGCAGGAGAACACCGAACCTATGAAGAAGTTTTTTTCCTCTCATTTGGCTGTCGGACTGCTTCTTACGATCGTCACTCTAACCGCTTTCCTCTTCCATCTCGGCATTTTCGAATCACTGGAGCTCAAGACATACGACCTCCGGGCATTGCTGCGCCAGAACGACCGTCCCAATCAGGAGATCGTGATCGTCGCGATCGATGACGATTCCATCGCCAGGCTGGGGCGCTGGCCGTGGCCGCGCACCCTTCTCGCGGAAGGGATCCAGTCCATCAGCAACGCGGGGGCAAGTGTCATCGGGCTCAACATCCTCCTGACCGAACCGGAACGCAATCAGGGTCTTGCCGAGATACGGGCCCTGAAGGAAACGATGGCGCCCATGCTGGAACGCGCGCCCGAGGCGCGGGACCAGCTGCTTTCTGAATTCTCGATCGCCGAAGCACGGCTCGACAGCGACACCCGCCTCGCCGAAACGCTGAAAACCGCTGGAGCTGTCGTCCTGCCCATGTATTTCACGCCGGGCGCGTCCCTGGGCAACGAGGACCCCGTTCTTTCCTCTCACACGCTCACCCAAATAGAGAGCGGGACCGCTTTTTATCCGGTGGAAGGACATTCGCCCGCCGTTCCCCTCCCTCTCTTTTCCGGCCTGGTGTCCGCTGTGGGCCATGCCAACGTGATCCCCGACGCGGACGGCGTCGTCCGTTCGGAGATCCCGGTCATCCAGTTTCAGGGTGATTACTATCCATCGTTCGCGGTGCAGCTGGCCCGCGCCTTCCTGAGAGTCCCGGTGGAATCGCTCACTCTCGTTCCCGGACGTTCGCTGGCCATCGGACGCTCATCCATGCCGGTTAACGAGAACGGACGCACGCTGATCAATTTCAACGGGCCCGCGGGAACGTTCCATTACTACTCCTTCTTCGACGTGCTGAACAACAAGGTAGACCCCGCGGCGCTGAAAAACAGGATCGTGCTAATCGGGCACATGGCTACCGGCATCGCCGACCTGAACGTAACGCCGCTCGGCCACAACTTCCCCGGGGTCGAGATCACCGCCACAGTGATACAAAACATCCTCTACCGCAATTATATCACGCGGCCGCCCTGGGCTTTCGCCGCCGAGCTTGGAGCGATCGTGTTCGCGGGCCTTTTCATCGCTCTGCTGCTGCCCCGGCTGAAAGCCTTCGCGGGCGCCGCGGTATCGCTGCTGCTTTTCCTATCGGTAGCAGCGGCCGGCGTCTACCTCTTTTTCGCCTACGGCTACTGGATCAGGATATTCTATCCCTCTTTCCTGCTGCTCTCCGGCTACCTGTTCGTGACCTCGCGGCGTTTCCTGGTAACGGAACGCAGCAAGGAACTCGTTGAAGCCGGCGCGATAGAGACCAACAAAATGCTTGGCCTGTCGTTCCAGGGGCAGGGCATGCTGGACCTCGCTTTCGAGAAGTTCCGGAAATGCCCGCTCGACGGCACGATGAAAGAGCTGCTCTACAACCTCGGCCTTGATTTCGAACGCAAACGCCAGTTCAACAAGGCCGCCGCCGTCTATGAATATATCGGCACGGTCGATGGAAGCTACAAGGACGTCCCTCAGAAGATAGCGCAGCTGAAAGCGGCCGCCGACGGCGCGGTATTCGGCGGCATCGGCGCTAAGAAGCCCTCGGCGGAGGGTACCGTGATACTGGAAGGTTCATCGGCGGTCACGCCGACGCTGGGCCGCTACGAGATCGTCAAGGAACTCGGCCGCGGCGCCATGGGCACGGTCTACCTCGGCAAGGACCCCAAGATCAACCGCATGGTGGCGATCAAGACCCTGCGCTTTGAGGACGAGGTGGACGAGGCCTCGGTCAAGGCCGTCAAGGAACGTTTTTTCCGCGAGGCCGAATCCGCCGGCAACCTGAACCATCCCAACATAATAAAGATCTACGATGCCGGCGAGGATAACGAGGTCGCCTATATCGCCATGGAACTGCTGGAAGGAGAAGACCTCAAGAACCATGCCGGCAGGGAGAAGCTTTTCCCTCCCGCGACCGTGCTGGACTACATGATAAAGATCGCCGACGCGCTGGACTACGCGCACCGGCAGGGCGTGATCCACCGCGACATCAAACCAGCCAACATCATGCTGATAAAGGACGGGACGCTGCGCATCACGGATTTCGGGATCGCCCGGATCACCGCCTCGTCTAAAACGCAGACCGGGACGGTGCTCGGCACGCCCAGCTATATGTCGCCGGAACAGCTCAGCGGCAAGAAAGTGGACGGGCGCAGCGACCTCTTCTCCTTCGGAGCCATGCTCTTCGAACTGCTGACGGGCGACAAACCGTTCAACGGCGACAGCATCGCGGAACTTCTCTTCAAAATATCGAACGAGAAGCATCCCGACATACGAAGCCTGAACCCTTCGCTGCCGGAACCGCTTTCCTCCATCATAGACAAACTGCTGGCCAAAAACCCTGAAGAACGTTATCAGACGGGCCAGGATATCGTCAACGACCTGAAGGAATGCCTCAGAAACATCAGCGAGTGAGCTCATAAGCTGTCAATCGGAGTCTTTATGCCACTGACCGTCGGAGCTTTAAGCGACAAAGGCAGGGTGCGCGCGAACAACGAGGATTCCTTCGTCGCCGATGAAGAGCTGGGGCTGTTCATCGTCGCTGACGGCATGGGCGGGCATAACGCGGGCGAGGTCGCCAGCCGCATGGCGGCGGAACTGGTGACGGGCGCGATAAGATCCCTGCGTGAACGGGATGCCGATCCCGAACGTACCCGCGTCACGTTCGGCCCGTCGGACCCCTCGTTACCCGACGAAGAGAACCGCCTCGCGGGCGGCATAAAACTGGCCAACCGCGCGATCAACGAAGCAAGCGCCGGTTCCCCCGAACGCCGCGGCATGGGGACGACCATCGTGGCGGCGCGGATCGCCGGGGACATGTACACGCTGGCATGGGTCGGCGACAGCAGGATCTATCTTATGCGCCACGGGCTCCTGCAGCAGGTCAGCGTCGACCATTCCCTGGTGCAGGAACAGGTCTGCCGCGGCCTTATCAGCGAAGACCAGGCGGATAAATCCGAATTCAAGAACATCCTTACCCGGGCGCTCGGCCCCGACCCCGAGGTGGAAGTGGACAGCGCATCCCTGGGAGCCTTCGACAACGATTACCTGGTATTGTGCTCCGACGGCCTGACGCGCATGGTACCCGACGACGTTATCGCTGATACGATCCGTTCGAAAACCGATCCCGCGGATATATGCAGTGCCCTGGTCGCCGCGGCCAACGATGCCGGCGGCAGGGACAATGTCACCGTCATCGTCGTTCATTACCGGCAGGACCGTCTCTGGACGAAACTATTCAACCGCAAGAGGTAAGATGCCATGCCAAAGCTTCTACTGAAGTTCCACGCGGCAGTCATCAAAGAGATCCCCATCGAGAAAACGCCCCTGACCATCGGCAGGAAAAGCGACAACGACGTGATCATCGACAACATGGCGGTCTCCGGCCGTCACGCGCGCGTCATCCTGCAGGGGAACACTTACGTGATCGAAGATCTCCAGAGCACGAACGGGACCATGCTGAACGACAAACGCATCATCAACGCGGGATTGAAACATGAGGACCAGATCGTGATAGGGCAGCATACGATCGTCTTCGTCCATCCTGAAGCCGCGGAACCGGAGCCCGCGGCTCCCCACAAAGAAAAGATCGTGGACTCCGAAGCTACCGTAGTACTTACCCCCGGCGCGGCGCGTCCGGGCGCCGCGCCCGAAACCGCAGCCGTTCCCCAGGCCGCAGAATCCAACGGCATGCTGCGAGTAATCGACGGTAAATCTGACCAGCCAGAATACCGGCTCACCTCGCTGCTCACCTATATCGGCAAGTCTTCCACGGCCGCGATCAGGATCAAAGGCCTTTTCGCGCCGGATATCGCCGCCCTGATAAGCAAACGCCCGGCGGGCTATATCATCACGGCCGTCAAGGAAGGCTACCCGAAGCTTAACGGCAAAGCCGTTTCCGGCCAGATGGAACTGAAGGAAGGCGACATCATCGAGGCAGGAGGCACCAGGTTCCTGTTCCAGTTCGCAAAGAACGGATAAGAGAACTTTCAGGCAATAAAAAAGCATCCCGCTGCCGCGGGATGCTTTTTTATTGCCTCTACGCGTTAAAATACCATCTTAAGCGAATAACGGAAAGTGTCCCCGAGATCGCCGTACGGGACCCAGGCGAAATCAAGGCCGAACTGTTTCCAGTGCAGCCCCGCGCCCGCGGTCAATCCGGACAATCCGCCCAGTTTTTCCTGGCTGACGGTCTTGTATCCGCCCCGCATCGCCACGGAAAAATCCTTCGGCAGCACGCGCGTGTATTCCGCCCCCGCGCAGAACTGAGTGTCGTTGTCCCTTGGAAAGACCACATCGGCGGCAAGAGCGATATTCGCGCCGCCGCCGGCCGGGAAAATGTATCCGGCCCCGGCCCGGGTGGTAAGCGGAAGAGGGCTGCCGTCATTGACGAACTTGATCTCCCCGCCGAAATTCTGGACCGCAAGCCCGGCCGTCAGCCCTTCATAAGGCGTTTTCCAGAAAACGCCCGCGTCGCCGGCTACCGCGCCCGCGGTCTTATCGTCGATCTTTTGATTGATTATCTTCACGTTCGCTCCCGCATCCACGGTACCGGTGACCGGGCGGCTGTAATGCAGGATGTAAGCGTAGTCGGACGCGCCGAACGTCCCGTCGGGAGCGGACGTATCGGTCGCGCGCCGCTCGATATCGGTCACGCTCAGGTTGATGACGCCGATCCCCAGCGTCCCCCATTTTTTCGCGGGATACACAAAGCTCATGGCATTGTACCCGATATCCTGGAACCATGAACCGTACTGTGCCATGAATTCCATCTTTTCAATTCCCGCGGTCCCGGCGGGATTGTAAAAGAACGCGTTCGCGTCACCGCCCAGGCCCGTAAAGGCTTCGCCCATGGCCGCAGGGCGCGCGCCGGTGTTCATTTTCAGGAATACGGCTCCCGATGTGCCCACGTCGGACCGCGCGGCAAAAGCGGGCGCCACGGTAACGCATAGAACAAGCAGGCCGCAAAGAAATCTCGATGTCCTCTCCATGTCATCCTCCGAAAAACAGTGGTAAGTAATAAGGGTTCAGTGATAAGCAAAAAACACTTACCACTTATCACTACCTTATGACCGCCATCTTAAAGTATTTCTCCCTGCCGTTGACGCTGAAACGCGCTATGTAGACGCCGGACGCCACCTTCGCTCCGCTGTCATTGGCTCCGTTCCATTCGGTGTAGTAATGGCTGCCTCCCGAACGCGCGCCGTCGCGGATGGTGCGGACAAGCTCGCCCGCCACATTATAGATGCGTATCTCAACGTCGCCCGAGAGGCCCTGCGGCAGTCCGTAGTGGATCATGGTCCCGGCAATGGCCTGCGACTGCTGCGCGAGGGAAGCGTTATTCAGGGCCACCGTCTTGATCGACAGGTCGAACGGGTTCGGGTAGTTATAAGCGAACAACTGGCCGCTGTACGGCATTCCCTGGATGACCGCGCCGTTCGCGTTCAGTATGACGAACACCGATGCGTGGCCGACGCCCACGCTGACCGTGCGCGCGACGGCATCCACCGAACGGCCGCGGTTCTCGAGCAGGTACACGTTATTGACCGGATCGTAATAGTAGATGTTGAGATCCGCGGGGTTCGCTCCGGCGTCGTACTGCAGGGTAAGCGTCGCGTCCTTCTTAAGGGAACGGGCGACGCCGGCAGGCAGCATAACGTCGTAGAAAGCGCTCATCGGATCGATCCCCGACGACGAGGCGAAACTCATCGCCCGGTACAGTTCCGTTGGATACGACCCCGGCGCGCCGGAGACAACAGCCTTGACCGCCTTCACCGGCGCGGACGGCGATCCCGATATAAGGACGCTGCTGGAACGCGAGCAGGCGAAATCGATGTAGAAGGTCGACGTTGACGACGCGCCGTCGAACGAGCCGGGAGCGAACAGAACGTTCGAAGCGTCACCGTCCAGAGTGACCTTACCGCCCTGGAGGTTGTTCATCTTGATCTTGTTGCGCGCCACCACGCCCGCGTGGTACTGGAACTCCTGCCTGACGCGGAACGCCGACCCGGTCTCGGGATCCGTCGCGGCCGCGTACACGTCCAGCAGAAGGGTGAAACGATCCTCGTTCGCGGCCGGGGCGTAGCGGCAGGTTATCGTCTTGCGGTTAGGCGCGATGTAGCCGTTCGACAGGGTTCCCTGGCCTGAAACAATGGCCACGAGTTTTGAAACATCGTCGTCGTCCGCCACAAGCTTGCGCAACGCGCCCGTCAGCTCGAACGTGATGGTGAACGCCGGGCCGTCCTTGAGGGCGCGCCCGAACACCGCCGGAGCGTTGAGCTTGAAAACAAGGTTGACATTGGCGGCGCAGTAAGTGCTGTACGGTACGCCGTAGTTCTCGGCCGCCAAAGCCAGTTCCCCGCTCCTTGTGACGAACATCAGGTTGTAGTTGGTGTCCGAGGACAGGCCGTTGATCTCGTAACCTGCGATCGTCGTGTCTCCGGACAGCGAGAGCGATCCCGTCAGGATCTCCGAGAAGTTGTCGGTCGCCGCCACTACGGAATCGATATCTGCCGTCGAAGGATTGCTCCCGTCCGGCATCGTCACCGAGCCGGCGATCTTCGCGCCGCGACGCAGCACGACGGAACCGCAATCGTACGCCGAAGAGCCGATCGTTATCGTGCTTGAAAACGAGGCGTACCCGCCTGAAAGGACGACCATGCGGTACGTCCCGGGCGACAGTGTCTCTATTTGGAAGGAACCGTCGAGTTGCGTGTCGGCGACAATATCTCCCAGCGGATCGGTCCGCGGGAAGGTGTTCGCGAGCTGCAGGTACACGCGCGCCGTGGGCATTTCGGCGTCTTTAGGGTTCTGGAACTGGCCGCCGTCCTGGGCCGTCACGACTCCCCGCACTTCGCCCAGCGCCTCATCAAGGACGAAATCGACCGTTTCTCCGTCCGCTATCCTTCTCATCGTCCGTGCTTTCTCTCCATATGTCACACCGCCCGCTCCATAGAAGAAGGAAGCGCCGAAACGCGACGGATCGATGCGCGGGCAGGCGATAATATCGTAGTAGGGGTATCCCGGATCACAGCCCATGATACTGTAGGCGCCGTTAACGTCGGTGAATGCCCGCATGTCTTCCGACCATTCCTTTGAGAGGGACGGAAGGGCGATGACCGGTATGTTCGGGATGCCGTTGCCGTTCCTGTCCTTTATGGTCCCGTTGACGGTTATACCCTGCCGTATATCGATGGTCCCTATATCGATGGCCCCGCCAGCCGTGACCTTGAGCCCGGATACCGTTTTCAGCGCATAGCTGACCTTGCTGCCCGCGCTTCCGCCGGCGGCAGTTCCAGCCGCGCCCGCGTACGACGATTGGGCCAGCTGCAGGTCGTACACGCCTTCGGGCAGATAGTTGATCTCAAAAGCATCTAGGTCCGCGTAATCTGAAGAGTATTCCCCATACCCGCCTTCTATCCACGGCCGCGCGGCCGCCTTCATCCTGTAATCCGCGGGCAGCATGGTGCCCCTGTTGCGCGGTATGATGACCGTGCCTGAATCAGTATCCCTCAGCTTGAACACGATCCTGCCGCCCTTCCTGAGCACGATGTTCTGGTCAGCGAGGTCTGACGATCCGACCTTGACTTTGAGCGATGTATTCGCGTACCGGCGCGGGACGTTCACATTGCGGACCGTGTCCCAATAGGCGCCATCCTCAACCGCTATGACGTAGTCGCCCGGCACGAGCCCGTTGAAACGGTAGGACGCGGAACTTGAGTTGACGAAGTTCGCGCTGCAGGTTCCCACGCGGTCGTTCCATTGTCCGTTGGCAGCGGATGCGACCTCGAACTGTTTCGCGTTGAATATCATCACCGGCATGGCGCGCGTGACCTGATCGCCCGATGGCAGTATGACCTGGCCGCTGACGGAGATGCCCCGAGATATCTCGATGGATTCTCCCGCGCGATCGCAGTTGACGAGGATGACGCGTTCACACGCGGACGTTTCCCTGCCGTTGTCAGGCTCGCCGTCCAGCTCGAGAGGGTCGACCCGCATCACGTATACGCCGGGGACCACGCCGGGAATGACGAACGTTCCGTCTTCATTGATCAGCGCCGTCTTGTCCTGACTGGTAATGGCGGCTTTCGCCGAAGCATCGCGGCGCGAGTATTCGATCAGGCGGACCCTGAACGAAGTCGTCGACTCGCCGTTGATAAAGCAATAATTGTGCTGCGGCGCGGCCTGGGCCAGAGCCTGGATGGTGTCGAATCCAAGCGGAGGATTGGACGCGCTTACCGATACCGTCCCGGAGACGGCATATGTGGCCGCGCTCAGGTCTATCTCGATCTCCCGGACGGCGCCCGCGGTTATCATCGCGGATCTGGTCTTCTGCATGCCCGTGCCGGTGAAATAACCGCCGACCTGGTAAAATCCTCCGGCAAGATGCGGCACGGTCATGATCCCGGTGGCCGTGTCAAGACTGACGCCATACGTTCCAAGAGAGGAAGTATCCGCGTCCGTAACACTCGTGTTGGGCCCGCTGACAGTTATCCGCAGTTTCCCGAAATCGTTCTGCGGGACTACCCAGCGGCACCGAAGGGTTCCGGCATACCGTTTCAGTTTCAGCGCTACTGTGCCGCTGCCATCGGCCCCCGCCGCGCGGACGCCGTTATACCCGACCGCGCCTTCAAGCTCGAACCCGCTCAGGCCGGTCTGGATCCAGTAGGTTCCGTCTTTCAATGTGATCGAGAAGGACGCGGAGGCGCTCGACGTGCTCCTGGCGACCTGTATGGATGTCCCGTTGTAGGAGTAGTTATCGGGAGACCACGCGTGCAGGCGCAGAGTGAAGGGGTCGCCGCCGATGCCCAGGGAAGCGTCCGTGGAATCGCCTTCCACGGTGATGGAGCCGGACAGAACGCCGTCGCAGGCAAGCTCAATGTCCGGAGCCTGGGCCGTCTCCGCCAGGCCTACCGTTACGGTCGTTGACGACCGCCGATAGCCCGAAGCATTCGCTGAAACGGCATAAGCGCCCTGACTCAGGCCCGTGACGGACCACGCGGCGCTGGAAGCGCCCTGAGGTATGTTAGCAGGTACCCAGAAGCTTGCGCCGCCGGGCACGGAGACTTCGATGGAGACCGACAGCCCGGAAATCATCGTACAAGCGTCGCTGATGCGCACAATGCCCTTGACGCTCTTCTTTCGGGTGAACTGAACTGAGGATATTTCCGTTACCGTTCCGGACAGCACCACGAAGCCGGCCTGTTCGAACGGTTCGTATCCCGCGAGCTCCCCTCTGACAGTGTATGTGCCGGGCAGAACTTCAAGGATATTCCATTTGCCGCCTTCATACACGTTCGCTTCGGTATTCTCGACCTCGCTGACCGGTTTGGACTGGTCGTAAGAGTACTGTCCGTTGTCAGACGTGGACACGTCAACGGCGAAATGCAGGTACGTCAGGTATGGAGCGCGGCTGGTGTCCGAGGAAATGATCTGCAGCGACGACCACTGGTCATCATCGGTCAGTTCGTCGCTTACGGGTCGGCGCGCGTTGATCTTGACGTACGACGGCCGGATCATCTCCACCGTCCTTGTGCTGCCCGCGACGACCGGTGAAACAGTGACCGCGGGATAGCCTTCCTTCGCGCATTTGAGGTTGTAGGTGCCCTGGCGAAGGCCGCCCACTTTGAAATAGCCCTGTGAGTCGGACCGGGTGTATGAGCTGACAGGGCCGTACGCGGAAATGCTCACGCCCGCGATACCCGCCCCCTGCTGCGTCACTACGCGGCCGGAAATATCGCTGCTCAATATGAAGGCTTTCAACGAAGTATCCATGACACCCGCCCCGTTCCCGAGCTGGATCCCGATGTAGTAGGTGCCTCCGGGCAGGAGCTCATTGCGCCAGGAGCCGAGCGCCGGATCGAAATAGGACGCCATTCCGTTCCATGTCACCTGGCCCGGCGCGGGGAACCCGCTCCCGCTGAACGTCCACAACGGGAACGACCTGTCCGTGGAAGTCGAAACGAACACATGCCAGTCGAGGCAGTAATCTCCGGAATTAAAATCGATGAACGTATTCTCGCCCGGATATACTGCCACCGATCTCTGTGCCGCATAATCGCCCTTATGGATCCGGGTGTCCGAAACGGCGTAGCTGAGTACCGTAACGTTCACCGAAGCCATGACCGATGCGGTGATGGTGCCGGTCGCCTGTATCAGGGTCATGGGAGCCGTGGCGTTCGTCACGTAATAGAAGGACGCTTCGGACTGACCCGGGGCGAAGGTGATCTGGGTTATCAATTCGGCCGGTGCGGTGCTGGCGCTGCGGGCGAACAGAGCCGCCGTATCGAAGCCGGGAGGTATGGGTGTGCCGTTCGCGTAGGATGCCGGGATGCGGCCGCTCAACGTCACCGTCACGGCGGATATCGCCGGCACCGTCTTCCTGTTGCGGTCTGTCAGCCGCAGTTTAAGGGGCACTCCCGTCATCTCTCCCCGGATGACAGTCATGCTGGCCGCGTCGAACTCTACCCGTTCCGGAATTTCCTGCACCGGCACGTAGACGCTCTGAATATTCGATGTCGAAGCGTTGCCCGACTCATCAACGACCGCGACCCTTAAATAATGGATGACACCGGTGGCAAGGTTCCCGCAGGCGGCGCCCGCGGGGCTGCCCGGCACGATCCCTCCGGTGGATTCGTTCACAACGTACTGCCAGGCCGTTGTCGGCGAAGTGGAATATTCGATACGGTAACGGGAGCCGGTATACAATGTCCCGATCAAGCCGTTGTTGCCCGGCATCGTCCAGGCAAGCGCAACGCCGTAGCGGTTCCCGCTGACGCCCGTCACCGTAACTGCAAGGTCCTGGACAGGGGCGGGTGCCACAGTATCGTCATACAACGCCGCCATGTTCGAACCCGCTTCGAGGCTGCTGTTGTTCCCTGCGTCAGTAACGACGATCCTGAAATAGAACGTGGTGTTCTGCGCCACACCCGTGTAAGCGTCGTATCTCACGCGCGTTCCCGGCGTTACGCCCGATGTCGAGACCACGACAAGCGTCTGCCACAGGCCGGCCGGGCTGGTGGCGAATCTGACAGTGAACACGCTGCCGTTTTCAAGCGGCTGCGTCATGCCGTCGTCGCCCGGCATCGCCCATTCAAGCCTTGGACGGGATACCGCGGCATTGCGTCCGGCAACGGATACCGCAAGCGATGTCACAGGCGCCGGCGGCAGGTTCTCTTCGTACACCGCCGTCACGTTAGACGTCGACTTGTTCAGGTCAGCATCGCCCTTGTAGCTGTCGTATACGTTCACTCGGATATAGTTCGTCGTGTTCTGCGGAAGACCCCACACCGTGTACCCCGTCGCCGTGTTCGCAAGTTCGCCGCCTATCAAAATATTGCCGCTCCACGGCGTCCACACGCCGCCAGCGTCCGTCGTCACTTCCACCGTGAAGTGCGAGCCCGCGCTGAACGTCCCCGCGTATCCATCATCGCCCGGCAGCGTCCACGCCAGCGTGGCGTTCACCATGCTCCCGGAACGGACACGGCTTGCCACCGTCAGGTCGTTCACTTCCCCAGGCCCCGCCGTGTCAGGTATCGGGAACCGGATGTGCGCGGGATCAGACATCCCAGCCGCGTTCCCGGTATTGTCGTACGCCATCACTTCGTAATAGTATGTCCCCGCCGCGCTGATGTTGTCCATCAGCACCGATGCCGTCCCGTACGGCGCCACCGCCGCGCCAAGGTTCGTGTACCTCAGCTGCGGCGTCCCGAATTCCCCAAGCCTGTAGCGCACCACCATCGAGCTCGACGTGCTTATCGTCCCGACATACCCGTCGTCACCGGGCATCGTCCAGCTTAACCGTACCGTCGCCGAGCTCCCGTACACATCCTCGTACGACACCCTAAGGTCCGTTATACGCGCCGGCGGCGTGTTCGTGTCGCAAAGCGCCGCCGTGTTCGACGCGCCCGACTCATACTCGCCGTCATATGTGTACACCCTGATGTAGTGCGTCACGTTCTGCGTCAGCATCGTGTACCGGCTCGTCTTCGTGCCGGGTACCCCGTTCGTTATCTCCGCAGGCGCCATCGCTTCCCACGGCTCGCCCCCCGTCGTGCTCATCAGGATCCGGTACTCGCCGGTCAGCAAACCGCTCATCCCGTCTTCGCCCGGCTGCGTCCAGCTCATGTTGAACCGCGTGTACTGCCCGCTCCGCTCCCCAAGGCTTAACAAAAGATCCGTTATCGCCGCCGGCGGCAGGTTCTCTTCGTACACCGCCGTCACGTTAGACGTCGACTTGTTCAGGTCAGCATCGCCCTTGTAGCTGTCGTATACGTTCACTCGGATATAGTTCGTCGTGTTCTGCGGAAGACCCCACACCGTGTACCCCGTCGCCGTGTTCGCAAGTTCGCCGCCTATCAAAATATTGCCGCTCCACGGCGTCCACACGCCGCCAGCGTCCGTCGTCACTTCCACCGTGAAGTGCGAGCCCGCGCTGAACGTCCCCGCGTATCCATCATCGCCCGGCAGCGTCCACGCCAGCGTGGCGTTCACCATGCTCCCGGAACGGACACGGCTTGCCACCGTCAGGTCGTTCACTTCCCCAGGCCCCGCCGTGTCAGGTATCGGGAACCGGATGTGCGCGGGATCAGACATCCCAGCCGCGTTCCCGGTATTGTCGTACGCCATCACTTCGTAATAGTATGTCCCCGCCGCGCTGATGTTGTCCATCAGCACCGATGCCGTCCCGTACGGCGCCACCGCCGCGCCAAGGTTCGTGTACCTCAGCTGCGGCGTCCCGAATTCCCCAAGCCTGTAGCGCACCACCATCGAGCTCGACGTGCTTATCGTCCCGACATACCCGTCGTCACCGGGCATCGTCCAGCTTAACCGTACCGTCGCCGAGCTCCCGTACACATCCTCGTACGACACCCTAAGGTCCGTTATACGCGCCGGCGGCGTGTTCGTGTCGCACACGAACGCGCTCTGTGACCAGGACGAATACTGCCCGAAGCCGTCACGGACGCGGATACGGTAATACCGGTCCTGATTCTGCGGGATATCGGCGGCCTGACACGACCACAGCGCGCCGGCGGTTATCGGATACGTCGATACCGCCATTTCCGCATACCAGTGCCCGGCCGAAGCTCCGGAGTATGTCGAGTACATTATTTCGTATGTCGAAGTACCGAGGTCTATGTCCCAGCCGTCGTCGCCCGGCATGCTCCAGGTCAACGCGACCCGGGTCATGCTCCCGGCGCGCTCCTTCAGATGCGCCTGCAGGTCCGTAATTTGAGCGGGCGGCGTATTACGCGTAAAATAGAAGGTGGCATTGGAAGGCGTCGATACGTTAACGCCGTCGCACACGATCACGCGGTAATAGTTTGTCGTGTTATACGAAAGCTGGAACATCTCAGTCATTTTTGTTCCGGGAGCGATACCGTTTACCGTCCGGGTCGAATAGGCGGCCCAGTAATTCTGCCCGTCGCCGCTGCCTTCGATCCAGTATTCCCCGTCGAATAACCCGGTGTTCCCATCGTCCCCCGGCATGGTCCATGAAAGCTCGAACTCTTCGTAGAACGAGAACCGCCCAAGGCTCCGGATAGAAAGGTCGGTGACCGCGGCGGGAGGGATCAAATCTTCCGGCGGGTAACGCGCAGTCGCGGTATTAGAAAAACCAGCGGAATCATTCCATGAATCGTCGATCTGGACGCGGAAATAGCAGGTGGTATTCTGAGCGATACCCTGATAATCATACGACCACAGGGCCCCCGCCTGTATACTGCCGGTCGTAAAAAATATTCTGGATGTGTCCCACGCGCCCATGCCGTCGTGGTAGTAACCGACCATTACGCGCGCGCCCGTGCTCAATACTCCCGTGTATCCGTCGTCGCCCGGCATGGTCCAGAAAAGACGAACCGTCGCCGAAGATACAAAGGCCTCAATGATAGAAGCGGACAGATCATCCACCGCTCCGGGAGGAGGATTGTACGCGCTGATGGATGCGGTGCTGGATAAACCTGAATAATGACCGCCGTGGTCCTGGATCCGTATGCGGAAATACGCTGTCGTGCCCCTGGCGACCATATTCTCAAGCAGCATATTCCAGGTGGTGCCGGGAGTAAATTCCTGATACAGCATGTACTCCTGATCCCAGTTCCAGTAGCCGTAAGGTGAAGACGATCTGTAAACCGTAAGGGTCGGACTGCTCATTGAACAAGTCCAGCCGTCATCACCGGGCATGGTCCAGGACAATCTCCCTCTGACATCGCCGTTCGCGTCCTTTAAAAATATTCCGCCCGCAAGGTCCGTTACCGCGGCGGGAGGGATATTGACGTCATTCACCACGATCACGTTCGATACAGGCGACGATATCTGAGCCGCGTTGACGGTGCATATCCTGAAAAAATGGGGATTATTCCTTCCCGTACCGCACAATTCCGAAACGACAGTCCCCGGGGCCACGCCGTGCGTCGATATCGCCGTCCAGTAGGACCATTGCCCGTCGGCCGCCGTGGAATGCTGTATTACATAGCTCGATCCCGGAGAGAGAGTGCCTGAAAGTCCGTCCCCGGCGGGAGTTGACCAGGAAAGCCGTCCGACGGTCGAGAAATCATCGCGGCTGATAAAACTGTACGACAGGTCGCTGATCTTTCCCGGAGCGGCGTCGTAATACGTTTTGTACAGTTGAATTGTATCGCTGGATGTTGCCGCGCAGAAAAAAAAGTCGGTCGCGCAGGGGGTTAATGGCGCCGCCGAAACCGTCGGGCTTGAGGCAATGGTCCGGTACGCGCAGGTGCTGAGCGCCGCGTCCAGTTCCAGGCCGAACGTCCGCGCGGGCCATGGCATGGCGCTGATACCGGCGGCGTACAGCTTATTCGACGGAGAAATGAAGGCCGATCTGCCGGAACTTTCGGTCGTAAACCCGGAAATACTGAAAGAGCTTTGCATGACGAGTGCCGTGTCATACTTTTTTACCATGCATTGTTGACCGGCGCTGTCGCCAGCCACATAGACGAATCCGGCCGTATCAAGGGCAACCGCGTAACCCGCCTTCATGTCATTTTGGACGAGAGCGGATGTCCGCGAAAAAGCCGTCTGGCTTGCGTCGAAACGCCACAGCCGCATGCGTTTTTCAGCCCCGCTGGCTTCCATGCCCGTTACATAAGCATACTGCCCGCTCGTCGTTATCCCTTCTAATGTTGTCGTCGACCCCCCGCTGCCGAACGTGCCGGAAGCCACCATGGCGGTGAACGCGGAATTGTATTTCGCCACATATCCCGTGCCGGGCCCCCCCGCGGCGGGGAAGGACATCCCCGCGACAAGGATTTCGCTGTCAGGCGTAATAGCCAGGGAATTTCCGCTGGCATCCATGATGTCCCGGGAAACGGGTGCGGGGAAAGCGGCACCCGGTGCATATCCGTATTTCAGCGTAACGCAGCGGGTAAAAGATCCCTCCCGGGAATATCCGGTCACGAGCAGGTTGCCGTCCCTGTCCACCGCGCATGAGCGGGCGCAATCGTCAGATCCGATGGCAAACCGGAATGTCGTGGAGGCTATAAGCGTTCCGGAGTAATCGTATTTCAGGATAAGCATATCCATAGTGCTGTCGGATCCGTTCCACGTCTGTCCCGCTATGTAGACGCGGTTACCGCGGGATGTGTCAGTATCCACCGCCATGCCGTATGCCCTGTCGTGGCCAGAGACGCTGAAATTCGCCACGTGTATAGTACCGGCATGCAGCGCTCCGGCCCACAGGAGAATGCCCAGGACATGCGGTACAGCGCGGCGGAGTCGTTTCATTAACATGTTCCCCTCGACGGATCGGCGTATGACACCTTAAAACTCATAACTGAACCCCATCAAATAGTTCGACGATGAATAGTTATACGCGTAAGAGCCGGCATATTTCATGTTGGAGCTGGCGTCGACGGTGTTTACCGTGACGCGCAGGCGGAGTTCTTTAGTGACGGGATAGATGAAAGTGACACCGAAGATCGTCTCGCTGATATGCACGTTCTCGGCCAGAGGGACTCCGGAAACGTCCATCGCTTTGCGGGAACCGTAGTTCTGCCGGGTCATGCCCGCGGACAGCGTCAAAGCCGCCGGTCTCTGTCCCAGAAGCACGGTCAATGACGGAAAAACACCGGCCAGAGTGTAATCATAATAATCCGCGGTATACCGGGGGGCCATGGGATCAGACACGTCGTAATTGCCCTGGTTGGAATCGTTGAGCGCGTACTGCGCGTCGAGCGCGCCGACAAAACGGACGTTCCTGAAGAGGAACGGACGCGTCGCCCCCGCCGATATCGACGTAACCGTGTCACCGCGTTTGGAGGAAGTGAAACTTCCGTCGGCACCGACCAGCGGCTGGTCGGGATACGCGCGGCTCGTGTATGAGAACCCGGCGGTCGCGCGCGTCTTGCCGAAGAAGTCTTCTCCCGACAGAGTGAACGACAGGCTGTTGGAATCGAGTGTCTTCTTCCCCGCCTGTTCCCGTCCCATGCCCGCGGCTGCCACTGACGATTCGAGCGTCTCATAGTTGGGGAAGCGCACCACAAAGCGATCGATGGCAGCACGGGCGACACCCTTTTCGCGGTAACGGTATTCCGCCTCGATGCCGGTATTAACCTTGCTGTAATCGAACAGCCCTTTTCCCCACGTCTCATTCTTTGTCTCGCGCAGCAGTTCCACGCGGTAACTGACTGCGGGTTTTATCTTCAGCGCGGGGGTCACGGAATATAGGCCTTTCAGGGATACGTAATGCGTCTGGCTGTCCTGGAACAGCGTCCCCCCCCCGGCCAGATCGTTGACCTCCTTAGTGCCGCGGTAGCTGCCCATGTATGTCGGCGCAAGCGTGAAACGTTCGTTGAATTTAATTGCCGGGATGACAGAAAAGGAAAGGTTACCCGAAAGGGAGCTGGGGTTGCCGTTAAAATAATCCTGTCCCCCAAGGAAACGGAATTCGCCGATCGTGTTGACCTCGTACGCTCCCGCGGATACGGCGGCGGCAAGGCCCAGCACGGCGCTGAGAAGGTATGTACGCATTAACCGGCACCTCAGATGCATTTCAAATTGCGCATTTCAAATCGCACATTGAAAGTTATTAGCGTTATTCATTCTTTTTGCAGTGTTGAATTTTGCACTTTGCGATTTAAGATTTGCAATGCCTTTACTGTATGACCCCGGACTTGATGAGTATCTTCGGTTCGACGACGAGGTCGATCTTCCTGCCGCCGAACTCGGTGGCGGTGATTACCTGCTCGTAATTCCATTTCAGAAGAGCGTCCTTGTAACCGCTGCCGGTCAGGAGCGCGCCGAATTCCGCGCGGCGGGCTATTTTCCCTTCATCGTCGATGATGCAGGTATCGTAGCGTTCGAAGGTGTTGTCCCGGTAGGTGAAGTTTATCCGCTGGTGAAGAAGGTTCGGGTCCGGATACGACGCTTCCGACGAAGCCGTGCCCCATTCGCCGTAGATCGTGTTCCCCGCGCCGTCAAGTCCGGGATAGATCCAGTGTCCTTCAAGGTCCGCCGTCAGGATGTTCGCGGAAGCGTTGGATGGAATATACCATTGTTTCCGGACGCCGTCGATCACATGCTCATAGGAATTATAGCGGGGCTTCCAGAAGGTCTGTCCCGCGGTAAAATCCTGCCACGCGCCGGTTACGGAATTGTAGACGGCCAGGTCGAGAGGCGTAGTGCGCGCCGCGTCGAATGTGTCGGAGAGAGGGTCGTACGCGCCGTTCACCGCGTCCGCGGCATTGACGACGCGGGTATTCGCCGGGTCGTTGGCGTCCGTAAGCGTGAACGTGCCGTTCGCGTTATACGTGATCCTGACCAGGTGGCCGCCCGTAGCGTTATCCTTCACATAGTCGCGCGTGTTGGAGTACCCTTTCTCGTATTCGGTAAGGTAGTAGTCCGGGGCGGCGGCGCCCAGCGTCCCGTTCATCTGCCTGAGCGCCGTGCCCAGATCCTCGGGAAGGGTGGTATTGAATTTCCCCCGGTAGTAAAAGTAATCCAGCCGATCGTTCCGTTCGTTCAGCACGACCAGTTTGAAGGTATCGGGCGCCGGCCGCATGATATATTCTTCAAGGCGCACCCGCTGGCCGTTCACGTCGATCATGGTCTTGCCTTCCTGGTATTCGGCCAGCTTCATTTCCGATGCCGCGGCGGCCTGGACGCTCTCTTTAGACATCTCGAGCCCCAGTTCCCGGCGGATGGTGTTCCTGTCCCGGAAAGCTTCGCTTTTCATATCGGGCGAAAGTGGCCGGTCGTCAATGATGTTCAGGCGTTCCCCCGCGCCGACCGGCACTTCCTCGCCGCTGCCGTCTTCACGCCGGACGCCGACCAGCCCTTCGGTGACCTCGATATCGCTTTTCCCGTTCTCTCCGACCGAAACGGTGAATTCAGTCCCGCGGACCGAACAGACCGCCACGGGCGTATGCACCTGGAAACTGCGGCGCGTCATGTTCTTCGTCACCCACGCCTTGAGTTTCCCGATCGTTACCGACAGGCTGGGAGAAGTGGCTTTCAGGTTGTCCATATTTATTTGAGAGTTGGGATATACTTCGACACGCGAACCGTCGGCCATTTCCAGCCGGGCGCGCGAGCGCGGGCGGGTGCGCAGCGTCTGACCGCCGGCTATCTTTTCGCCGGGTTTCGCAGCGTGCCATGTTTTTTGATCGGTTGAATTCAGTTCCGCAGAACCGGACAGTGACCTGATGAGCGCCTGGTCGGCCAGGACAAGAGATGGAACGACAAGGATACCCGCGTATGCCACGATCTTTCTGACCGCCCTGGTGAACATCGTTATGCTCCTTGCCGGGAACGGGATCGAGAACCCGTTCTCAGAGAACGATCCGTGTGAAAGAAAACGAAGCTTGCCGAGGTCGCGGTACGAGGGTCATTGGAAAGGCAAAGACATTAAGAGTATATATGAAATCGCTTTGTTTGTCCAGTGTTTTTTGTGTTCGTGCTTTTTGTGTTCGGGAAGGATCATGGCCGGTCAAGAAAATCCCGGAACCTGCGGGCATATGACCTCAATTCTTCGGTCTTCGCTTTCTGTTCCGCGATCATGATCTCCCTGAGGGCCCCGGCACGATCGTGATTCCGGCCGGCGATGATGCTGAGAAGAAATTGGACGACGGCTTCGTCCGGAGCTTTTTCGGCGGCCATGGCCAGCAGTTTTTCCGAAGGCATGACGCGGCCGTTCTCAAAATAAAGAAGAGCGAGATAGATATACGCTTCGCCGCGGTTCGGAGCCAGTTTGATGGCATGGCAGAAGGTCTCTTCGGATTCCGCGATCCTCTTCTGCCTCCCGTAAAGCCTGCCCAGTGTCACGAAATCATCGTAGTTCAGGCCCATCTGGGCCGACTGCCGCAGCATCGCTATGGCCATGCCGATATCGCCTGATCTTTCCGCGCAGGCCGACATACCCCTGTATATTTCTGCCGACGACCGCAGCGCGAGAGCCCTCCTGAAATACTCCATGGCCTGCGTGTGCATGCCCTGTTTCAGCAGAAGCCGGCCGAGGCGGTAATTCGCCTCATACGACCGGCGGTCGCGGTCCAGTATTTCCTGATATTTCTGGCGGGCCAGCTCGTACAGTTCGCTTTCCTCGTACACCGATCCCAGGGAGAGCCTCGGCCCCTCCTCCCCGGGCATCAGCTGTTCCCCCTCACGGAAATATTCAATGGCCCGCGCGTACTGCCTCAACCTCATTGAGCACTCACCCAGCGTGAGGAAAGCGTTATATCTCTGCCTGCCTGAAAGTTTCATTTCCAGCGCCCGGCTCAACAATTCAGCGGCACTTACGTACTCGCCATTCCGGAAAGATTCTTCAGCCTGAGCGATCAAAGGGACTCCGCTTGCCGCCCGGGCGCCCCATGCCGGGTACCCGGCGGAAATGGCCACCAGTAACAAAACGGAGAATAAACGATACTTTTTCATATCACGTTTTCCGTCCGCGGCTCTATCTGAACAGGCATTTGTCGTCGGTGCGCCTGACCAGCAGCTTCTTCAGCGCCGGCATGGACTGCCGCGCCGCCTGGATACCCGCCTCTATGCATTCGGGAGAACGGCCAAGGTCTACTGCGGAAATATCATTTACTTTCGGCCGGATCACGATATCCGACATCTTGAGCCTTTCCGCGTCGAGCAGTTTCCCCTGAATATAGATCGACTGCGTCAGGATCATGAACACGCTCGATATCTTGTTTTTCGAGAAGTCGGCCGAGACCGCGACGGTTATTATGATATCCGCGCCCTGAAGCTTCGCGACGTCTACGGGGATGTTATCGCAGAGCCCGCCGTCCACCAGGTACCGATGCCGGTATTCGACCGGGTCGAAAAGCCCGGGGACCGTGGCGCTCGCGCGCGCCGCAGGCGCGACCTCTCCTTCACGGAATATGATCCGTTCGCCGGTGATCAAGTCGGTCGCCACGCAGGAGAACGGAATTTTCAATTCCTCGAATTTCCTGCCGCCGATATTCTCTCTCAGGTAATTCTCGAAATTCTCTGTCGAAAGGAGGTGTTCCGACATGAGAAGCCTGGCCAGGGTCGAATCGGTCACCTCCGTGAGATCGTTCCAGCGGATGTTCTCGCCCATTTTCTCGATCTTGTCGATCGGGACGCCAGCGCAATAAAGAGCTCCGATAAGGGCTCCGACGCTGGTGCCCACGACCATGTCGACGGGCACGTTCTCCTCTTCAAATACCTTGAGCACGCCGATGTGCGCCAGCCCCCTGGCTCCGCCGCCGCCCAGGACGAGGGCGATCTTCGGGCGCGCGGGAGGCGAAAGGCTGACGATACGCTGCCAGAAAAAATCGGTCAGCACTTTGTCTTCATCAAGCGCGGCCGCACCGCGGAACGATCCGGACACCAGGACAAGCGCCGTAGCAACAAAAAACCGCAATGAAGCGATCCACCGCCTCATCACGGCCGCACGGCCACGCCCCTTCTGCCTTTCTTTCATGTCGTTTGTATTTCCCTTGCTCACTTACGCACCCACTCACTTACTTACTTCAATATTTTACCCATCGCCCATTCCAACTCGGCGTGGCTCTCCAGCAGGGCGCTCAGCGTGTCTATCCGTTCCAGCGATCCGTCGAGGCGTTTGAGCGGGTCCCGTGAAAACGGTTCGCGGGCGGCCGCTTCCGCGCGTCCGCGCCAGTAGGTGTAATTAACGAGCGCGTCCCGGACCTCGTAACGGATCTGGTCTTCGATCATGGCACGCTGCAGCTGGCTTTCCCGAGCCTGGATACGGCGCTGTTTGATGCGCGCCCAGGATGCCCAGCCGTCGAACAGCGGCAGGTTCAGATTGATCGTCGCGTTCCAGTTCTCCTCGTTCAGCGGCACGTTGTCCCCCGCCCATTCGTAATTGGCCCCGAGCGTGACGGTTGGATACCGTTCGGTGATTGAAAGATTTACCCGCAGGCTATCGATGTTCTCCTGGAACTGTGTCTGGCGCAGTTCCGGACGGAACTGATACGCCCACGCGAGGCATTTGTTCAGGTCATAGTCCTCATGGACGGGCGTCAACTCCCCGCTGAGTTCGATCCGGGAATCCAGCTCAAGCCCGACCGTTTTGAGGAATCTGAGAAGATCGCGCTCATATTGGTGGTGCAGAAGATCGCTGCTGCGTTGAAGGCTCCTTAGTTTTTCCGCGTCACTGACCTCCCGGAGAGCTTCATCGCACGCCGCCGCTTTATCCCGGGAAACAAGACAGGTAAAGAACGCCTTGCGTACCATGAGTACCACTTTGTTCTTTTCCGCGTCCGCCCGGCTTTTCGCCTGGGACAACCTCATCTCGGCGAGCCGGACGTTCGTCGTGTAGCGGCCGCCGGCATAAAGGTACTGCCAAAGCGAAAGGCGCGTGGAATAGTATGTATCCTTCTGGACCGCCGGCAGATAGATCGTCCCGAAAGAGGGGGAAAGGACGGCCGGGATGTCGTTCTTGAATCGGGACGCGTTTATGTTGAGGTCGATCTTGGGATATATCTGCGCGCCG
Organism: uncultured Elusimicrobiales bacterium; assembly: GCA_964577205.1. Taxonomy (GTDB): domain Bacteria; phylum Elusimicrobiota; class Endomicrobiia; order Endomicrobiales; family CAIRNS01; genus CAZNYG01. Next base: position 4,114 of record CAZNYG010000004.1, on the reverse strand, counting down.
GCCTCATTGACCATCTGCTGGGCAAGCTGCACCTGCTCGCGCAACGCGAGGAAACCCTGATTATTGTTCAAGCCTGAAGCCACGCTTTCATCGAGCGTCAGAACGCGTTCGGCCGTCGCGGCGGCGGACGACGCGGCTATCGCCGGAACCCCGAGGATGACGGCGAACCAGCAGATGACGGACAATGCTTTCCGGTTCACTTTCTCCCCCTCGGAAATCCCCGTTTCATGACGGATGACAGTTTCGCCAGCTGGCGGCGCACCGAAACGGGCGAGGTGCCGCCCGCCGACGTCTTTGCCGCGACGATCGTCCCGGGACGTATGGCCCGCGTTATATCGTTCCCGAACAACGGCGAAAACCGCTTAAACTCACCGATCGTCAGATCGCCGAAAGTCTTATTATGGCTGACGCAGTAACGGACCATCTCCTTGATAATGCCGTGCGCCTGGCGGAACGGCATGCCTTTGCGCGCCAGGTGATCGGCCAGTTCCGTTGCGGCCATGAAGCCGCGTTCCGTGGCGTTGAACATCGCGCCGCGGTCGACGGCCATGCTTTCGATCATGCCCCGCGCGACGTCCAGGCATTGAAGGATGGTATCCGCCGCGTCGAATAAAGGCGGTTTGTCCTCCTGCATGTCCCTGTTATAACAGAGCGGAGTCCCCTTCATGATGGTAAGGAGCGCCATCAGGCCGCCGTAGACCCTCCCGGTCTTGCCCCGTACGATCTCGGCGCAGTCGGGGTTGCGTTTCTGCGGCATGATCGACGATCCGGACGTGAATTCGTCCGCGAGGCGGATAAACGAAAATTCCGCGCTGGACCAGACGATCAGTTCTTCGCACAGCCGGGAGAGATGCATGGCGATCATGCTCGCGCAGGAAACGAATTCAATGGCGAAATCTCGGTCGCTGACAGCGTCCATCGAGTTTTCGGTTATCCCCGTGAACCCCAGTTCCCGGGCTACGAAAGCCCGGTCGATCGGGAACGACGTCCCTCCCATCGCGGCGCTTCCCAGGGGCAGTATAGTGACGCGTTTCAGCGCGTCCGCGAGCCTTTCATGGTCTCTTTGCAGCATCCACGCGTACGCGAGCAGATGATGTGCGAGCAATACAGGCTGCGCGGGCTGCAGGTGCGTGTACCCGGGAAGGACGGCATCGGCATTTTTCCGGGCCTGGCCCGCAAGCGCGCGTTGAAGCTCGCGGATCCTGCCGCCAGCGGTGGAAATGATATCACGCAGATACATCCGCAGGTCGAGGGCAACCTGGTCGTTCCGGCTGCGGGCGGTATGCATTTTCCCGCCCGCGGGGCCGATCCGCCGTATCAGTTCCTTTTCCACGGCGTAATGAATGTCTTCCTCCCGCGGAATGGCGGTCCCTTTTTTAAGATCCGCGAATATGGAGCGCAGGCCGCGAATGATGGTTGCGCCGTCTTTGGATGGTATGATCCGCTGTTTTACCAGCATGCGCACATGCGCGATCGAACCTTCGATATCGTACGGCGCAAGCCGCTGGTCGAACGAGAACGATCCGATAAAATCCTGGAACGATTCCATAGTCAAACCTCTTTAAAAACAGTTCATAGTTCATAAGCTCTTAAGCTCATGAGCAACGGCAGTAACGAAAACACGAACCACAACGCACGCTACGGCATACAGTATCAAGTCTGGACTTCGCTTTCCGCGTCGTTAACTTATGAGCCATGAGCTTTTCTATCTGCGTTTTTGACAATCGAGAATGGCTTTGACCTTTATCGGCAGGCCGAAGAGATTGATGAAACCTTCGGCGTCCTTCTGGTTGTAGATCTCGTCTCGGCCGAAGGTCGCCAGTTTTTCCCAGTAGAGAGAGTTCGGCGATTTCCGTCCCGCCACAATAATGTTTCCTTTGTAAAGTTTAAGCCTTACCGTGCCGGTTACGCTCTTCTGGGTCTCGTTGATGAAAGCGTCCAGAGCTTCACGCAGAGGCGTGAACCAGAGACCGTTGTAGGCCATCTCAGCGTATTTGTGCCCCATCGCTTCCTTATAATGCAGTGTGTCCCGGTCGATGGACAGCGATTCCAGCTCACGGTGGGCGGCATAAAGCACCGTCGCTCCGGGAGCTTCGTACACGCCGCGCGATTTCATGCCGACAAGCCGGTTTTCTACGATATCAACGCGGCCGACGCCGTTGGCTCCTGCTATCTGGTTCAGCTTCGTGATAAGGCTGACCGGGTCCATTTTCTTTCCGTTCACCGCCACGGGGATGCCTTCCCTGAAATCGATGCTGACATATGTCGGTTTGCCGGGGGCTTTTTCCGGCGAAACGGTCATTTGGAACATGGACTCGTCGTACTCGTTCCACGGATCCTCCAAAATGCCGCCCTCATAAGAGATATGCCAGAGGTTCGCGTCGGAAGAATAGGGTTTCGCCTTTGTTACCGGCACCGGGATGCCGCGCTTTTTCGCGTAATCGATGGCGTCTTCCCGGGACTTAATGCCCCATTCGCGCCAGGGAGCGATGATCCTGATACCCGGCATGAGGGCCTTGAACGTCAGCTCAAAACGCACCTGGTCGTTGCCTTTGCCGGTGGCGCCGTGGCAGACCGCGTCGGCATGTTCCTTTTTCGCGATGTCGATGATCTTCTTGGCTATCACCGGACGCGCGAGAGAGGTGCCTAAGAGATACTGGCCTTCGTACACGGCGTTCGCCTTGACGGCCGGATAGATGTAATCGGTAACGAACTCTTTTTTCGCGTCGATGATATAGATCTTCGAAGCGCCGGTCCTGAGCGCTTTTTTTCGAAGGGGTTTCAGTTCCCTGCCCTGGCCCACGTCGATGGCGCAGGCGATGATCTCGGCGTTATAGGTCTCTTTCGCCCACGAAAGGATGATGGACGTGTCCAGACCGCCGGAATAAGCGACGACTATCTTTTTGATGTTTCCCATTTCAGCGCTTCCTCCAAGATGCGTAGTGTAGTTGATATGTCTCTGCCGGTGATGACCAGCGGAGGTAAAAATCTGAGGACGTTACCCTGAGTGCAGTTGATGATAAGCCCTTTGTCCTGGCAGAACTGAACGATGTCTCCGGCCGGCCGGTCCAGTTCCATGCCGATCATCAGCCCGATGCCGCGAATATCCTTAACGCAGGAATATTTCTTCTTAAGCCGCTCAAGTCCCGCCATAAACTGCCCGCCGAGCTTGTTTACCGATTTCATAAGGCCGCGGTTCAAAAGTTCCATCACCGCGCAGGCAGCGGCACAGGATACCGGATTGCCGCCGAATGTCGTTCCATGATCGCCGCAGGTCAAGACCCCGGCAACTTCAGATGAAGCAATCGTTGCGCCCAGCGGAAGGCCGCCGGCCAGGCTTTTTGCCAGAGTCATGATATCCGGCTTTACTCCGTAACACTGCCAGGCGAAACAGGTGCCCGTCCGTCCCAGCCCCGTCTGTACTTCGTCGTACATCAGGAGCAGGCCATGGCGGTCGCAAAGCGCTTTCAATCCTTTCAGGAATGCGGGTGTTGCGGGTATGACCCCGCCTTCTCCCTGCACCGGTTCAACCATGATGGCGGCGGTCCGTTTCGTTATAAGCTTTTTTACCGATGAAAGGTCGTTGAACTCCGCGTACCGGAAACCCGGCGTCAGAGGTTCAAAACCCTTATGGAATTTCGGCTGTCCCGTCGCGGTCAGAGTGGTCAGGGTGCGCCCGTGGAAAGCGTTATTAAAAGTAATGATTTCGTAACGTTTCCCCCTGCCCCATTTACGGGCAATCTTAATGGCGCATTCGTTGGCTTCGGCGCCTGAGTTGGAAAGGAATACCTTACCGGGGAACGATGCCTTGACCAGCATCTCGGCAAGCCGGACCTGGGGTTCCGCGTAATAATGGTTGGACACATGAATGAAATGTTCCGCCTGTTTCTTAATAGCGGCAACAACCTTTGGATGGCAATGTCCGAGATTGCACACGCTGATCCCCGAAAAAAAGTCGAGATATCGTTTTCCCGCCGCGTCCCAGAGGAACTGGCCCTTTGCCCGCACCGGGAACAATGCGTGCCGCTTATACGTCTGCATGATGTACTTCCGTTCTTTCGCAGCGATATTCATGGAGTCGCCTTTCCGGATTGAACAGGCGGACCTGTACCCC
>CAZNYG010000003.1:54136-56910 GCA_964577205.1 uncultured Elusimicrobiales bacterium | reverse complement strand
GTTGTCGCCGCTTATGAGTTCCTTCCAAGCGGCCTGACGTTCCGTGTGCCGGTAACGCTTTCGCTGTTTTACGCCGATGCCGACCATGACGGAATTGTTGACGGGACGCAGCAGCGGGCGGCCGATCTGAGGATATTCGTGCTTGACGGTACAACGTGGCAGCTTGTCGGCGGCACGGTTGACGCGGCGAACAACCGCGTTACCTGGGAGATCAGCCATTTCAGCATATATGCCCTTTTCCATGTCGGCGCTCTAACGGAAGACGATTATCGCACAAAGGACCGTATCATTACGCCTTTGACCCCGGGTTACGACAAGGCGCGGTTCCCGATGCTTTCTTCCGGCGATGTGATCAACATCTACGACGTGACTGGCCGGCGCGTGCGCCAGATAAGCCAGGCGCCCTATGACTGGGACGGCAGGGACGATGACAACGATGTCGTTGAAAGCGGCATTTACGTTTACCAGGTAAAAGCAGCGGGAAAAACGGTCAGCGGCACTATCGTGGTGGCAAAATGAAAAAGAACCTTTTCTCTAATCATCGTTCGGGTTCTCTCATGGCGGCCCTCCGGGGCGGCGCGCTGGTTTCTGCCCTCTGCCTGCTGGTCGGCGCCTCTCCTCTGCATGCCGCGTTCAAAGACTCGGGATGGGGCGTCCGTCCGTTGGGAATGGGCGGCGCTTTTACCGCGGTCGCGAACGACGCGAACGGGACTCTGTATAATCCCGCCGGGCTCGCCCAGGTTTCGAGCAGGGAAGCGACGTTCATGTCGGCGAAACTGTTTACGGGCCTTGAAGGCGTTGATATCGGTCAGAATTATCTCGGCTATATCCACCCGCTGAATGCCCGCGCTGGGACGCTGGGTGTCACATGGTCCGCGCTTTCTACTCCGGGCCTTTACCGCGAAGATTCCGCGTCCGTCAGTTATGGCAGATATGTAAACGATATTCTCAGGCTGAAGAGCGATACGGTACTGTGTTCCCTGGGAGCGAACGTCAAATATCTCAAACATGAGTATACCGTAGATTCGAGGAACGAGAACAACCCGACGTTCTCCAACGGGAACAGCAAAGGGGCGCTGACAGTAGATGCCGGCGTGCTTGTAATGCTGCCCGGGACCGGCTTCTCCGTAGGTATCATGGGGAAAAACCTTACCACGCCGGATATCGGACTGCGCAATGAAGACAAGGTGTACAACGAGAACGCGGTCGGTATCGCCTATTACCGCGACAAACTGCCGTACGCGAAGCTCTCCTGCTTTACCGTAGCCGCGGACATCGTGCGGAGGGACAAATATACGGATTACCGCATCGGCGCCGAATCCTGGTTCTTCAAGGACCTGTTCGCGCTGCGGGCTGGAACGTCGCGCCAGGAGTTCACGTTCGGGCTCGGGTACGAATTCAAGATCAAGTCGGAGACCAAACTCATCATAGATTACGCTTTCGCCCTTCCTTTCGAGGTCGAGAAGACCAGCGGATCCCACCGTTTAGGCGTTTCTCTCCGCTTTCCCTGAGGCCGGATCATATCGTCTGAGATTTGACAAACCTGCGGTATTTCTGGTATAATCCCGAATCAAGTAGTTGGGGACGTGGTGTAGCCTGGTTTAACACGCTGCCCTGTCAAGGCAGAGAGCGCGGGTTCAAATCCCGTCGTCCCCGTATCTTTTCGCGAAGGCGAAAGAATGCGGAATAAGGAGAAAGGTGTTTTCACCTCTCTCCTTTCTAATTTCAAGGTTTGATGTATCCTCTTTATTCCATGAAGTGGAACGCGGTGACGGGGCCCTTCCGATGGGACAGTCTTCTCATTCAAGAAAATTCAACCAATACACGCTTACGGCAATAAAGGCGGCTCGCAAAGGAAGCGAGGCGCTTTTGTATTTTTTCAGCCGACGGCTGGATATCCATTACAAGGGCAGCATCGATCCCGTCACCCAGGCCGATAAGGCTTCGCAGGAAGCGGTCTGTAAAGTGATCCACTCGGCTTTCCCGGGGCACGCGATCCAGGCGGAGGAAGGCAGGGACGATGCTCCGGCGAACGGGTTCAGATGGATCGTCGATCCTTTGGACGGGACGGTGAACTACATTCACGGTGTACCTCTGTTCGCGGTGTCGGTCGCTCTTCAATACCGGGGCCGGATCATTTCCGGCGTCGTGTACGCCCCGCGCGTGAAGGAAATGTTCGTGGGGGAAAAAGGAGGAGGGGCCTGGCTAAACGGTGTCCGTCTCCGTGTGTCGGCTCAGAACAAAGTGATCCGTTCGCTGGCGGTGACCGGTTTTTCCTACGATATACACGATAAGCCGGGTCATGCCCTGGCCTCCCTGAAAAATGTGCTGGTCAGCGCGCAGGGGGTGCGACGTTTCGGGTCCGCCGCGATCGATCTTGCCTATGTCGCCGCCGGCCGCTGCGACGCGTTCTGGGAAGAAGGATTAAAGCCCTGGGATGTCGCCGCCGGGGCGTTGATAGTAAATGAAGCGGGAGGCAAGGTAACGGATCTCGCGGGAGGCAAGGATTATCTGACGGGGAAAAGCATCCTTGCTTCAAACGGACGGATACACCGTCCGATGCTTTCTCTTATTTCCGGCCCAATGCCGCGAAAGGGAAAAGGATGAAAGGGAAAGTTGATAAGGCGTCGTTTGTAAAGGCCATTCTTCACCGCCTGAAAAAGGAATATCCGGACGCGCGTGTCACGCTGGACCATTCGACGCCTTTCCAACTGCTTGTCGCGACAATCCTTTCCGCTCAGTGCACGGACGAAAGGGTAAACATGGTGACCCCG
>CAZNYG010000003.1:0-54126 GCA_964577205.1 uncultured Elusimicrobiales bacterium | reverse complement strand
TGACCCCGGGCCTTTTTAAGAAATACCCCGACGCGAAAACTTTTTCCGTGGCCGCTCAGGAAGATGTGGAGGGAATGGTCCGCTCGACCGGATTTTTCAGGAACAAGGCCAGGAACATTATCGGAGCGGCGCGCGTGATCATGGACGAGTTCGGAGGCGAAGTGCCCGGTTCGATGGATGAGCTTGTGAGACTTCCCGGGGTCGCGCGGAAAACGGCGAACATCGTTCTCGGGAATATCTTCGGCAGGGAAGAAGGGATAGCCGTTGACACACACGTGATCCGGCTTTCCGGCCGTCTCGGCCTTTCAGCGCATAGCGATCCGGTGAAGATCGAAAAAGACCTTATGGCCTTAGTTCCCCACGGTGAATGGGCCGGCTTCCCGCTCCTGTTGCAGTATCACGGGCGCCGCGTCTGCGTTGCCCGCTCGCCCAGGCATTCTGAGTGCCGCTTGAAGGATGTTTGCCCTTCTGCCGGCTGCCGCGACGGGAGATGACCTTCCGGTTTGACAGAACTTCATTCATTTGTTAGAATTAAAGAGGCTTATAATTTACCGCCGGCAAGAGGTTGACAATGGAGACAGTGTATGTCGCGTGCGCGGTCGCAGTAGCCGTGGCTGTTCTCGTGGCTGCCGTGTACCTTGTTGTGACGTTGAACCAGCTGCGCAAAACCGCCCGCCAGGCGGAAGAGCTCATAGCTAATCTCAACAGGGAACTGGCGTCCGTTTCCAAAGTCACCGGTTTTGTCTCTTCGTTGGTTGAACGTTTTACCACACCCTGGTTCAAGGCGGGGAGCTGGCTGGCGTCGGCAGTCGCCTCGTATGTCATGAATCGCTCGCAAAAGAACCGCGCGCCTGAGCCCGCGGGGAAAGTAAGCTGTAATGATACATGTTGCGCAGCCGAAGGAGGGAAACATGTCTGATAGGAATTCCGGAGAGATCATTCTTGCTTTTATTCTCGGCGGCCTGGTCGGAGCGGCCCTGGGGATCATTTACGCTCCAAGTTCAGGGAAAGAAACCCGCCGGAAACTGAAGGATATGGGTGAAGACCTTACGGACAAGCTTGAAAACATCGGTGACGATATTAAAGCCAAAACGACCCAGATCGTCAGCGAAGGCAGGGATTCGATACTGTCGAACAAGGAACGCCTTGAGGAGGCTTTTGAAGCCGGCAAGCGGGCCTTTGAACGCAAGCAGCAGCAGAACACATAAAGGCAATGAAAAACGAAAAATGTAAAACAGGCAGGAAAGTGAAAAAAAGCCGGTGATGATTTATCATTTTACAATTTTTGTTTTAGGTTTTACCGTTCCGTTTTTGCGTGCCTCATCCATTGGGATGGGGTATGCTTTTGAATACACGCTGGGGTAGCTCAGTCGGTAGAGCACAGGTCTGAAAAACCTGGTGTCGACAGTTCGATTCTGTCCCCCAGCATATTGAACTGCTCGAAGAACCGTCCCGGCAGCGAGGCGGGCGGCAATGACCCGAGCTCTTTTCTCTCTTACCGAAACCGTCAGTCAAGGACGTAACAGCGCCGGCGTAGCTCAGTGGTAGAGCAATCGCTTCGTAAGCGATGGGTCGTAGGTTCAAATCCTATCGCCGGCTTTTTTTTAAACCTGGCGCGCGCTCATTACCTTTCCATGACATTTCACTCCTCAAAGGCTATTCTTTCAGCGTCGTTTATCTGCCTATTCCTGTTTAATTCTTCAGCAAACGCATCGTCCACAGGAACCAGCATTTTTTCATTTCTTAAGATCAGCGCTTCGGCGCGTTCTTCAGGCATGGGAGAGATGGAAGCCATACCCTCTTCCCTGTCGCTGTCGATGAATCCCGCGGCCCTGCCCTTGATGGGAAGCAGCGAGATCGCGTTCAATCATCTTTCCTACGCGGAGGGCATACAGTACAGCCTCGTCTCGTGCGCTTTCATGTCCGGAAACGATGCGGTTTTCGCGGGGACGTTCGGCCGGCTTGGTTCCGGAAGCATCACCCGGACGGTCGCTGACGGCAGTCTCGATGGATACTCGGAAGCAGGCAGCTTTGAATACGGAGATCTTCTGCTGCAGGGTGCGTACGGCATGAAGACAGGCAGGCATTTTTCCTGGGGCGCGGCGCTTACAGGCGTCCGGGAAACGATCGATGGTAATTCCAGCAGCGGCATGATGGCCTCGGCGGGTGGGCTTTATGATCCCGGGAAGGGAAAATGGTCGTTCGGGTTCGGGGTCAAGAATCTGGGCCCACGGGTTAAGGGGTACGATCTTCCGACCGCCGGTTATTTTGGTTTCGGGCGCATGGTGACGGAAGACCTTTTCTGGGGCGGCGAGGCGGCATTGTACCTTGATTCGGAGTCAGTCCTGCGCACCGGCCTTGAATACCACGCCGGCCCTCACGTGTCATTGCGGTGCGGGTACAGGCACTTTCTCAATGATCCGGGGATGGGTGAGATGCTCCGGGTCAATCTTACGGCAGGATTCGGATTCCTGTTCGATCGTTTCGGCCTGGATTATGCCTGGCTTCCCTACGGTGATCTGGGGGACACTCACCGCGTTACGCTGGCGGCGCGGTTCGGAAAAGCGGGAAGTTCGCGGACGGAAGCCCGGATGGATGCCGTGATCGTGAAAAAGGGCATTAAAGAGAACTCGGAGCGCGTGACCGTGGCGGTCATTGATTTCGCGGCAAAGAACGCAGCGGCCCCGGATGCAGTTATCGTCAGCAATTTTTTCCGTGAAGCGTTCGCCGGTATCCCCGGTACGGGTGTAGTCGGACGCGAAGAGACGCTCGCGGCGCGGGAACGGCTTGGCAGGCCGGCCGGTGAAGTCTCGGAACAGTCCGCGGCCCGGATAGGGAGCATGACGGGGGCGCGGCAAGTGGTCACCGGTGTTTTTTCGCGGTACTTAGACAGGTATTTTGTGTCGATCCGCGTGATCGACACGGGAAGCGGGAAACTGGTATATGCCGGCGATGAAAGCGTGGACGCGGTAGCCCAGATACGGGCTATGTGCGTTTCGATGGCGGAGAAGGTGCGGGGATATAAGGAACTGAGATGAATACCGTTGCTTCAGCAGTGAACCGGAAACTTGTTTCTTACACGAGCAGGCTCATCGCGACGGGGCTTCCAGTGCTCTACTTTCTGATCGCCGTGGCTTTCTACCTGAAGACGTACGATTCGGCACAGATAAAGATAACCCTCGTTCAGATCGGCGGGACGATCCTTATAGCCGCCTGGCTAATAAAGGCCATCGAGAACGAATTCGATTTTTTCAGGAAGAACCTGGCGGCCATCCTTCCTTTGCTGCTGTTCCTTGCTTCGGGGATATTCTCATTCACTCATTCTCCTTTTCCGCTGGCCAGCGCCAACGAACTGGTGCGCAGGGTCATTTATATCGGGCTTGCCCTGATCGTCGCCAGCGAGTTCAACAGCGAGGCATCGCTGCGGAGGCTGTTCAAATGGCTTATCGCCGCGGTGCTGGTCACCGGCGTATATGGCGTGGTGCAGTATCTTGACTACAAATTCTTCCCCGGGCCTCCTGAACCCGGCCTTGATCCCTTCATCTGGCGCCGGGCGTTCGGCCCGCGCGTGTTCTCGACGTTCGGGAACCCGAATTTCTTCGGCGATTTCCTTGTGGTGATGAGCCCGGTCGTCCTCGACTTTTACCTGCGCTTCAAACGTTTTTCCCTGCTGCTGCTCTGGGGCGTGGTGGCTTTCTGCACGGCCTTCACTTATTCAAAAGGCGCCTGGCTGGGTTTCGCGGTGGGCCTGATCGTTTTCGCGTTCCTTGCCGTCATGTTCTTTTCTCACGCCAACAAGGCCCGTCTGCGCAAGATACTTTTCTCGATGGCCGCGGCGACCATCATCATCGTAAGTATCGGGATGGCGCACCAGCTGAAGGGGAGGCCGGACAGCTCGTCGTTCCGTATTTTTACATGGCTTTCCACTTGCGAAATGATCAAGACGCATCCCTGGATAGGCACCGGCCTCGGCACTTTTTACGTGACCTATCCTTCCTGGCGCAGGCCTCAGATATTCTTTATCGAAGGCCGCCATAACACCGAGACCGACCATCCGGAAGACGAGTTCCTTGAGGTCTGGTATGATGAGGGATACATCGGATTCGGCGTCTTCCTTCTACTGCTGGCTGCCTGTTTGACCATGGGGTTCAGGAGCCTCAGGGAATTCAGTAAAGCTCAGTCTGAAGGGAAAAAGGCCGACATCAGGTCTTATTACCTGCTGGGCATCCTAACCGCGGTCATCGCTCAGCTGGCGCATAACCTTGTGTGCGTTTCGCTGCGGTTCGTTTCTTCCGGGGTCATGTTGTGGCTTATGATAGGCCTGATCGTGGGGCTCACGGTCAATGATCCGCTGAAGGCCGATGAGGATAATCCGGTCAAAAATTCCCGTCTTCCCCTGTTCGTACGCCGTTCCCTGCAGATCCTTGTCGCCGGAGCGGCCGTGTGGTTCGTCTTGGTGTTCTACGGCTATTTTGACGGCGACATGAAACACAACCAGGCGATCTTTTTCTCAAAGTCCGCCCGGTGGCAGGAAGCGCTGGAACGCTATGAGACGGTAGTGAAGGAAAACCCTTCGTTCATCATGACGCATTATTTCATGGGCAACGTATACAACGACCGGTGGGCTCCCGGCGATCCGGACAAGGCGGTAGCTAAATACAACGACGTGTGGAAACTGGCGCCGAACTACGTGCAGTCACATCATCAGGCGGGCCTCATCTACCTGAAGTGGGGAGAAGAAGAAAAGAGGAAAGCCGCTGAAGCACGGAATAGAGGGGATATGGCGGCGGCGGCAAAACACGAGAATGCGAAAACGGAGCTATGGCAAAAGGCTCTCGCTCAATTTGAACGCTACCGCGCCATCGATCCGATCTTCCCGTTGAATTATTATCGTATCGCATGGATCCATCAGGAAATGGGCCAGCCGGACAAGGCCGAGGATGTGTATAAAGCCCATCTGGAATACCCTGAGAAATTGAAGCAGCCGCCTCATAACGCCTGGGTGGAAGACTGGACCGTCCGCCGCAGGGACGAATACGCCGAAACATACTTGAACCTCGGGAATCTGCGTTACATGAACAATGACCTCGACGGGGCCGAAAAGTACTACGAGAGATCGATCGAATTAAGCCCCAACTCCGTCAACGCACTTAAGAATCTGGCTACGGTGTACGCGCGTAAAGGCCGCATGGATAAAGCGGGCGAAGTATGGCAACAACTGAGAAAGACAGCGCCGAACGATCCCGACGTGCAGAGGATGTTCGTCCAGCCGCAACGATAGCCAGCGCCGCCGCGCGGCGGCCGCGGCCGCATCCGCATCCGGAATGAACTCCGCTCAAGGTGACCATACATTATGGATCGTTCCATTCGTTTTCTGATCGTTTTCATTCTCCTCGTCCCGCCGCTGGTTTTCTTCACCGATCTTACGCGCAATCCGTACTATTTTCAGATCGTGCTCCTCAATTCCTGCACGGCCCTTGCCGCCGCGCTCTGGCTGGCACAGGGACTGCGCGGGAAAAAACTTACGGTATACTCCACGCCGCTTGACGTGCCGCTGCTTGCTTTTTTTGCCGCGGCCACGTTATCGATAATCGCGGTATACGCCGCGAACGTCAATGAACCCTATCTACGCTACAGCATCTTCAGCGAAGGAAGCAAGCGCTGGCTTTTCCTGCTGGTCAATGTTGTCCTCGTTTTCTTTATCGCGGCCTTTTACTCGGACGACGATCATCGTTCCCTGTATGTCCATGTCCCTCTGATCGTCGGAGGCGTTGCTGCGGCCTACGGCATCCTGCAGTACCGGGGTGTCGAACTGATCTGGCCCAAAGTGCTCAATCCTTTCGGCGGAAGAAGCGTTTCCACGTTCGGGAACCCGAACTTTCTGTCTTCATATCTTGTCCTGCTGTTCCCGCCCGCCTTCGCTTACTTTCTGAAGACGGAAAGAGGGATGAGGCGGGCCCTGTACGGGATGCTTCTTCTGGTTTACGCGGGCGGGATGCTCTGCACCCTCACGCGTTCATCGTGGCTGGGAGTTTCCGTCGGGATGCTGTTTTTCGCCCTGCTGCTCTTTTTCCATGACCGGCAGTTCTTCATGAAACGCTTCCGCTGGGGCGTGATCGCGGCCGCAGCGCTTCTGCTGACGGCCGTGTTCTGGCCGAAGAGCCCGGTCGAAGGCTATCATCCGTCGGTCATCGAGCGCCTGGCCGAGAGCAAAAAGGCGGCCGGAGAGTACTACGCGCCATGGCATCAGCGGCGGCTAATATGGTCGTGCGCCTGGCACATGGTCGCGGAAAACCCCGTTCTGGGAAAAGGGTGGGGATGTTTTGAACTGTACTATCCCTTCTATCAGGGACGTCACCTTTTTGTCGAGGCGTACCGGAATTTCCGCACCCATGCCAACAATACCCATAACGAGGCGCTCGAGATATGGTCACAGACGGGCACGATCGGAATGGGGATATACCTGTGGTTTCTTGTCACGCTGTTCACGGCGGCGTTCAAGACCATGCGCGGCGCGGAGAGGGGCAGGAAGCTTCTCGCGATGGCGCTCATCGCTTCGATCGCGGGAATGCTGACGGACAATCTTCTCAACGTTTCGCTCCATTTCGCGGTCCCGGGATTCCTCTACTGGTGGTTCGCCGGTATCCTCGCGGGCCTGTCGCGCGGCTCCGGAAGAACGGTCCGTCTTGAGGATGGCATACGGAAAGCCGCGGCGGCGGCGGGTATCGTCTTTGCCGGTTTTATCATCATGATATACATCGGCCATTTGAAAGCCGAGATACATTATTTCAAGGGATTCAAGTTCTCCAAACAGAACGATATCCGCCGGGCTATCCCTGAGCTTGAGGCCGCTCACCGGTTCCAGCGGTTCGAGGTCAACAACAACTACGAGCTGGCGAACGCCTGTGCCCGCGCTCATGACATTGCCCGCGCGCTTGCTTATTACGAGGAATCCCTGCGAGCCAATGCCGGATACGACGAGATCTATTTCAATATGGCGACGGTCCTCGCTCAGAAGGGGGATCTTTCAAGGAGCCTGAGGGAATATACCCGAGCGCTTTACATCAACCCTATTTCGCAGGAAGCCTATGTTGTCATGTCGAGTATCATGCTTCAGGACATGCAGCGTTACCGCAGCGCGCTCATTCCTCTTCTTGCACAGGGTACCCTCCTGTTCCCCGGGAACAAGGAAATGTGGAACAATCTCGGGTACGTACACGCGATATCCGGCAACAGGGATGGAGCGGCGGCGGCTTACGGCAAAGCGCTGGAACTTGATCCTTCGTTCGGCATGGCGAAGAAGAACCTGGAATCGTTGACGGGCCGCGCGTTCAAGGCGCCCGCGGTAAATGGAACAGACCTGCTGATGTCGCGGGCCGAAAAAGCTGTTTCGGAAAAGGACTGGGAAAAAGCCCGGCCGCTGCTGGAGCGGCTCGCGCAACAGAATCCCGATGATCCAAAGATCCGCCTTTACCTCGGGAACGTCTATTTCACGCTCGGCAGCCTGGAGCCTGCCGTCGCTCAGTATTCGGCCGCGCTGGCCGCTTCCTCAAATAACGTCGCGGCGTTGGGGAACCGCGCGCTGGCTTACATGGCGATGCGGCGTTATACCGAAGCGCGCCGGGATTTTGCCGGTCTTCTGGAACGTGAACCGGAGAACAGCCTTGCCCGGGAGAAACTCGCGGAGATCGACCGCGTCCTGAGCAAGTGATACGAGCTGTTAACAATTCCAACAATATCCAGAATCCTAAAAAACCATTGACACAAATAAGAAATTCTTTTATAATTTAGTAATTACCCGCACACAAAGGATCAGATGATAGAGCTGAAGCCTGAAGTTCTCTCGGCCGTATCAGGTTTTCCCATAACCGACAGCCTCATCGCTACCGCGGCCGTTGACTGCGTGATCATCCTGATGATCGTTGCCTTGAACCGCTCCCTTGCCCCGGTGCCGGGACGCCTGCAGAACACAATGGAGTCCGTGATCGAATATTTTCACGAAATGGCCGAGCCGATCGCCGGAAAACGCACCGAGGCGATCTTTCCCTGGTTCGCGAGTTTCTTCCTGTTCATACTTGTGGGGAACGTCCTGTCCCTTCTTCCCGGTGTGGGAACGATACAATATATACCTCATCACGGAGGCCATCATATCCCCCTGTTCCGCGGTGCGACGAGCGACCTGAACCAGACGCTTGCCCTGGCCGCCGTTTCCGTTGTCGTGACACATATATTGAGTGTAAAGTACACGGGCATAAAAGGCTATCTCGCGCGTTTCTTCTCGATCAACCCGGTCCTTCTTTTCGTCGGCCTTCTTGAACTCGTCTCCGAAGCGACCAAGCTGATCTCTCTTTCCTTCCGTCTTTTCGGCAACATGTTCGCGGGTGAGGTCGTCCTGACCACCGTTTCGGGGCTTGTGGCCTTCATCGCTCCCGTCCCGTTCCTTGTTCTTGAATCCATTACCGCTTTGATACAGGCCCTGGTCTTCTCAATGCTGACCATGGTCTTTATGAGCATCATGACAACATCCCACGGAGGAGGTGAACATTAATCATGAACATTACGTTTGCAGGCGGCATCATCATCGCCATCGGCGGGCTCGGCCCCGCGATCGCGATCGGCCTCATCGGCTTTAAGGCAATGGACGCTATCGGACGCAATCCGGAAGCCAGCGGCAAAGTCCTTCCCGCGATGCTTCTCGGAATGGCGTTCGCGGAAGCGATCGCTATTTATTCGCTCATTCTCGCATTTATGAAATAATCCTATGGAAATCCTGCAAAGTTTCGGCATTGAAACTAAGTTGTTCGTCGCGCAAGTCATCAATTTCCTGATCCTGGCGTTCCTGATCAGGGCATTCCTGTACAAACCGCTGCGGCGCGCCCTCGAAGAGCGGCGCGAGCGCATCCGGAAGGGCCTGAGCGACGCCGACCAGGCGAAGCTGTCCCTTGAGGAAACGGACAGGAACAGGAAAGCAGTGCTGTTAGCGGCAAGGACGGAAGCGCAGTCGATCATCGAAGGGGCCCGCGGCACGGCCGAAGAGATCAGGCAGAAGATCATCGTCGATTCCAAGGCGGAGTCGGAACGCATCATGGAGCAGGCGAAGGCCCTCGCGGCGGCGGAGATGGACAGGATGGAAAAGCAGGTGCAGGTCATGTCCCTCGACCTGTCGCGCAAGGTGCTCCTTGAAATGATGCCGACGCTGTTCACCGCCGAAGAAAAAGGCCGGATCCTGGAACGCGCCGCCGGAGAAATGGAAAAGGGTGCTTCACATGGCCAGCACGGCAACGCTTAAAGAACTGGCGCGCGCCATCGTCAAAAACCGCGGGATCGCCGACGCCGAAGCTCATGGCGTCATCGAGCGGTTGCCGCGCGCCGACCTGAGGCGGCTGCTGCTTTTCCTGCGCCTTGAGGTCAAACTTAACCGTGTCACGGTAACGACCGCAGAACCCGCGGGAGATTCCCTTCGGGCGCGGATCGGAAGTGTGTACGCCGGACTGGATGCCGTGTATGCCGTCGATCCGTCGCTGGGCGGAGGTATACGCGTCGAGCATGGCGACGACATCACGGACATAACAGTCAAAGGGTCGCTGGAGCGGACCTATCAACAGATAAAAGAGCGTCTATGAAACCCGAAGAATTCCTGAAAAACATCGAACAAAGGCTTTTTACCGTAGAATTAAGGCCCGAACACATCAACCAGGGCGTAGTCGACACGGTTGGCGACGACATCATCCGCGCGACGGGCCTCTCCCGCGCCGGGTTCGGCGAAGAAGTTGAATTTGAGGAGGGCACGCGCGGCCTTATCCTGAATCTGGATGAAGACTACGTGTCCATCATCCTGCTTTCCCATACCGAGGATATCCGTACCGGCATGACGGTGAAGACGACCGGCCGGGTACTGGGTATCGAAGCTTCAAGCGCTCTGATCGGCAGGGTCAGCGATCCCCTCGGCCGTCCCCAGGACGTCAAGGAGCTGAAGAACACCGGTGGGGAACTGTATCCTCTTGAAAAGATCGCTCCGGGCATCATAGACCGCCGTCCAGTCGACCGGCCCATAAAGACGGGCATCAAGGGCATCGATGCGATGACGCCTATCGGGCGCGGCCAGCGAGAGCTCATAATCGGCGACCGCAATACCGGCAAGACGGCAATCGCGGTCGATACCATCATAAACCAGAAAAAATGCGACCTTGGCCTCAAACGGGTCATCTGTGTTTATTGCGCCATCGGCCAGAAACGCGGCAATATCGCGCGCCTGGTGGCCAAACTTGAAGAGGAAGGAGCGATGGCCTACACGATCGTCGTGTGCGCCAGCGCTTCAGACTCGGTCGCTCTCCAGTATATCGCGCCTTTCACCGCCTGCGCCATCGGCGAGTATTTCATGGACAGGGGCGAAGACGTCCTGGTCGTGTACGACGACCTTTCGAAACACGCGTGGGCATACCGCCAGCTTTCGCTCCTGATCCGCCGTCCGGCGGGCCGTGAAGCGTACCCCGGAGACATTTTCTACCTTCACTCGCGCCTGCTTGAACGCGCCTCGCGCATGTCCGACGAGCGCGGCGGCGGCACGCTGACCGCTCTGCCGATCATCGAAACGCTCGCCAACGACGTATCGGCCTACATCCCGACAAACGTCATCTCGATAACCGACGGGCAGATCTACCTCGAAGCGGATCTTTTCAACTCCGGCATACGTCCGGCCATCAACGCGGGCCTGTCAGTATCCCGTGTCGGCGGCGCGGCCCAGTCTAAATCGATGAAACAGATATCGGGCCCGCTGCGCATCGAACTCGCGCAGTTCCGAGAGCTGCAGGCTTTCGCGCAGTTCGGCAGCGACCTGGACGAGGCGACGCTGCGCAGGATCGAACGCGGGCGCAGGCTCATGGAAGTATTGAAACAGCCGCAGTACAAGCCGTACGACGAGGTGTCAGAGATCATCGGCATATTCGCGGCCACGAACGGGTATTTCGACACGATCCAGCCCGATAAGGTACGGGAGACGGAGGCTCTGTTGATCGACCATATCCGGACTCACAGAAAAGACCTGGTGGAAAAGCTGAACACGGGCGCGAAAATGGACGAAACCATGCTGAACGCCCTCAAGGCGGCCATGGAAGAGTTCAGGAAGACGATCGCGGCATAGCAAAGGGACATCGAATGGCGGCAAACCTTCAGCAGCTTAAAAAACGCATACGCACCGCGCAGAACATCGCCCAGATAGCCAAGGCAATGGAGATGATCGCCGCCTCTAAGATAAAGAAGGCCCAGTCGGCGGTCGAACACAACCGGCCGTACGCTGAACGCATAACCATGGTCGTCGAAAAGATCATCGAGAACTGCGATCTGAGCGATTACCATCATCCCTGTCTGCGCGCGCCGGGAGAAGGCGCGGGTAAACGTCTCGTGATCGTGGCCGCTCCCGACAAGGGCCTGTGCGGCGGGCTGCCCTCGAACCTTTTCCGTGATCTCGCGAAATTCGATCGCGCAGCCACGGCGGTGGTCGCCGTAGGGAAAAAGGCCGAGAAGTTCGCGGTGCGCTATGAATACCGGCTGCTCGCGTCGTTCGCCATGGGAACGACGTTCCCCCGTTACAACGCCATATACCCGGTCCTGAAAGTAGCCCGGGAACATTACCTGTCGGGCGCGGTTGATGCCGTCGACGTCCTGTTCACCTCGTTCAAATCGATGATGATCCAGGCTCCCGCGTCCCTTCGCCTGCTCCCGGTGGCGACAGTGCCGAAATGCTCGCGTGAGGACATCCATTACATTTTTGAACCGGGGACTACGGAAATACTCAACGAACTGCTGCCCTATTACGTAGAGACGAAACTGTACAACTGCCTGATACAGGCATATACTTCGGAGCAGGCGGCCCGCATGGTCGCCATGCAGAGCGCGAAAGATAACGCCATGGACATAACGGAATTCCTGACGCGTTCGTACAACCGTTCCCGGCAGGAACGGATCACAAACGAAATACTCGATCTGGCGAACGGACGCATCGCTCAAAATGCGTAGATCAAATACATGAGGCCCTTTATGCTTCACCTTTTTGGGGAGAACTATGAACACTGAAACTCAGAGAACGGTTGAAGGGGAAGTCATCCGCGTGCAGGGAGCGATAGTCGATCTTAGATTCGCCATTGAAGACATACCCCGTGTATATGAAGGTCTGGAAATATCTCTTGAGAACGGCGAAAAGCTCATTCTTGAATCGGAATTCGAGCTTGAGAACGGCGAAGTGCGCGCGATCGCGCTCGGGCCTACCTTCGGGCTCAAAAGAGGCACGAAAGCCGCGCGCACGTTCGCGCCCATACGCGTGCCGGTGGGCGAGCCCACGCTTGGCCGGATATTCAACGTGCTGGGCCAGCCGATCGACGGACAGCCGGTGCCTTCGGGGGTCAGCTACGAGCCCATCCACCGTCCGGCGCCGTCCCTGAGCGAGCAGCGCCCGAAACCTGAGATCCTCGAAACCGGCATAAAGGTCATCGATCTCGTATCCCCGTTCACCAAGGGCGGCAAGATAGGGATATTCGGCGGAGCGGGCGTGGGAAAAACAGTCGTCGTGAAAGAGCTGATCCGCAATATAGCGATGGTGCATAAAGGCCATTCGGTGTTCGCCGGTGTGGGGGAACGCACGCGCGAAGGGACCGACCTGTGGCTGGAAATGAAGGAAGCCGACGTCATGGACAAGACCGTCATGGTGTTCGGCCAGATGAACGAGCCTCCGGGCAACCGCCTGAGGGTGGGGCTTACGGCGCTGACGATGGCGGAATACTTCCGCGACGTCAAAGGCGAGAACGTCCTTCTTTTCATCGATAACATATTCCGTTTCGCGCAGGCCGGCAGCGAGGTTTCCGCTCTTCTCGGGCGCATGCCTTCAGCGGTCGGTTACCAGCCGAACCTCGCTCAGGACATAGGCGAACTTCAGGAACGCATCACCTCGACCAACAAAGGTTCCATTACGTCGGTCCAGGCGATCTATGTGCCCGCGGACGACTATACGGACCCTGCGCCGGTCGCGATCTTCGCCCATCTTGACGCGACGATCACTCTTGACCGCGCGATATCCGAACAGGGGCTTTACCCCGCCGTGAACCCGCTGACATCGTCCTCCCGTCTCCTTGATCCCAATATAGTCGGCAAGGACCACTACGATGTCGCCACCGAGATCAAAAGGATACTGCAGCGGTACAAAGACCTGCAGGACATCATCGCCATTCTCGGCATCGACGAGCTGTCCGACGAGGACAAGCTGACGGTCTCCCGGGCGAGAAAGATCCAGCGGTTCCTGACCCAGCCGATGTTCGTCGCCGAGACCTTTACCGGGTATCCGGGGAAATACGTTTCGATACAGGATACCATAAAGGGCTTCAAGGAGATCATCGAAGGCAGGCATGACAGCCTGCCGGAACAGGCCTTCTTCATGGTCGGGACTATAGAGGAAGCGGTTAAAAAAGGCACGAAATAATGGCAAGAACGATCGCGCTTGATATCATCTCTCCCGAAGGGAGCGTTTTTAAGAACGAAGCAGAGAGCGTGACGCTGCCCGGGGCCCGGGGGGAAATAACTGTGCTGCCCGATCATACTCCGCTTTTCACGAAATTGACCGAAGGCGAGATCGTGATAACGCAAGGCGGCGAAAGGACTTCGATCACCGTGACCGGAGGATTCGTCGATATCTCTGAGAACAAATTGACGGTCCTCGCCGATTTCGCGATACGCTCGGACGAGATCGAGAGAACCAGGGCGGAAGAAGCCGTGAAAACCGCTCAGGAAGCTCTCAAGAGAAAGAAAGGCGATCTGGATATCCAAATGGCCGAAAAGGACCTCAAGAAATACATATTGGAACTCAAGATCGCGGAGAGGATAAGGAAAAAAGGCGGAATATCGGGCAGATGAGCGCCTGGCTTCAGGCGCGTTTGTACGGCCATTGACCGCCGCGGGTATCAAGGCGGCGGGATCGAACAGGGCAGAGAGTCTCAATAGTGACAAAAAAGGGACTTGACGCCTGTTTTTTCTTTTAATAGGATGAACTTGTCCGGGGGAAGGTTCAAACCTGAGTTGTTTTGTTACTTCAAGACAGAGGAGATGAATATTATGAAAAAAAGCATTATTCTTACGATTGCTTTGTGTGGTGTTATGCTGAGCGGAGCTTTGAGCGCCCATGCCCTGGTGTGTGATTTCTATGATGAAAAGGGCCTTGAAGGCCTGATCCCCGTAATGGCATGGGATCTTACCGGCACACACAACAGTTTTGCCAACGCGTATACTTACGATCATGTGCTTGGCGGGATCCCCAACGGATCGACACTGAGCAATGTGACATTGAGCATTACGCACAGCGGGAATGCGTCCAGTCGGCTGAATCGTGAATTGTGGCTGGTTGGAGGCAATCAGTGCTACCAGATCGGCAAGCTGAGCGCCAGTCCACTGTTAGAAGGCTGGGAAACCGATGTCTTCGCTATAGAGGGAGATGTCTTAAACAGCATTTCAAACAATAACAACTGGAAGCTGGAGGTTGCTGTTTGGGATACGCAGGCGCTTGTTCCTGACGGCATTTTTCTGAAAGATTCGGTGTTAAAAGGGAATTATTCCTCGCCCGAGCCGGAACCGGGGAGCTCCTCACCTGTGCCGGAACCGGGGAGCCTTATGCTGATAGGCAGCGGATTGCTCGGTTTGGTCAGGTATGCCGGGAGAAAAGTTAGAAAATAGCTTTTCGCGGTCAGTGTGCGTTGTTTAAGATGAAAGGACAGGATCAATGATCCTGTCCTTTTTTCAATTTGACAGAACGGAGGCAAAAACGGTATCATCATTCCATGTCATCCAGAATCCCCCGCGCGCGAAAACGCACGATGAAATTTTTTATACCGGCAGCCGTTATTCTTATCGCAGTTACGGCAATCGCCGGCCCCGTTCACGGGGCAACGGTCCCCGCGGGCGGCGGGAGTTATACCGATTCGCTTCCTCCGGGAAAAACCGGCCCTGCGGCAAAACCTCTGCACAGGACATCGGCGGTACAGGCGCCGATCCCCACGAACGACTGGTGGACCTCGCTCATCAGTACCTGCGCCGTTGAGCCGTCGCACACCGGGTCGCGCAGGATGTTCGCCTTTCCTCTCAGTTACCGGTGCGACATAAACGGCCTTATAATGGGGGTGCCCCAGCCCGCATATCCTTCTTCTCATGTCATATATAACGGCTACGAAGACGCCCCTCCTTTCCGCCAGCAGCTGCTGATCCAGGGGAACAACGGCGGCCCTGTGACCTCGCCTTTGACGGCTGCGGACGCGCGGTGCGACGGTTACAGCGACTGGACGGTCACCGCTACATGGAGATCGGGCAGCGCGCCCGCGCAGTATTTTTCAGCGCTGTTCGGCCACGGGCTGTTCTATACGTATTTCACGTTCTCGGAGAGCGTCGATCCTCAGATCGTTTTCCCTTACAGCTGGGATCCAGGGTGGGGCCAGATGTCGATCTTTGATCCGGACGGTAATACCATAGGATCAGGCGGGTACACGGGCGATCATATCGCGCTGAAGGCGGCCCTGGGCCCATCCCATGGCGGGGCTGTTACCTGGTACGGGATCTACGCTCCTCCGGGGACGGTTTTCAGAATGAACGCCGCATATCCCGGCTATGTCGTCAATATGACGCTTCCAGCCGGCAAACGGTATCTTTCCATCGCGCCGATCGGGACGCAGGATTCGCTGGATGATCATTACCGGAACGCTTACGCGTTCATCACCGGGACGCGTGTTAGCTGGGCGGTCGATGAGGCCGCGGCGGCCGTGACCACGCATTTTACAGCAGATACCGCAAAAATGCGCGATGACGCTGTCTCGGATAAACCGGTCCTTGCCCTTTTCCCGCATCAGTGGAAGAACGCGGCCGGCCTTTCCTTTCTTCCACGGACATTTTCGACCCTTCGCGGGACGATGAAACTTGTCGAAGGCAACGCTTTCACGGTAACCCTTCCTTTCAACGGCATTCTTCCCTGCCTGCCGGGGAGAGGCAGCTATGACGCGGGCACACTGAAATCTCTTCTGAATGCCGACAGGAACCAGGCATTCCTGTCCGCCGCCACATACTCGCACGGCAAGGAACTTTCGAAAATGGCGAACCTTGTTCCTATCGCGTCGCAGGCCGGCGATACAGCGGCCTTTAATTCGCTGAAACATCTTGTGCGGGGCGATCTTGAAGACTGGTTCACCTATACGCCGGGCGAATCGAACCGTTTCTTCTACTATGACGCGGCCTGGGGCGGCCTGATAGGGTTCGATACCGAGTACGGTTCCCAGAACTTTAACGATCAGCATTTTCACCTGGGATATTTCGTTTACGCCGCCGCCCTGCTCGGGCTGCATGACCGGGACTTTGTCACCCGTTACGGGCCGATGGTGGAGCTTCTTATCCGTTCATATGCTTCGCCTTACCGGAACGATCCGCTGTTCCCGTTCCTGCGGACGTTCGATCCCTATGAAGGGCATTCATGGTGCAGCGGCTTCAGCGCCGACAGCGAGGACGGTAACGACCAGGAATCATCGTCCGAAGCGATGAACAGCTGGGCCGCGGTCTATCTGTGGGGGCTTGCCTCGGGCAACGATACCTGGCGGGACCTTGGTATCTGGGGATACGTCACCGAGGCGAGCGCGATCAGGGAATACTATTTCAACCGTGACCACGCGGACGCTTCTCTCAGTACGTACGGGAGCGGATACGCGCACAACGCCGTCGGCGTGCTTTTCGGCGGAAAAATAACCAGTGAAGTATGGTGGGATATGGGAAGCATGCCGCCGACCGAAGTCGAGTGGCTGCACGGCATTCAGTATATCCCGCTCAATCCTTCGATGCTCTACCTCGGAGATAACCCCGCGTACGTGAGACACGATTACGAAACGATGATCAGCGAGAACGGATCCCAGGAAGAGAACGCGCCGGGCTGGATCCCTCTAATCTGGCGTTATCAGGCGCTGTACAATCCGGCCAGGGCGCTGGCGAAGTATTCCGGATCGGTCGTCCACGACGAAGGCAGCTCTCAGAGCTTTCTGTATCACTGGATACACGTTTTCAACCGTATTGGCACGGTCGATACGAGCGTGCGCGCCGATTGCAGCTCTTACGCGGTATTCTTGAAGTACGGGATCCGCACCTGCGTCTGTTTCAATCCTTCCGCGAACGCGCGCATCGTTCGTTTTTACGGCGCCGGCGGGTCGCTTGTCGGTTCTATGACGCTGGATCCCTTTACGATGGCGGCGACCAGCGATTTCGTGAATTACAGCATTCAGCGTTTCGGCACTCACGGCGAAGCGGCCGAAAACAGCGATCTCGGCAGGGTAGTTGTTTACCCGAATCCGTACAGGCCGCGTTCGGGCGGGTATTATGACCGGGCCGCAGGAATGTCCTTCAGCCGTCTGTCCCCGGGAGCGGAACTGAAGATATATACCGTCGCGGGCGAACTGGCATGGAAGGGAACCGATGATGACGGGGACGGCCTCATCGTGTGGCCCGCGGCCAACGATGCCGGGAAAAGGGCGGCCAGCGGCGTGTATCTGTATCACATCACGGATGGCGCCGGAAGAAAGAAGACCGGGAAGATCGCGGTCATCAGGTGACGCCGGCAAAGATCATCCAGAAGCCGGGGTTTTTTGTATAACCCAAATCTCCTTGTAATAAAAGCCTATTTTTTGTAAAATGAACCAGTGAACCAATGAACGTTATTATTTGACCGGGAGGCCGTGAAATGTCAGGGCATTCAAAATGGGCGGGGATCAAACACAAAAAAGCGATCATCGACGCGAAGAGGGGGAAAATATTCACAAAGATCATCCGTGAAATAGTTGTAGCCGCGCGCGAGGGCGGCGGCAATCCTGAAAATAATTCCCGCCTGCGCAAAGCGATGGAATCGGCCCGCGAAGCCAACATGCCCGTAGATAACATTAAAAAGGCGCTCCAGCGCGGTACCGGCGAGCTGCCGGGGGCCATGTACGAAGAAATGATGTATGAGGGGTACGGCCCGGCTGGCGTCGCGCTGATGGTTGAAATAACCACGGACAACAAGAACCGTACCGCTTCAGAGATCCGGAAGATCTTCTCGAGCCACGGCGGCAACCTCGGCGAGTCCGGGTGTGTGTCGTGGATGTTCTCCAAGAAGGGATACATAGGCGTAGAAAAGAGCAAATCGGAAGAAGACACGCTCATGGACATGGCCCTTGAACTGGGCGCCGAGGACGTGAGCACGGACGATGACGACCTGTTCGAGATATTCGTAACGCCCGAGGATTTCGAGAAGGTGAAAAAAGGGCTTGAAGAGAAGAACGTGCCCATAGCGTCGGCCGAGGTCTCGCTGCAGCCCCAGACGTACATCAAGCTGACCGGCAAAGACGCGGAACAGATGATAAAGCTCATGGAAGGGCTGGAAGAACACGACGACGTAAAGAACGTGTTCGCCAACTTCGACATCTCCCGCGAAGAGATGGAGGCCATGGAGAACGCGCAGAAATAATGATCGTTCTCGGCGTGGATCCGGGCTTATCGATGACCGGGTGGGGCGTGGTTAAGGCCGAAGGGCGCGACCGCCTGTCGCTTGTCGAGTACGGGTGTGTCAAGACCACGCCGGAACAGCCCCTGATCGAACGCCTGAAAACCATTCATCTTACTCTCCGACAGATCATCCGTAAACACCAGCCGCGGGAAATGGCGATAGAAGAACTGTTCTTTGCCAAGGAAGCCCGCACCGTGGCTTCCGTCGGGCAGGCGCGCGGCGCCCTCCTTGTGGCGGCGGCGCTGGAAGATCTTCCCGTGTTCGAGTACAATCCGAGGCACATCAAGATGTCCCTGACCGGGTACGGTTCCGCCGACAAACATCAGATGCAGCACATGGTCAAGGCCTTCCTGTGCCTTAAAGATATCCCGCGTCCCGATGATGCCGCAGACGCCGTCGCCATGGCCATCTGCCACATTCATACGAGGAAATGGGACAGTAAGCGATAGAGCTCATGAGCCGATGAGCTGATAAGCTGATAAGCTCCATTGGGATCTCTAAATGATTTATTATTTGCGCGGGATACTGGACGATAAGGGAATGGATCACGCCATTGTGGATGTGAACGGCGTGGGCTATAAGGTCGTGGTCCCTCTTTCCACTGCCGAGAAGCTTCCTCATGCGGGAACGGAGGTCAAGCTTTTTATCATGGAATCCACGGCCATGTATGGGGGCAGCACCACTTTTTACGGTTTTCTGACGAAGGAAGAGCGCGATATCTTCACGCTGTTGAAGGAAGAAGTCCCCGGAGCGGGCGCAAAAAAAGCGCTTGATTATCTCGATAAGGTAACAAAGTCGCTGCCTGATTTCCGGCGCGCGGTGATGGGCCGGGACCTCGCGGCGCTGACAGGGATATTCGGTTTCACCCGTAAGACCGCGGAGAAGCTCGCCGCGGCGCTGAAGGATAAGATCGGCGGGATAACTTTCGCCGGCAAGGAAAAATGGGAACGGGTTGCCGCCGCGTCGCCGGCGGCGGAAGCGGTAGCCGGGCTCATCGCTCTCGGGTACCGGGAGTCGCAGGCCCGCGAAGCTGTGGAAAAGGCGGCCGCGGATTCCGGTGTAACCGCGGTGGAGGACATCATACGCCGTTCGCTGGCGCATTTATAGGACCATGGAAGAAAAAGATATCGAACGCATCATCTCGCCTGAGGCCGTTGCCGAAGAAACGAGGCTGGAAAACACCCTGAGGCCTCAGATCCTGGACGATTTCATCGGCCAGGAAAAACTGAAGAAAAACCTCAGGGTATTCATCGAGGCGGCCAGGAGGCGCGAAGAGGCGCTGGACCACTGCCTGTTCTA
The DNA here is from genome assembly GCA_964577205.1 of uncultured Elusimicrobiales bacterium. Lineage (GTDB taxonomy): Bacteria > Elusimicrobiota > Endomicrobiia > Endomicrobiales > CAIRNS01 > CAZNYG01. The sequence continues at coordinate 34,286 of CAZNYG010000003.1, read as the reverse complement.
TGCTCCTCCGGGCCTCGGGAAAACCACGCTGGCGCATATCATTTCCCGCGAGATGGGAGGGAATATGCGCTCGACGTCCGGCCCCGTGCTGGAAAGGGTGGGCGACCTTGCCGCGATCCTGACGAACCTCTCGCAGGGCGATATCTTTTTTATTGACGAGATCCACAGGATGAACCACCTCGTGGAGGAAGCGCTGTATCCGGCGATGGAAGACTACGAGCTGGACATTATTATCGGTCAGGGGCCGGCGGCAAAGACGATAAAGCTGCCTATACCCCGTTTCACTCTTATAGGCGCGACTACCCGCGCGGGGCTTCTTTCCAGCCCGCTACGGGACCGTTTCGGCATCATAAGCCACCTGAATTTCTATGAACCGGACGAGCTGGTGAGGATCGTCCGGCGTTCTTGCGGCCTGCTGCGGGTGGAGATCGACGAAAAGGGAACGGAGGAGATCGCGCGCCGTTCGCGCGGCACGCCCCGCATCGTGAACCGCCTGCTCCGCCGCGTAAGGGATTTCGCCGTGGTAAAAGGCGACGGCAGGATCACGAGAACTATTGCCGCCGAGGCTCTTGAAGCCCTGGAAGTGGATGCCGCGGGACTGGATAAGATGGACCGCCTGATACTGAGGGCGATCATTGAAAAATTCTCTGGCGGGCCGGTCGGCGTGGATACGCTGGCTGTAGCCGTTTCAGAAGAAGTGGATACAATTACCGACGTCTATGAACCGTTCCTTATACAGTGCGGTTTCATAGCCCGTACCCCTCGGGGGCGCGTGGTTACGGAACACGCGTACGATCATCTGGGGCTGAAACCCCGCAAAAACGGAACAACGCAGAATGAATTATTCTAAAAAGGCGCAAGATAAAGGCGTTTGATCACAAGATATGGATACATTATTGCTGCATCATTGCTGCGCTCCCTGTTCGCCGTCGGTCGTTGACGGATTCTCCGCGGATCATCCCCTGACCGGTTTCTGGTTCAATCCCAACATACATCCGGAGGAAGAGCACCGGCTTCGCTTCTCTTCGCTGGAACGCTATCTGTCAGAACGCTCGATCGGTCTTATAGTCGGCGGCTTGATGACCCCGGAACAATGGCTCGCGACCGCGCCGGCAGATGTCCCGGGCCGGTGCGCTTTCTGTTACCGGCTGCGGCTTTCCGCAACGGCCCGCAGGGCCCGCGAAGAAGGATTTTCACATTTTTCAACCACGCTTCTGGCGAGCCCCTACCAGAAACACGGGCTGGTCAATTCCATCGGAGAAGAATGCGCCCGGCAGGAAGGCGTGACGTTCGTGTACCGGGATTTCCGGGCGCGTTTCTACGAGGGGAAAAAGGCCGCGCGTGACGCGGGATCATACATGCAGAAATACTGCGGCTGCAGTTTTTCGAGGGAAGAAAGGATTTCCCGATCAAAATGAAAAGAACGCTCAGGGTCATTTGCATCGGTTTGCTGATGCTCGCCGCCGCCCGTCCGGCGCCCGCGCGCCGGATGCCTGAAACAATTGTAAGGGTCGGGCTGCTGGTCAATGTCCCCTCGTTCAATTTGAGCTGCCAGGGCCCGTACTATCTTTTCGAACTGAGCAGCGGGACACGGAAAGATATTACGCCGATGGATGATACGATCATCCGCTGTCACGACAACCTGATCATTATAGAGGGCGACATGTACGCGTCTCCCGTCCGTCTCGTCCCGGGGGAGGACGGAAAAAGCATAAGGATCAACGGGCATCGGTACCGGGACAGCATACTCGTCATGTGCCGCAACGGAGCGATCACCGTTGTCAATGAACTGGGCTTTGAGGACTATCTGCGCGGCATCCTTAAAATGGAAGCCGATCCGGGCTGGCCGCCGGAAGCGTTGAAGGTCCAGGCGGTCATAAGCCGCTCGTACGCGATGCGCAATCTGAGAAAGCACGGGCAGGAAGGGTTCGATGTATGCTCGCGAACGCATTGCCAGGTATACGGAGGCATGGAAGCGGAAGACGAGCTGTGCAACCGGGCGGTCGAGGATACCCGCGGCGAAGTGCTGACCTTCAACGGGGAGCTGGCCCAGACGCTTTTTCACGCGTCGTGCGGAGGCCGTACCGAGAACCCGAACGATGTCTGGAAATGGGAACAGAAGGCGCCCGCGTACCTCCTCGGCGTTAAGGATCCCTATTGCGGTAAAAGCCCGCATAACGGCTGGGCCAGAACGCTTGGCCGGGACGCTATCCAGAAAAGGCTGAACAACGCGGGATACGATATCGGAAAAATCCTGAGCATAAGGATATCTGGTTCGACCCGGTCGGGGCGGGTCAGAAACATCGTGGTAAGCCATGACAAAGGAACGGTGACAATGAATGCCGCGAAATTCCGCATGGCAGTCAGCCCCGACGTCATCAGGAGCACGTATATACTGCGGATCAAAAAAGAAGGGGGATCGTACCGGTTTGAAGGACGCGGGTGGGGGCACGGCGTCGGCCTTTGCCAGTGGGGTGCGCGGGAGATGGCCGACAGGGGGCATGATTACCGAAAGATACTTGATCACTACTATCCCGGCACGGTCATTGAGCGATGGGAAGAATAATACGGCGGGCGGCGGAGATATGACCGGGCAGGACGGCATGATCCCGGGGGACTGTGATCTTGAGACGTACGCGTTCGACGTCCCGGCGGACCTGATCGCCCAGCAGCCGAGCGCTGAACGGGATGGTTCCCGCCTGCTTGTCCTCGACCGGGCTAAAAAGGCTCCGGAACATTGTCATTTCCGGGATATCGGGCGTTACATGACCGAACGCGACTGTCTGGTCATCAACCGGACGCGCGTGATACCCGTGCGCCTTTTCGGCAGGAAGGTCACTGGAGGCAGGGTTGAAGCGCTTTTCCTTGAACCGGAACGGCCTGAGGATACGGGGCGGTATGCGGCTCTGATCAGGCCGTTCCTGCCCGAGGGGACGGAAGTTCTGTTCCCGGACGGCATGAAAGCCGTTGTCGGTGCCCGGCGGGATGACGGGGCCGTGCTTGTCGATATCATTGGCGGTCCGCTGGCGGCAGTCCTTGAGGCCCACGGAAGAATGCCTCTGCCCCCATATATCAAAAGGAAAGGAGAGGATCCCGGACAGCCCGCGCGGGACCGCGAGCGTTATCAGACCGTTTATGCCCGGGAAAAAGGATCGATAGCCGCCCCTACCGCGGGGCTTCATTTTACGCCTGAGCTTCTGGCGTCCCTGCGCGGCAGGGGCGTGACGATCGAAGAGATAACTCTCCATGTCGGATGGGGCACGTTCCGTCCGATCACGTCCCGGGACGTGCGCCTGCACGCGATGCTTCCGGAATCCTTCCGCATCGAAAGGAACGCGCGCGAAACGATCGCCGCCTGCGGGGCGCGCGGGGGAAGGGTTTTCGCGGCGGGCACCACGTCCGTGCGCGCGCTCGAGTCGGCCGCGGGACGGGAACCGTTTCCGGACGGAAGCTGTTCGGGTGATACGTCGATCTTCATCCATCCCGGGTACGCGTTCAGGGCGGTCGACGCCATGATAACCAATTTCCATTTTCCGCACTCGTCCCCGCTCATGATGACGGCGGCCTTCGCCGGGAAAGAACGGCTGTTCGAAGCGTATCGAGAGGCGATCGCCCTGAAATACCGCTTTTTCTCTTACGGCGACGCCATGCTGATCCTTTGATAACAGGCGCATAAAAATAGTATAATAATGGGCCTTTCTCCGGCAGCGCCGTTATTCCTTAAAAGTCATTTTTGTTAAAAAGCCATGATCGAATCCTTCGTTCGTTTTATCGACCGTTACCGCCTCCCGCTGATAATCGGTGTTATCGCCGTTTGCCTGGCGTCGCTTCATCAACTGCGGCTGATGACCCAGTCTTTCGGCATATCCCTGGGATACCTGTACATGCTGGTAATTGCCGTGGGAGCGCTGGGTTTCGGGTTCAGGGGCGGCATGGCGGTCGCCGCGGTTTCCTCCCTGATCTTTCTTGGAGAGGTGCATGCGTATACGGATATGCAGTACCAGGAACTGGTCAGGCAGGGGACGTTCCTGCGGGTCATCAGTTATCTGTTCCTCGGCGGCGTTATCGGCTATTACGTCGACACGGTCGATAAGCAGCGCAGGGAACTGAAAACGGACGTGATGACCGGCATCGAGAACTACCGCGGATTCTACGCGCACCTGTGCCTTATGACGCGCTACGCGGTAAGGTACAAGGAAAAATTCGCCCTCGTGCTGATAGATATAGACAATTTCAAGGTCGTCAACGACACGTACGGCCACTTTATCGGGAACGAAGTGCTCAGGAAATTTGCCGGCATACTGAAAGAGAGCATCCGCGATATCGACATGGTCGCGCGTTACGGTGGCGACGAATTCCTGATCCTCCTGAAAAAGCAGGATACCGAAGTGACGCACGAGATCGTGCGGCGCATCCTCGAAAAGGTCAAATTGATCGAGGTAAGGAACCGCGCGAAACGCACCATGTTCATCCCGATAACTTTCAGCGCGGGCATCGCCTATTTCCCGGAGAACACAAAGGCGGCGGAAAGCCTTCTTCTCGCTGCAGACGACGCGCTGTACTGGGCAAAACGCATGGGACGCAACCAGGTGTTCGAATCCTGGGGGGAACTGATGGAAAGGGAGAACGAGTACGCGGGCGCCGAACGCAGAACTTGCCTAAGGTTCTCATTGAGCCGCGAGGTGGCGAAAGGATTCCGCATCCGCAGCGGTTCCCGCCCGGAGTTCGCCCGTTCCTTCGTCGTCTGCGATATTTCCCGAAAGGGGGCGCTTATCGAAGGCAGATACCGGCTGATGACGGGCGAAGCTTTCGACATCATCTTCAGCACGCACGACGGCACGGAAAAAGTCCTTAAGGCGGTCGCCCTCTCGGACAGCCGCTACACTACCGAAGGATTGTATCTGACGAACGTGCATTTCCTGGACGAGAAAAAGGGCTCGGCATGAGCGATCCCATTTTCGATACTATCGTGAACGATGCCGAAGCGCAGTCGTACCTGCGCACGGCCGACAACAATTTCGCCGCGATGGGCTATAAAGAACACGGGCCGCGTCACGCGCGGTTCACTTCCGTTATTGCCGCGGATGTCATGAAGTCGCTCGGATATCCCGAGAGGGACTGCGAACTCGCCCGCGTCGCGGGATACCTGCACGATATAGGCAACGCGATCTGCCGGACGGACCATGCCCAGACCGGGGCTGTCCTGACCCTTGAGATCCTTGAGCGCGTCGGCGTTGCGTACCCGGACCTTTTCAAGATCATCAGCGCGATCGGCAGCCATGAGGACAAGGATATCGAACCGCCGACGCCGCTCGCCGCCGCGGTTATCCTTGGAGACAAGACGGACGTCCACCATGAACGGGTGCGGTCCAGCGATCTCCCTTCACTCGATACCCACGCGCGGGTGAACTACGCCTGCCAGAACGCGAGCCTCCGCGTAGACCGGGAAAAAAAGACCATCAGCCTTGACCTTTCCATTGATACCGAGCATTGTCCCGTCATGGAGTACTTCGAGATATTCCTCGCCCGCACAAAGTTCTGCCGTAAAGCCAGCCGCGCGCTCGGATGTGAATTCATCCTTTTCATCAACAGGGACAAGTTCCTATGAGCGTCCTTCCGGCGCCGGGCACGTTTGAACTGTTGTCCTCGTCGTCACAATGCGCTGCGCGCCGCGGCCGCCTGCATACCGCCCGCGGTACCGTTGAAACGCCCGTTTTCATGCCGGTAGGGACGCAGGGATCGGTCAAAAGCGTCTCGCAGGAAGAGCTGGAACAGGCCGGCGCCGAGATCATTCTCGCGAATTCTTATCATCTTTATCTTCGTCCGGGAACGGATATTATCGCTAAGGCCGGGGGGATACAGCGTTTCAACGGATGGAACAGGCCCATGCTCACCGATTCCGGCGGTTTCCAGATCTTCAGCCTGGCCACGCTGCGCCGCATCAGCGAGGACGGAGTGGAGTTCCGTTCCCACATAGACGGTTCCCTTCACCTTTTCACCCCGGAAAGATCTATGCTGGTGCAGAAGGATATCGGGGCTGACATCATCATGTGTTTTGACGAATGCCCGCCATATCCGTGCACGTACGAATACGCGCGCCGCTCTATGGATCTCAGCGTTAGATGGGCGCGCCGCTGCATGGACTCCTTTACCTCGCTGGAAGAAAAATCACCCGCGGGACAGCTTCTTTTCGGCATTCTTCAGGGGTCTGTCTATCCGGACCTGCGCAGGGAAAGCGCCGAACGCATGATAGAGATCGGGTTCCCGGGCTACGCGCTGGGAGGCCTTTCGGTGGGGGAACCCAAAGACGAGATGGCGGCCGTTCTTGAAGCCACGGTCCCTCTTTTGCCCGCCGGCCGCCCGCATTATCTCATGGGTGTCGGCATGCCGGAAGATATCTGGGAGGCCGTTGAACGGGGCATCGATATGTTCGACTGCGTGCTGCCCACCCGGAACGGGAGGAACGGGCAGGCATTCACCTCGGGCGGGAAAGTCAACATAAAGAACGCGGAATACCTGAGTGATCTCGGGCCGCTCGACGCGGAATGCGGCTGTCCGGTCTGCAAGCGGTACAGCCGCGCCTATCTGAACCATCTGTTCAGGGCGCAGGAGCTGCTGGCCCTGCGGCTTTTATCTTTACACAATATACATTTTATGCTACAATTGCTTGATAAAATACGGAACGCGATCAGCGCGGACCGCTTTCGCGAAGCCAAGCGGGAATTCATGTCCCGATGGCTGAAACTCGAAAACTGACCGCCGGTCGCTCCATCAAGGGAGAGAAAGCGCCGATGAGCATGATCAAAAAGACCGTTTCAGCTGCTTCAGGTACGTTCGGGACTCTGGCAATGGCGGCTTCGCAGGCGGCCGCGGCGGACAACGCGGCGGCGGCGGGTAATCCGCTTGGACAGTTCCTTCCTCTCATTCTTATCTTCGTCATATTCTATTTCTTCCTCATACGCCCTCAACAGAAAAAGGCAAAGGAACACCAGCAGCTGCTGAATGCCATAAAGAAAGACGAACGCATTGTTACTACCGGCGGGCTGTATGGCACGGTCGTCGCGGTGCGCGGCGACATCCTTGAGGTCAGGATCGCGGAGAACGTCAAGGTGCAGATCGCCCGCAGCGCCATCAGCACTGTCGTTGCGCCGGACGTTCCTGCGGCGCCCGCCGAAACGAAGTAGTTTTCGCCGCGGCTGCCATTGAGCGGCAACAGTCCCCGGTCGTACCCTTTTCCCGAACAATGAATAACACTCATCACCGGTATTCCGGCATCACGCTGGAAGACGTGAAAAAAAACCAGCTGGTCAATAATTTCATCGAAGCCGCGAACGATTATCTTGGAGCGGTCGGGTATACCGAACATGGATTCCGACATGTCGGCATGGTCGCTTCAATGGCCCACGCGACCCTTAAGCAGCTGGAGTATCCGGACCCTCTGCCAGAACTCGCGGGCATCGCGGGTTATCTGCACGATATAGGCAACGTCGTGAACCGGCAGGACCACGGGCAGTCGGCCGCGCTGATCGCCATGAGGATACTGAACCAGATGGGCGCGACGCCGGACGAGGTCGCGCTGATCATTTCCGCCATCGGCAATCACGAGGAGGAGATCGGGGAACCGATAAATCCGGTGGCCGCCGCTCTGATCCTCGGAGACAAGTCGGACGTGCACAAGGGCCGCGTCAGGAACCCGACCATGATCGCGGTTGACATCCATGACCGGGTCAATTTCGCCGCGGAACGTTCGTTCCTTAAAGTGGACAACCACCGGAGGATCATCACGCTGGACCTGACGATCGACACGCGCGTGTCCCAGGTGATGGAGTATTTCGAGATATTCATGTCGCGCATGATCATGTGCCGCCGCGCCGCGAAATTCCTGAAATGTAGTTTCGAACTAATCATAAACGAAAGGAAACTGCTCTGATGACAAAACTGCAGATCAAAACCATCATCACTGTGCTGTTGCTGGGGTTGTCCTGCTACTTCCTGTACCCGACCTGGGACTGGTACCGCTCAACGCCTCAGGAAAGAGAACAGATGGAGAAGATGAAGGACAAGAAGCTTGGGAAAGTGCTGAACCTCGGCCTGGACCTCCGCGGGGGTACGCATCTCCTGCTGGAGCTTGACGCCTCAAAGCTTGATCCCGCCATGAACGTCAGAGACGCCATCGACCGCGCCATCGAGATCGTCCGCAACCGCGTCGACCAGTTCGGCGTCGCGGAACCTCTCATCGCCCGCCAGGGAGACCACTGGATCGTGGTGCAGCTGCCGGGCATCAAAGACCCGGGCCGCGCCAAGGACCTGATCGGCAAAACGGCGCTCCTGGAATTCCGCCTGGTAGAGAACAACAGCACGGTCATCAACGACGTTACCGAACAGCTGCGCAAGAAGAACGCGACGATCGAAGAACTTAAGTCATATCCCGAGATCGCGAAGCTTGTCCCGCAGGGATTGGAAATACTCCAGGGGAAGGAAAACCAGTATTTCCTGGTGAAATCGACGCCTGAACTTACCGGCGCCTACCTGGTGAACGCGAAAGTCGAGCTTGGCGGCGATTTCGGTTACCCTAACGTTGCCATCGAGTTCAATAAAGACGGCGCGCGCCTGTTCGCGGCCGTTACCGAGGCGAACATCGAACGCAACCTTGCCATCGTGCTTGACGGCATCGTGCAGTCGGCTCCTGTTATCCGGTCAAGCATCCCGGACGGCAAGGCGATCATCGAAGGCAACTTCACGATGGAAGACGCCCGCCTGCTCGCGACGGTGCTTCGCGCTGGCGCGCTGCCCGCGCCGGTCAGGATCATCGAAGAACGTACCGTAGGGCCTTCACTGGGCGAAGATTCCATCAAGGCCGGCATAATCGCCTCTCTGGTCGGCTGCGCTGTGGTAGGGCTTTTCATGGCGGTATACTACGGGGCATCGGGCATGATCGCGAACGTGGCGCTTTTCCTCAACCTGTTCATACTGATGGGAGTCATGGCCTATTTCCACTTCACGCTGACGCTGCCCGGCATCGCGGGTATCGCGCTGACGCTGGGTATGGCCGTTGATGCCAACGTCCTTATCCTTGAACGTATCCGCGAAGAGCTGGCCGCGCGAAAAACGGCACGGCTCGCGCTGGACGCCGGTTACCAGAAGGCATTTACGACCATCCTGGACTCGAACCTGACGACGCTGATCGCCGCCATTTTCCTGTTCCAGTTCGGCACGGGGCCCATTAAGGGATTCGCCGTCACGCTGACCATCGGTATCGCGATCAGCATGTTCACCGCGATCACCGTGACCAAACTGATCTATGAGTTCCTGTTCCGCGAGAGAATCATCGAGACGATAAAGATATAGGAGGAGATACCGTGCAATTTTCTTTTCTGAAAGATACAAAAATAGACTTCCTTGGAAAACGCTACCTGTTCTTCGCGATCTCGGGAGCTTTGATCCTCGGCAGCATCGTGTCGCTTATCGTCCGCGGCCCGAATTACGGTATCGACTTCAGCGGCGGGCTTCTGATGCAGGTGACCTTCGCGCAGCCGGTCAGTCTGGACGACGTCCGTTCCGGGCTCGACAATATCGGCCTGGGAAAGGTCGAACTGCAAAGTTCCCACAACTCCGTCATCATAAGGGCCAAACAGTCCGGGGTTAATGAGGATGCGTTCTCCGCGAAGACCTCTGCCGCGTTGAGAGAGAAATTCCAGCAGAACTCAATGACAGTCGACCGCGTTGAGTTCGTCGGCCCCGCGGTCGGAAGGCATCTGGGCAAGCAGGCTTTTTACGCGATGATATTCTCGTTCATCGGGATCATCATCTACGTGGCCTTCCGGTTCCATTCGAGCATCTGGGGATTCGCCGGCGTGGTCGGTATCGTCCATGACTGCCTCGTGGTGTTCGGCATATTCGTGATGCTGGGACGCGAAATAAACCTTACCGTTATCGCCGCGCTGCTTACGATCGCCGGCTTTTCGATCAACGATACCATAGTCGTGTTCGACCGTATCCGTGAGAACCTGCGACTCCTCAGCAAGGAAGATTTCGGATCTATCATCAACCGGAGCATCAACGACACGCTGTCGCGTACAATCATAACCAACTCAACGGTGTTCGCGGTGGTCCTTTCTCTGTATTTCCTGGGCGGCGAGGTCATTAACGATTTCGCGTTCGCCATGGTCATGGGATCGATCGTCGGCACCTATTCTTCCATTTACGTGTGCAGCCCCATCGTGTACGAGTGGGAAGAGCGCAAGAAGAAACGCGTGCAGTCCTTCGGGAAAACGGCCAAAGCAAAATAACCGTGAAAAAGATAAAGAACTTCCGGATCAACTGCCGCTCGCGGGAGATCATCCGGATCCTGAAGACGACGACCCGCATCACCGCTGTCACCGCGCAGCTGGAAGAGGAAGTGCTGCGTGAAAGCAGGCGGCTGCAGCCGTTCATTCACCCCGCCGCCGTCTACGACGCGCAGCAGAAGGACAAGATCCCGCCTGAAATGATGATCAGCCCTCCGGATAAATGGGTAGCCCTTGGCGCCTATGCCGTCACTGTCGGGACGGAAGTCGAAGAAGCCATAAGGGACGCCTCTAAGCGGGGGGAAACCATGGTCAATGATATCCTTCACGCGGTGGCGCTGGAAGCGCTGGAACAGACTGTTTCGTTCGTGCAGCGGTTGATGAACGAAGAGGCGCGTGAAGAAAGCTGCGAGCTGTCCGGGCATCAGCAGGTGATGTCTGAGCAGGCCTGGAACCACGTCAACGGATTTCTGAACGCCGGAAAGATAGGCGTGTCGCTGACGGCTGAAGGATGTTTCGTTCCGCGGTATTCCTCCTGCGGCATTCACTTCTGGGCCCCGCAAAAAAAGCGCGGCAGCAAATAAGTAAAAGGCGTTCAAGAGTTCATAAGTTGATAAGTTCATGAGTTAGCGACGCGAAGGAATGAATATCAAAAGGCAGATTTTCACTGCTTTTGATAAAAACGAGTACCCTCGGCGATCGCAGCTGTTGACGTGCACTCATGAGCCCATGAACTCATCAACTCATGAACGCCTTTTTAATATGTAAAGGATCCTCTGATCGTGTTACTCTTCGCGTACAACCTCATTCTCATTCTTTTTCTCATTCCCGTTCTTGCCTATTTCTCGATCAGAGCTATGTTCAGGGGGAATGAACGTTTGTTCGCAGGCTGGAAAGAACGGGTGACGGCCTGCCGGTATCCTCTGACCGACCCTGAAAAGCCGGTGATCTGGATACACTGCGCTTCGCTGGGCGAGGTCCGCGCGGTCGAGCCGCTGATCCCCCGCTTCAAAGAGTTTGCCGTCGTTATGACAACGCTTACCCGGACCGGACGCGATTACGCGCTGAGGAACGGGATAACCCCGTACGTGTTCTTCGCCCCGCTTGATCTTTCGTTCCTTGTGAAACGTTTCACAGGCATCTTTTCACCGCGTGCCCTGCTTATCGTTGAGACGGAGATATGGCCCGGAATGATCTCGACCGCGGCGCGGGAAGGGGTCAGGGTCATCATTATCAACGGGCGTTTGTCCGTAGATTCGTATCCGTATTACCGGTCCCTGCGCGCGTTCTGGCGCCATTTCATGCTGAATATCGACTATATCGCGGCCCGTTCGGAAGAAGACGCCGAGCGGTTCATCCGTCTCGGATATCCGTCAAAACGGGTCTTCCTGACCGGGAACATCAAATACGACAGGGAATTCCCCGATCTCCGGTTGAAGAAAGAGGATTTCGGCTTCGCTCCGGAAGACCTTCTTCTTGTGTGCGGCAGCACCCGCTCGGATGAGGAAGCGATCATCGTGAACGCCTGGCAGAACCTCCGGGTTAAATTCCCGCGGCTTAAACTTGTCATAGCGCCGCGTCATCTGAACCGGGCGAAAGCGGTGGAAAAGATACTACGGGGCGCGGGGATCGCGTATTGCAGGCGCTCGGGCGGGGAAATGAGCGGATGTTCCTGCCTGATACTTGATACGTTCGGCGAACTATTGAAACTCTATTCGATAGCGGATGTCGCTTTTGTCGGTGGCTCCCTTGTGCCTAAAGGCGGCCAGAACCCGATCGAGCCCGCGGCCTATGACCGGCCGGTCATTTTCGGACCGAGCATGGAAAATTTCCGCACGGAAGCGAACACTCTTACCGAATCAGGCGGGGGCTTCATGGTGAAGGACGCGCCCGACCTTGTTACGACCCTGGAACGTCTTTTCTCCGATCCTTCCATCCGCTCGAGGGCCGGGGCGCGGGCAAAACACGCAGTGGAAAAGCAGAGGGGAGCTTTGAACCGGACCGAAGAGATCATCCGTTCGCTGATCAATTCCTGATGATAACGCGAATCGTTTCTTTTGTCGGATGGCTGGTGTACCGTGCAGTCGGTGCGACGCTGTCGATCAGTGAAATACGCTCCGCAGCGGCTGGGCCGGAGGCATTCAGGGGAACGGTCCTTTATGCGTTGTGGCACGGCGACCAGTTCGTGGCGTTGTATCACCACCGGAGCCAGGGCATTGCCATCATGGCAAGCCGGTCCCGTGACGGCGAATTGATAGTGGGTGTCCTTGAGCGGTTCAAATACCGGGCTGTCCGGGGTTCGTCAACGCGCGGCGGCGGCCGCGCTCTGGCCGACGCGATACGTAAAGCGAAAAAAGGCATATGCTGCGCCATTACCGTTGACGGGCCGAAAGGCCCCCGTCACGAAGTGAAACCCGGTATAGCTCTCCTCGCTCAGAAAAGCGGATGCCCGGTCATCCCCGTTGCCGCGGCGTACGCGAAAGCGTGGACGTTCTCTTCCTGGGACAGGTTCCGCCTGCCGCATCCTTTTACCCGTACCGCCATGTTGTACGGCGATCCCGTCACGGTCGCTCCTGAAGACGGCATCGAACAAAAGCGCAAACAGATACAGGATTCCCTGCTTTCACTCAGCGCTCTTGGCGACATGGCTTTCAGGGTGTCTCTCGATGCGGCACCGGAACAGGATGAGGTGACCCTTGCTTCATACCTTCGCGCTCATCCCCGTCCGAAAATACTGTTGATACAGCCCAGCCGGATCGGCGACGTTATCTTTACGCTGCCTTCGCTTGCCGCCATACGGGCCGCGTATCCTTCCGCGTGGATCGGGTGGGTCGTTGACGAGCGGTGCGCTCCCCTGCTGGAAGGCAATCCGCTGATCGACGAGGTCGTGGTTTTCGACCGGCACAGGCTTTCGTTATCGTATCTCCGCGCGTTTTCCCGGCACCTGCGCGAAAAACGCATAGATGTCAGCATAGATTTTCACGGCCTTTTCAAGTCGGCATTCCTGGCCATGCTCGCGGGCGCGCGTTTCCGGATCGGTTCGGCCGCCACTCGCGGCATGAAGGAACTGTCCTGGGCCGTATCAAAACAGGTATTACCCGACCGGGAAGACTCGCACTGCGTTGAACGTCATCTTACCGCCGCGCGGTTCATCGGGGCGGCTCCGGGGCCCGTTTCATTTCCTTTTGCGGTGAGCCCTTCGGATTCGGATGAGGTGGAACGACTGCTGAAGGAGACGAATATCGATGACGGGCGGCCACTTGTCGCTGTGCATCCCGGAGGAGGATGGACGTCCCGCCGGTGGGCTCCCGGACGTTTTGCCGCTCTTATCGACCGGATATCCGCGGTGGGTGCCGTGCCGGTACTGATAGGGGGAAAAGAAGGCGGCGCGGGGGAAAAGGGTTTGAACGAGGAAATACTTTCAATTGCCCGTTCGAAAGCCGCTGACCTTACGGGACGGCTCTCGCTGAGGGCATTATGCGCGTTCTACCGTCGCGCGCGCGCGTTCGTCGGGAATGAAGCCGGCCCCATGCATCTCGCGGTAGCGATCGGGATCCCTGTCGTGGGGATCCTCGGCCCGACCGATCCGGGAAGGACAGGGCCTTATATCCACCGTGAGCGCGGTTCAAAGGTCACTATCGTCCGTCACCGGGTGCCGTGCCAGCCCTGCCGCAACCGGTCATGCTCCGCGCGTACCTGCATGGATGGGGTGACGGTGGACATGGTATTTGAAGCGCTGAAAAAATACCTGTAGGTATATTGCAAAACACACAACATGATCTGATTTATGAAAATTTTGATAATCAAGCCCAGCTCATTCGGCGATATCATTCAGGCTAATCCGGTACTGACAGCGCTTAAGAAAGCGTATCCTGATGTCCGGATCAGCTGGCTCGTGTTCAAGCGCTGGGCTGAGGTGATCACGCTATTTCCGGACGTGGACAATGTGATCGTATGGGATCGGGATCTCGGTATCTCAGGTTTTTTGCGGGTATTGACGGCGGTAAGGAAAGAACACTTTGATATCGTAATCGACCTGCAGGGCCTTGCGCGTTCGGCGCTGCTCGCCGCTTTTTCCGGGGCCAAAAAGAAGGCAGGCGTCCCCGGCATGAAAGAGATGAGCTGGCTGTTCATCCATGAGGTGTCCCCGGATTTCCGGCAGTCTAACGCCGTATACAGGTCGCTGGAGACAGTGCGGTTCCTGACGAATGCCCGGCAGTCCGCGGTCTTCAACCTTTCGGTACCGGCAGAAGCGGAACAGCGTGCCGACGCCCTTCTGGCCGAATACGGCGTGAGGCGCGGAGACCGTCTGGCAGGCATCATTCCCTCGGCGCGCGGGCGCGGGAAACAATGGCCACTTGAAAACTACACGCAGCTCGCCGACCGCATAGCCCGGACGTTCCGGGGCACACGGGTCGTTGTCATGGGAACGCGCGAAGATGCCGGCAGGCTGATAAGCCCCGGCGCTGTCGACCTTAGCGGAAAGACTTCTCTCGAGACGCTCGCGGCGGTGCAAAAACGATGTGCCGTTGTCGTCGGAGGGGACACGGGACCGCTGCATCTCGCCGCGGCTCTGAACGTGCCCGTGGTCGTGCTTTTCGGGGGGTCCGATGTCACTGAAACCGCTCCGGTAACACCCGGAACGACCGTCATAAAGAAAGATTATGCCTGTTCTCCCTGCCGCGGGAAAACCCCGTGCGGCGATATGCCGTGCCTCAAGGCCATCACTCCTGAAGAAGTGTTTTACGCGGTATCACGCTGCCTCTCTCAATCATGAAGATCGTTTTTTTTCACATGAACCAGCTGGGGGACCTTCTGTTCAGCCTGCCCGTTCTCTCAGGAGCGCGCGCTACGTGGCCCGAAGCGCGGCTGTCATGCGTGGCGCGTCCTTCGATCGCGCCGCTCATAAAGGCGACCGGGCTCATAAATGACGTAGTGGAAAGGCTCGCTGACGGCCCAGCGGCAACGATCCGCCTTGCGGGACAGATTAGAAAAGAGAAGTATGACCGGGCGCTGTTCTTTTCGGAATCGCCCGGGATGCTGTTGACGGGCGCGGCCGCAGGCATACCGGAACGCGCGGGTTTTTCCACGGCATCGTTGTTCTGGCTGCTCAATCGCCGCGTCCCACGCTCGGGGGTTCCCTCATTAAGCAACAACCGCAGGCTTGCTGAAGGAGCGGGTATCATGCATGTTCCGAAAACGTATTGCGGTATCCTGAAGATCGCATCCGAAGACCGGGAACGGGCGCTGCGATGGCTGTCAGTCCGGGGGATGAAGGCCGGGAATGTTTTTGTCATCGCTCCCGGGGCAAGCCGCAGGCGCGCGGAAAAACACTGGGAACGGGAACGCTGGCAGCGCCTGGCCCGTAAGATCACGGAGGCGGGGTATTCGGCGGTGGCAACGGGGGCGCCTCATGAAAGGGGATATCTTTCCCGGGTCGCTGAAACCGTATTCCCGCCGGACGACGGGCTTGTCGGGCTGGCGGCGCTCATGAGCGTTTCACGCGCGGTTATCAGCATAGATTCCGGCGCGATGCATCTCGGGGCGGCTCTGGGGAAACCGGTCATCGCGCTGTACGGCCCTACCGATCCTTCTCAGATAGGCCCGCAGCCGTTGGAACGTCATCAGATCATCAAGCGGCAGCGGATGGACGATATACAGGTTGACGATGTGTGGGAAGCGGTCAGAAGGATCGAATAAGCAAAGAAAATGAAAAATGTAAAGTGAAAAACAGGCTTATAATCTTGAACGCAACGGCATTTCCTTTATTACTTAACGAACTGTTCGGCCTGTCGATGCCGTTCTCTCATATCGCCGGGTATGCCGCGGCGGGACTGGGCCTTGTTGCCGGTATGAGCCACTGGAAGGAATTGCGGAGAAACGCGATCTTTCTCATGTTAGCCGTCTTCATCGCTTACGGGCTGACGCGGAACATATTCACCTCCCATGCCGCCACGGGATATCAGGTCATGGCCGGATATCTGATGCACTGGCTCGCGCCTTTCGTGCTTGGCTGGTCGCTGGCGGACGCGGGGCAGATCAAAAGATCGGCAAGCGTCTATTACCTGGCGTTCGCCGTCCTCGCGTTCCTCTCGGTACTGGCCTACTTCGGCCTGTTCTTTAAGAGTCCCGCGCCGCATTTCGTCCTTGCCGATGAAGGTCTTCTGAAGGGAGGCCGCCATCATATAGCGATGGGGGCGCTGTGCCTGACAGCTTCGTTCATGTCCCTTAGCCAGGCGCTCCGCCATGACAAGAGCCTGCGTGCCCGTGCGGTATTCTGTGCCGCCAATGTTTTCTTTCTTATATCCCTTCTTCTGACCGGTTCGCGCGGCTACTATATCGCCGCTTTGTTCTCTTACTCCCTGTTCGGCATACACTGGCTGGCCCGTACCCGGCGGTGGAAGGTCATGGTCGCCGCCGTCTTCACCGCTGTTATTGTCGCCGGGGCGCTGTACCTGGCCGTTCCGGGTATACGGGGCAGGGTCCACAGGACGAACTCGAAAGACGGCAATATCACTGAACGGTTCGCCATGTACCGCGTTGCACTCGCGGAGATCGGCGCCCGGCCGGCCTTCGGTTTCGGTCCCGGGCAGGCGGCTCTTCAAACAGAGTATTACGCGCTGCTGCCTCCTGAGATGCGCGGTGTGCAGCGCCATCATCATCTCCATTCGCTGTACCTGCATCTCGGAGCGGATTTTGGGCTCGCCGGCCTTCTCCTGTTCTTGGCGATCGCCGGTCTGATACTCAGGGATGGCGCACGTCTTTTGTCTTCAGGCGATAATTTTGTACAATCATTGGGGACAGCGGTCTTCTTCAGCGTAACAGGCATTCTTGCCGGGGACTGTTTCGACACACTGATGCGCGGCCCGGGTGTCGCCATGGAAGTCTTCTGGCTTGCCGGGATGGCCTCCGCCGCGCTCCGTCATCAGAGAAAGGATCTGCCGGAATGATAAGCGGCGCGTTCATCATCAGGAACGGGACTAAACTGGGATATCCCTACGTGGAATCGCTGCGGTCGCTCCTCCCGCTGTGCGACGAAGTGGTGTGCGGCATCGGCGACTCGGAAGACGATACCCGCGAGAGGATCGTCTCGCTCAACGAACCGAAGACACGCGTCATCGACACGATATGGGACATGTCGAACCGGACCGGCGGCACGGTGCTTTCCCGGGAGACGAACCGGGCCATGCGGGAATGCCGCGGCGAATGGATAATTTATCTGCAGGCGGACGAGGTTTTCAGCGAAAAGGATCATCAGGCGGTGCGGGACGCGATAGGACGGGCGGAAAAGGATCCTTCGATCGACGGCCTGTATTTTAATTACATCCATTTTTACGGAAGCTATTTCACCATACAGCCGGGGCGCAACTGGTACCGGCAGGAAGTCAGGGTCATAAGGAACGGAAGGGGCATCGTTTCTCACGGCGACGCGCAGGGGTTCCGGAAGAACGGGAACAAGATCCTCGCGGCGGCGTCTGGAGCCCGCGTTTTTCACTACGGCTGGGCCCGCCCGCCGGAAGTCATGCGCGAAAAAGTGACCTCGTTCCACCGGTTCTGGCATGACGACGAATGGATACGGAAGAACTGCGCGGATAAAAAGGCCGGCGAGTTCTTTGCGGACCTCGGCAATGTCATTCGCTACGAAGGATGCCATCCAGAAGTGATGAAAGAGCGCGTCACCCGCGACGGCACGGCCTTCATCGAAGAATGCCGGGCCGCGTACCTCCGTTCCCGGAACGTCAGGGACATGCTGAGGGACATGGTGCGCCGGCTGCCCTTCGGAGACCACCGTAATTTTAAAAAAAAAGATAAAGCTGCAGAATAAGGCGACTGAAAAAAGTGCCGTCGAAAGGTGTTAACGTTCAATTTGCATTTTATATTTGCAAATTGATTTTTATGAGCCATGGTAAAATTCATAAGGTACAGCACCCTCTACAGGTTTTACGAGAATATCCAGCCGTTCCTCAAATACTCTCTTGTCAGGGAAGACGCGCTGCCCGGCAAAGAAACGCTGGTCATCGCCCCTCATCCTGACGATGAAAGTATCGGATGCGGGGGGACGATCTCGAGGCATATCCAGTCGGGAGGCAGCGCGGCCGTTGTTTTCTGCACGATGGATTCGGAAGAACGCAGGACCGAATCGCGTGAAGCCGTATCTATGATGGGGGCTTCGGCCGTCTATCTTGATCATGCCGTGGAAAAACTCGATGAATGGAAAGGATTCCCTGAACGGCTGGCGGAGATAATCGGGAATAATAAACCGGACACGCTGTTTTTGCCCTTCTTTCTGGACAACCATACCGACCATCGCGCGGCCAACCGCGCCGCGATCCTGGCGCTGGAGACCGCGGGCCATTCGTGCATGATCTACGCTTATCCCGTCTGGTTCCCGGTCTATCCGACGGTCATCGTTGATATAGCTTCCCAGTGGGAACAGAAGAAAAGGATCATTTCATGTTATAAATCCCAGCTGGCGACAAGGGACTATATCCGCATGAGCGGTTCACTGGCCGGGTACTGGGCGGAGGTTAAGGGACATGGGCTCTCCATGGTGGAAACGTTCTTTCGCGCGTCCTCCGGAGAGTATGCCGGCCTCGCGAAGAAGGCGATGAAATGGTGACGGAAACAAGTTTTAGCAGATCGGTGCTTCATGTCTACTCTTCGTGGACCGCGGGCGGGGCCGAAAAGCTCATGCTTTCGCTGGCCGCCGGGCTGGAAAAAAAGGGTGTCAGGAACATCGTCGCCTGCCCGGGCGACAGTTACATGTTCAAAAAAGCCCTGGAATACGGGCTGAAGGCATATCCGCTCGTCATTAAAGGTTCATTCGCTCCGTTCGGGCTCGCCGGACTGAGGAATATCGTGCTGAAAGAGAACATCGACATCATCCAGGCTCGTATTCCACCGTCATGCGCAGCTGCCTCACCGTTTCTATTCGCGGAGCCATTACCGTTTTGCCGACAGGGTCATCGCCATCTCCAAAGCGGTCGCCGACGGCCTTGCGGCTAAGGAGAAGGTGCCCCTGACCAAGCTCCGCACGGTATACAACGGAACGGATCTTGAGCGTTTCCATCCGGGCGTGCCCGGTGAAAAGGCCCGCGCGGAACTGGGAGAAGGGACGCGTATCGTCGTCGGCACGGTCGCGGCGATGAACCGCCCCAGGGGCAAGGGGCAGGAGTACCTGATTGAGGCCGCGCAGATCGCCCGGACGCGTTTTCCGGATGTCCGCTACCTTATCGTGGGCGACGGCCCTATTCTGGACGATCTTAAGAAACTGGCCCGGAAGTTGAAGGTCGCCGATATCGTTTCCTTCACCGGATACAGGGAAAATGTGGAAGAGTATATCGCGGCGATGGATATCTTCTGTTTCCTGTCCTGGGATACCGAAGGGTTCGGCCAGGTAATGGTGGAAGCCCAGGGAATGGGCAAACCTGTAATCGGGACCACGGTCGGCGGCATCCCTGAAACGTTCATGGACGGCGTCACCGGGATAATGATACCTCCTCGCGATTCGGAGTTCCTCGCCCAGGTGCTGGTTACGCTGCTGGACGACGAAGCCCGCCGCGTGAGCATGGGAGCCGCGGCTCTCGCGTACGCCCGCGAACGTTTCGGAATGGACCGGATGGTGAAAGGCGTCATAGGTGTCTATGAGGAAATGTACGAATAAAAGAAAGGCGTTCTCGTGTTCGTGCGTTCTTGTGCCCTGGAACAAAGCCATTTTCATCCGATGCTGAACATGGGAATCCGAGAACACAAGAACACAAGAACGCCTTTAATATTACGGAGACATGGTATGAATAAGCTTTCTGTGTTCGTCATGACGTTCAACGAGAAGGACAAGATTAAAGACTGCCTTGAGAGCGTGAAATGGGCCGACGAGATAGTCGTGATGGATTCCTTCAGCACTGACGGGACGGTGGAGATATGCCGCCAATACACCGACAAGATCGTGCAGAAGGAGTTCGTCGGGTTCGGCAGGCTGCGCAACATCGCGCTGGACAACTGTTCGAACGACTGGATCCTGAGCGTCGACGCCGACGAGCGGGTCACTGATGAACTGCGGAAGGAAGTCGCGGGACTGATGGCCAAAGGCCCCGGCGCAGATGCGTATCTCGTGCCGCGCAAAAGCCATTTTCTCGGGCGCTGGATCCGTCATTGCGGCTGGTATCCGGACTACCGTCAGCCGCAATTTTTCAATAAGAGGAAGATGCGATACAAAGAGCAGCTCGTCCATGAAGGTTACGAGCTCGACGGCAGGCTCTCCCGTCTGCATGAACACGTGCTCCAGTTCCCGTTCCTGTCCCTCGACCAGTTCCTCAGGAAGATGGACCGTTACTCGAACCTGCGCGCGGAGGAGATGTACAAGGACGGCAAACAGTTCTCGGCCATGAATATCCTCGTCAATCCGGCGGCCATGTTCTTCCGAATGTATGTGGCTAAAAAGGGATTCCTTGACGGGAAAACTGGCCTTATCCTTTCGTCTCTCTACGGGTATTACACGCTCCTGAAATATATCAAGCTATGGGAGAAAGAGATCAGTGCGAAGTAACCGCGGTATCCTGTCAGCGGCGGCCTGCCCGCTGCTCCTGCCTTTTTCTCTGGTGTACTCCGCTGTCTCCGGCATACACCGGCGCTCCTCGCGCCGACTGAGGCTGCCACGCCCAGTCATAAGCGTAGGGAACATAACGTGGGGCGGGACCGGGAAGACGCCCGTGACGATAGCCCTGGCGAACGCCGCGATAAAGAGCGGCCTGAAAACGGTGATTCTGTCCCGTGGATACCGCGGAAAGAACGGGTCGCGCCATCCCCTTGCCGTCAGCGACGGGACTTCGCTCCTTGCGCCGGTAAGGGAAGCGGGCGACGAACCGGCGCTGATGGCGGAAAGCGTGCCGGGATGCGCCGTGGTCGTCTGCGGCGACCGCTATGCGGCCGGCATGGCTGCCATGGAACGGTTCGATCCCGACCTGTTCATCCTGGACGACGGTTTCCAGCACTGGAAACTCGAGCGCGACCTGAACGTCGTGTGCGTCAACGCGATCGACCCTTTCGGGAACGGGCATTTGATACCGGCGGGAAAACTCCGTGAACCGCTCAAGGCTCTTTCGCGGGCCGATATGATCATCATCACCAACGCGGACGCGGGAACGGGCGATGAGCTGGTGCTTCTGGAAGATGAGATAAGGAAATTCGCTCCGGGAACGCCCGTGGTCAGGTCGGTATGCGCGGTCAAAGGATTCCGTCTTCCAGCGTTCGCAAAGGCCTTTCCTCCGGACTATCTGAACGGGAAGGAAGCCGCCGCGTTCAGCGGGCTTGGCGACGACAGGGGGTTCCGGCGGACAATGCTGGCCAGCGGGATCGAACCCGCGGGATATGTTGCGTTCAGGGACCATTACTGGTATAATAAAAAAGACATAGTTTCCGTCATGAAGCGATTTCCGTACCCCTGCCCCGTGATAACTACCGCCAAAGACGCCGTCCGGCTTAAAGACCTGATCGCGAATATCGACAAAAAGGATGCCGCGCGCCTGTTCGTACTGGATACGGAAATACAGATCATGAACGGAGGATCCCCGTGGGAATACGCCGTAAGGAAAATGCAGCGGTCTTCATCGACCGCGACGGCACGCTGATACACGAAAAGAACTACCTGAGCCGTCCGGAAGACGTCCGCCTTTACGCCGGGGCGGTGCCTGCATTGAAGCTTCTGAACGCGAGCGGGTTCCGCGTTGTTATGGTCACCAACCAGTCGGGGATTGGCCGCGGATATTTCACCGAAAAGGACCTTGGCCGCGTCCACCGGCATCTCAGGAAAATGTTGAAATCGTCCGGCATAACGCTGGACGCCATATATTACTGCCCTCACAGTCCGGAAGCGGGATGCGGGTGCAGGAAGCCGAACCTGGGCATGGTCAAACGGGCCGAGCGGGAGCTGTCCGTCGACTTGAGCCGCTCGTTCACGATAGGCGATCATCCGGGAGATTATCTTCTCGGTAAAAAGATGGGGGGGAAGGGTGTTTTTGTCCTTACCGGCCACGGAAGGAAAGAGTACGCGAAGCTGGCCTCGCGCACGGATGTCCCCTGGCCGGACAAGGTATTCCCGACGCTCCTTGCCGCCGCCAGGTGGATCGTAAAACAGAGAGGTAATGCCGCATGATGCATAGAAGTGTTTTTTTGGCGGTCGTACTGGCGGTCTCCGGCTTTACTGGACGGGCTTCCGTTCAGGCGGAGGGTGGACAGGCCGCTCAGGAAATCGTCCACGACGTGCGGTGGGGTGATACCCTTGCGGGGTTGGCCCGGCATTATTACGGCGACGGGAAAAAGTACGGTATCATCGCCTCTGCGAACGGTATCGGCGATCCCCACAGGATCATATGCGGGCAGCGGTTGAGGATCCCCTCTGCGCCCGCTCACGCGGAGAAGGATGATGAGGCCGGCCGGCGGGATACTCTGGTTGCCTTCGCGGGAACAACGACCGTTGTTGCCGCGTCTATCCCCGCGCCGGTCCCGCTCGCGCTCCCCGAACCTGCTCCTGCCGCGGAAAATCCGTTGATCAATCCCGCGGAACAGACGGCGGTACCCGAGGTCGTCCCTTTTACGTGGCGTCAGGAGAAGTGCACCGCGTTCGGCGAAAGGGAAAAACTTTCTTTCAGCGTTCGCTGGCAGTTCGTAAAGGTCGGGTCGGCGGTCATGGAGATACAGGGTTTCGATGAGGTGAACGGCAGAAAAGCCTACCACATCTATACGGAAGCCAGATCGGCGGCCTTCTTCGACGCCTTTTACCGCGTGCGCGATACAAACGAATCCTGGATCGACGCGGAAAGCCTCTGCTCGCTTAAATTCGCCAGCAGGATATCGGAAAGCAACTCGAAACGGGAAGAGACGCTCATATTCGATCACGAGAAAAGGGAATTCCGGATAGAAGAGAACGGCAAATCCGGGCCGATCCCTCATTGGGTGCAGGACGTCCTGTCCTCGCTCTATTACCTGCGCAACAAGGACCTGGCCCAGGGCAGCGAACACATGATAGACGCGCACTCCGGCGATAAGTCCTGGCCGCTGCTGGTCCGTGTCGTGGGACGGGAAAAGATCAGGGTTCCGGCGGGCGAGTTCGAGACGATCATAGTCGAACCCGCTATCCGGGAAGGAGCAGGCATATTCCAGGCCAAAGGCAAACTCCAGGTATGGATGACCGCGGACGACCGCAAGATCCCCGTGTTGATGCGTTCCAAGATAGCAGTGGGAGCGATAGAAGCGGTGCTGACGGGGATAGAGCGCTGACTTCGACAAATGGCGAACGACGCCACTTGTCGAAGCAAATGAAACTGTAATGCATTTTTGATAGTCTCAGGACCTATTGCTTTTTGCCCTTCATGGAAGGGGTTGGAGGCGAATGTGAAGAAACGAATCGACCTGGCGCGCGTGCGTACCGTGACGCTGATGACCAGGCCCAGCAAGGTAAAAACCGGCGCTTTTGCCCGCCCGTCGCGCGATCCCGCGCGTTTTCAGGACCTGTGGGATGCCGTCCCAGGCATTTTAACTGGAAAAAACCTCAAAAATTTGGTAAAATCCATCATTAAAGCGCGAGAAAAAGGCAAGCCGATAATACTGACATTCGGGGCGCATGTCATCAAGTGCGGCCTGAGCCCGCTCATTATCGACCTGGCGCGGCGCGGTTTCATTACACATTTCGCCAGCAACGGCGCTTCGGCGGTCCATGATTTCGAACTGGCTCTTTCCGGCCAGACCTCGGAAGATGTGGCGGCGCGGCTGAGCGACGGTTCCTTCGGCATGGCCAGGGAGACCGGAGAGTTCCTGAACGGAGCGGCCTGTATCGCGGCTCGCGAAAAAGCGGGGCTTGGCGCGACGATCGGGCGCGAGATCGAGCAGGAACGCCTCCGTTACCGTTCGCTCAGCGTCTACGCGAACGCCTGGCGGCTGCGGGTGCCGTTCACAACCCATGTCGCCATCGGCACGGACATCATCTACCAGCACCCTCAATGCGACGGCGCCGCCTGGGGCCAGGCAAGTTATCAGGACTTCCTTGCGTTTGCCGACACCGTGTCGCGGATGGGATCGGGCGGCGTCCTTTTAAATTTCGGCAGCGCGGTCATTCTGCCGGAAGTATTCCTCAAGGCGCTGACCGTCTGCCGCAACCTCGGGCACAAAGTCTTCGGTTTCACGACCGCGAACTTCGACATGATCCGCCAGTACCGGCCTTACCAGAACATTGTTTCGCGGCCGACGATGGACAACGGACGGGGCTATGATTTTACCGGCCACCACGAGCTCATGCTGCCGCTGCTCTACAGCGCGCTGCTGTATTTTACCGGAGATAAATAATGGACGGATTGTTACGGCTTATCCCTCAGTTCGGCAAACAGAAAGTCCTGGTGCTCGGCGACCTCATGGTGGACAAGTTCGTGTGGGGCAGGGTTTCCCGTATTTCGCCGGAAGCTCCGGTGCCGGTCGTTGAGGTTACCCGCGAATCGGCCGTCCTGGGCGGCGCGGGCAACGTCGCGAGCAATATCACCGCGCTGGGCGGCAGGGCCTGCGTCATAGGCGTGGTAGGGCGCGACGGTGTGGCGGAGCAGCTGAAAGACGACCTCCGGAAACGGAGCATCGATACGGACGGCCTTGTTTTCGACGACATGCGTCCGACGATCATCAAAACGCGCATCATCGCTTCTCATCAGCAGGTCGTGCGCGTTGACCGGGAGATCAAGGGGGCGCTCACTCAGGGGCTCCAGAAAGAGCTCATCAGCCGGCTCGAAGATCTGATACCTTCGGCGCAGGCCGTCATTATCTCGGATTACGGAAAAGGCGTGGTGACTCCGTCCGTGCTTTCCCGCGCGATCCACCTTGCCCACCGTCACAAGATACCGATAACGGTAGACCCCAAGATAGAACATTTTCTCCGGTACAAAAAGGTCAGTTGCATAACGCCGAACACGGCGGAGGCAATCGCCGGCATGCACGCGCGCGACATCTCGAACGACGAAAGCATATTTGAACTGGGCAGGCGCATCCTCAGGAAACTTTCATCCAGTTCGGTTCTCATCACGCGGGGAGAAAAAGGTATGACGCTATTCGAACCGAACAACCGCATCACACATATACCGACGCGCGCCAAGGAAGTGTACGACGTCACGGGCGCCGGCGACACCGTCATAGCGACATTCACGCTGTCCCTTGCCGCTCAGGCGGCATTCCGGGAAGCGGCCGAGATATCGAATTTTGCCGCGGGCATCGTCGTAGGCAAGATAGGGACCGCTACCGTTTCACCAGAGGAACTGCGCGCTGCGATCGCTAACTTCAAGCAATAAACCGGGCTTCAGTCCACCTTTATGCGTATAATAGGCGTTATTCCCGCACGATACGGTTCTTCCCGTTTTCCCGGCAAACCCTTAATTGCCATTAAGGGCGTTCCTCTTATCGAACGCGTGTGGCGCAGGGCTTCGCGGAGTAAGCGGCTTGACGACATAATCGTCGCCACGGACGACAGCCGCATCGCCGACGCGGTGCGCGCTTTCGGGGGCAAAGCCGTCATGACCTCACCGCGCTGCGCAAGCGGCACCGACCGCCTCGCGGAGGTCGCGCGCAAAACGGAGCCGCGCGCGGGAATATTCATCAACATACAGGGGGATGAACCACTGATACCTCCCGCGCTCATCGATAAGCTTGCCGGAGGGCTGCTTCAGGATAAAAGCGTGCCCGCGATCACGGCGGCCGCCCGCATGACGGACCCCGGCGAGATCTCCAATCCGAATATCGTTAAAGTCGTGTGCGACCGGAGGGGAAAGGCGCTTTATTTTTCGCGCGCATCCATCCCGTTTCAGCGTTCCGGCGATAAAGGGCGATACCTGAAACATATCGGCATATACGGTTACCGGCGGCAGTTCCTGCTCGAGTATGCCGGATGGCCGCGGACCGCTCTTGAGCGGGCTGAACAACTGGAACAATTGCGCATATTGGAACACGGTTACTCTCTGCGGGTGGTGGTGACGACATACGCGGCTCACGGAGTGGACGTTCCCGAAGATATCGCATCGATAGAGAGGCTACTTCAATGACCAAGTACATCTTTGTAACCGGCGGTGTCGTCTCCTCGCTCGGCAAGGGCATCACCGCCGCGTCTGTCGGAACCCTCCTCAAAAGCCGCGGCATCAAGGTGAACATGCTCAAGTTCGACCCCTACCTGAACGTCGATCCGGGCACCATGTCGCCGTACCAGCACGGGGAAGTGTTCGTGACTGTGGACGGCGCCGAGACCGATCTCGATCTCGGGCATTACGAACGCTTCCTCGACCAGGAAACGCGCCGCGAGAACAACGTCACGTCCGGCAAGATATATGAGACGGTCATCAGCGCGGAACGCCGCGGCGATTACCTGGGAAAGACCATCCAGGTGGTTCCCCACATCACTAACGAGATAAAGAGCAGGCTGCGGAACGTCGCGCCGGGCTTCGACGTCGTTATCGTCGAGATCGGAGGGACGGTAGGAGATATAGAAGGGCTTCCGTTCCTGGAAGCGATCCGGCAGTTCCGGCTCGAGATGGGGCGTGATCATGTTCTGTACCTGCACGTGACGCTCATCCCCTATATCCGCGCGGCGGGGGAAATGAAGACGAAGCCGACTCAGCACAGCGTCATGAAACTGCGGGAGATCGGCATTGAGCCGTCGCTCCTCATCTGCCGCATGGAGAAACCTCTTACCGAAGACCTGCGCAACAAGATATCGCTTTTCTGCAACGTCGAACGACGCGCCGTTATCGAAGAGCGTGACGTAGGTTCTTCGATCTATGAAGTGCCCCTCCTGCTGCACGCGCAGAAAATGGACGACCTGATCCTTGAGTACCTGAAGATAAAGGCGAAAAAGAACGATCTCCGGGTCTGGGAGAACATGGTCCACAACTGCAAGTATCCCAAACATTCGGTGACCATCGCGGTCGCGGGAAAATACACGGAGCTGAAGGACGCCTACAAGAGTATCTGGGAAGCGCTGAAACACGGCGGCGTCGCGAACTGTTCCGGCGTGGATATCAAGTATATCGACGTGGAAAAAGAGAACCTGCACGACGAGTTGTCCATGGTCGACGGCATACTTGTCCCCGGCGGGTTCGGCGACCGCGGCATCGAAGGCAAGATCGACGTGGTGCGGTATGCCCGTGAGAACAAGGTGCCCTTTTTCGGCATCTGCCTGGGCATGCAGTGCGCCGTCATAGAGTTCGCGAGGAACGTTTGCGGCCTGAGCGACGCGCATTCCTCGGAGTTCGAGCCCGGCACGCAGGATCCGGTCATCCATCTCCTTAACGAACAGCGCAAAGTGAACGACAAAGGGGGCACGATGCGGCTCGGCGTGTATCCCTGCCGCCTGGCTAAAGGATCATTGGCGGGCAGGGCGTACCGCAAAGACGAGATAATGGAAAGGCACCGTCACCGGTATGAGTTCAACAATAAATACCGCAGGCAGGTGGAGCGCAGGGGTATGGCGGTCACGGGCGAAAATCCGGATAAACGCCTGGTGGAGATCGTAGAAATTAAAGAACATCCCTGGTTCGTGGGAGTTCAGTTCCATCCGGAGTTCCAGTCCCGTCCGACGCGTCCGCACGTGTTGTTCAGGGATTTTATCGCGGCCGCGATGAAGGCCCGCGATGAAAAGGAAAAGAGATAGCCTGAGGGACGAATGAGAAAACAGAAGAATATAAAGATCGGCGATTCCATCGAACTGGGCAACTGCCGGCCGCTGACGCTGATCGCCGGACCCTGCGTCATAGAATCGGAAAAGGGAGCGTTGTCGCTTGCCCGCGCGTTGACGGAACTGACCGGCAGGCATAAGATCCCGTTCGTTTTCAAGGCTTCATACGACAAGGCTAACCGGTCGTCTATCAAGTCCTACCGCGGGCCCGGGCTGGAAGAAGGGCTGCGCGTGCTGGAAAAGATCAAACAGTCATGCGGCGTACCGATATTGACCGATGTGCATTCCTGCGCGGAAGCCGCCGAAGCGGCAAAAGTGGTGGACATCATCCAGATACCGGCATTCCTTTGCCGGCAGACCGACCTGGTGATCGCCTGCGGCCAGGCCGGGCTTCCGGTCAACGTGAAAAAAGGCCAGTTCCTTGCCCCGGAAGACCTGAACAATGTCGCTGAAAAGATAGAAGTGACCGGCAACCGTTCGATCATGTTCACTGAACGCGGGACGACGTTCGGATATCATAATTTGATCCTCGACCTGCGTTCGATAGAGATCATGAAGAGGACTGGATACCCGGTCGTTTTCGACGCGACACATTCGGTCCAGCTTCCCGGCGGTCTGGGCCGCGCGACGGGCGGCCAGAGGGAGTTCGTGCGCCCGCTCGCGAAGGCCGCCGCTTCGCTGGGGATCGCCGCCGTCTTTGTGGAAGTGCATTCAGATCCGCGCCGCGCTCTTTCGGACGGGCCGAACAGCCTGTCCCTGAAGGAACTCCCTCGTTTCCTCTCCGAGATCACGGCGATAGATAAGCTTGTAAAGAGCTTTCAGCAATCAGCTGTCAGTCAGCCAAGACAACGGCATTAACGCTGTCAAAGGCGGAGAAAAACTTGAGGCTGATCGCTGATTGCTCAAATGTAGGAGGTTGTAATGAAATGCCCGAAATGCCAGACGGAGAACAAGGATAACGCGAAAAACTGCCGCAAGTGCGGCAACGAATTCAACCCGGTGCAGTTGTGGAGACCGGACTGGAAATGGCACGCGAAAACGCTGGGTGTCATATATGTCGTTCTTCTTATCGTTTTCTTCGCGTTCAGCCATATATTGAAACCGTACATGCGCCAGATCCCGAAGGATATCACTCCCTGGCTTAAAGAAATGCCGAAAAATGAAGCGGTTGGATAAGGCAGCAAGTCAGCTCATAGCTCATCAGTACGGCAAAACAACTGAGCAAGCCGGTGATTTAGTTCATAGTTGATATTGCGCCGGAGATGTCATGACCGCAATGCCTGGCCGCGTTTGCTCATGAGCTGCGAGCTATGAGCCGAATGCTATTCTTACTGGAGCTACTGTGCACGAAAATATACCCCCGGAACTGAAGCGACGCGCGGCGAATATACGGCTTGTCGGCATGGACATAGACGGCGTCCTGACCGGCGGGGAGATCATCGTCCTTGAGTCGGGGGAGGAAGTCAAGATCTGGAGCGTTAAGGACCGTTTCGCGTTCCATCTCTCGCGCAGATCGAAAGACCCTCTTGTTTTCGCGTGGATCACCGGCCGTGGATCGCGGCAGGTAGCCGACCGGGCCGGTGAGATCGGCATTCACGAGCTGGTACAGAACTGCATGGCGAAACGCGAAGCGATGACGGAAATACTGTCCCGCCGCGGGCTTTCCCCGGAACAGGCGGTTTTTGTCGGCGATGATCTGGTGGACATCCCGGTCTTCCGCATGGCTGGCCTTGCGATCTGTCCGTCGGACGCTCCCGACGAAGTTAAAAAGGAAGCGCATTATATCTCACCGTTCCCGGGAGGGAAAGGGGTACTGCGCGACACGATCGAGCTGGTACTGAAGGCGCGCGGGTTGTGGGAACAGGCGACGGAAGGGTATCTGTGACCATTAAAAAAGTCATCCGTCAGGGATATTTCGCGGCCGCCGCTGCCGCCGCGATGGTTGTCCGGCTGCTTCCCTACCGGTTCGCGGTAGCCGCCGGAGGAGCGTTGGGGCTGCTGGCGTATTACGCCGCGGTAAAGGCAAAGGAAGACACACAGGCACATCTGAAAAAAGCTTTTCCGGACATGCCGGGCCCGGAACGGCGGGCCATGGCGCGGGAAGTTTTCGTCAACCAGGGGAAAAACCTTTTCGAGCTGTTCTCTTTTCCGAAAACAGGCCCTGCAGAGTTCGCCCGTATCGTCACGATCGAGAACAGGGACGCTTTCCGGAAGGCGTTTGATGAAGGGAAAGGCGTGCTGATCCTGAGCGCGCACTGCGGGAACTGGGAAATAATGGCCGCCGCGCTGGCTGCCGAAGGCATCCCTCTGAACGTCATCGCCAGGCGCATATACATCGAAGGGCTGAACCGGATGCTGGTCGGTTACAGGGAGCAGAAAGGGGTCAAGGTCATCCTTCGCTCCGGCAGGGAATCCGCGAGGGATATGCTGCGAAGCCTGCGCCATAACGAAGCAGTCGGACTGCTGATAGACCAGGATACGGACGTGCAGAGCGTTTTTGTCGATTTCTTCGGTGCCGCGGCGTGGACCCCGTCGGGCCTCGCGGCGCTGGCGCTGCGTACCGGCGCCCCGGTCGTCGCGGCGTTTGACGTCAGGGAAAAAGACGACCGTCACACGGTAAAGCTTTCCGGGCCGCTGGAACTGAAGAGAACAGGCGACCAGGAGAGTGATATTGTGATCAATACGCAGGCGTTCACACGATTGATCGAAGATCACATACGGAAGTATCCGGCTCAATGGGTATGGATGCATCGCAGATGGAAAACGCGCGAACGGACGGGTTGAAGAGTCAGCATATCAACACGGCAGTGGATCGATAACACGTAAACACAAGAAAAAAAGAAGGCCCGGGTGTTCGGGCAGCGGGGAAAACAGTGCGGTTTATC
This sequence comes from uncultured Elusimicrobiales bacterium, assembly GCA_964577205.1. Lineage (GTDB taxonomy): Bacteria > Elusimicrobiota > Endomicrobiia > Endomicrobiales > CAIRNS01 > CAZNYG01. The sequence goes on along the minus strand of CAZNYG010000003.1, from coordinate 3,423 downwards.
AAGAATGTTTTCTATGTCATGGGGGTATCTGCCTTTGTCGCGCTTGCGGCGGGATGCAGCGGCAATTTGGCGAAGACGCCGAACAGCCGGATCGAAGAAGCTCCTCCGATCCCGGAACAGGCGATAGAGAAATTCAGCGTGACGGAAACGGAAGAAGGGAAGCCTCACTGGGTGCTCGAGGCCTCTACCGCCCAGATCATGGAGAAAGAAAAAAAAGTGCTGCTGCAGATGCCCCGGATCAGTTTTTACCAGAACGGGGAATATGTGTCCACGCTGGTGGCGGCAAAAGGCCGCATCAATACCGGCAATTACGACATCTGGGCTGAAGGGCCATGCACTATCGATACCGCTAAGGGCGAGCGGCTCGAAACGAGCAACCTCCATTACCGGTCGGATATTCAGAAGATCGTGACGGATGACAAGGTGACCCTTACGCGCGAAGATGAGGTCGTTAAAGGCCAGGGCATGGAAGCGACCCCGGACCTGTCGTCGATCATAATCAGGAAACAGCGTGTCGAAGTCTCGCCGTCCGGGACGAAAAGGGGCGCCTGATGAAATGGATCGCGGCGCTCATAATCGTTCTTGAGTGCGCCGCTGCGGGGGTCGCGGCCGCCGAAGAGAAGACGATCATAACCGGAGACCAGATGGAGATCATCAGGAACGGCGAAAAAGTCGTCTTTTCGGGAAATTCAAAGGTATCGCAGGGAAAGAACGTCCTGAAGGCGCGCAGGATCGTTCAGGAAAAAAAACGCGACCGCGTAGAAGCCGAAGGGAACGTGACGTTCTATACCGTGACGCAGGACAGCGAACCGTTGAACGGCCGGGCGGAGAAAGCTTTCTTTAACACGGCGACCGGCGAAGGTGAACTGTGGGAAGGACGGCCGTCCGTCATGTACCAGGCCAGGGCGTCGACGGGCCCGGTTCATCTCAATGCCGACCGGATAAGGATCTCGCGCGCCCGGCAGGAAATTCAGGCCGAAGGAGGGGTGGAGATCATTACTTCCTCGGCAACGGCCCTGGCGCCGCGGGCGGTATTTCTGCAAAATGATAAAAAGGCGGTGCTGAGCGGACAGGCCGCGCAGCCTGAGATACGCTATAAAGACCCGGAACAGAGGGGGAATTATTTTGCCGATACGATAACCCTGTTCATGAATGACAGGCATGTGATAATGGACGGCAACGTGAACGGGAAGATTTACTTTGTTTCAAAATCGAGCGCCGTCCCGGCAAGGTAGCAGGCCGGGAAAGCGGAGAAAAGGCCATCATGAAACTGGAAAGCTGTTCCCTGCGCAAACAGTATCGCAACCGCATGGTGGTCAACGGGGTCAGCATCTCCGTCAACGAGGGAGAGATCGTGGGGCTTCTCGGCCCCAACGGCGCGGGCAAGACGACGACGTTCTACATGACGGTAGGGCTCATCATGCCGCTCAGCGGGACGGTCATGGTGAACGGACAGGACATAACCGGGTGGCCAATGTACCGCCGCGCGCGGGCCGGGCTCGGCTATCTGGCGCAGGAACCTTCCATATTCCGGCGCATGACAGTCGAGCAGAACCTGCGCGCGATAGCTGAGATGCTTCCACTGACCCGGGCCGAGCAGGCAAAGAAAGTCGATATGTTCCTTGACGAACTGGGGCTGACCCGGCTGCGCGGGCAGATGTCCGTAACGCTCTCGGGAGGTGAAAAGCGCAGGTGCGAGATCGCCCGCGCCCTCATCTCCGGCCCGCGATTCCTTCTACTGGACGAGCCCTTTGTCGGCATCGACCCTATCACGGTGGCGGATATTCAGGGGATAATAGGGCGGCTCAGGGAAAAGGGGCTGGGGATCCTCATAACGGACCACAATGTGAGGGAGACGCTCGAGATCATTGACCGGGCTTATATAATCTGTGAAGGCAAGATACTGCTGGAAGGCAATGCCCGGGAACTGCTCGCGAGCCCCGAGGCCCGCCGCGTATACCTGGGAGAGAACTTCAAATTGTAGTATTTGTTGTTGTGTATGGGCGGCGAAAGCTCGCCCTCCCCTGCGCGTAAATGAATGTATTATGTGTCTCTTTTGCCGCGAAGCGGCAATTACCTCGAAAACGGCGTATTTTCGCCGTTTTCGCGGCATTGCAGAAACTTCAATAATTTGCTATAAAAGGAGAGAATTATGCAAGTCAACATTACCGCCCGTCATCTCGAATTAACCCAGGCACTTGCGGACTACGTGCAGAAGAAAGTTGAACGCTGCGAGCGCTATCTGGATCATCTTGTCTGGGCCCAGGTTATTCTTTCCGTTGAGAAATACCGCCAGGAAGCTGAGATCGTCATCCACGCCTCGAAAATGACCTTCCGTTCCAAAGAAGAATCGCTCGATCTTTACGCCGCGATAGACCTTGCGGTCGACAAGATCGAAAAACAATTAAAAAAACACAAAGAAAAATTCAAGATAAACCGCAGGGCAAAGCTCGAGGTGGCCACACAGAAAAAGGCGTCCGTATCCCAGGCAAAGGTTGTGCCGTACGAAGAGCTTATAGCCGATCAGAATATGATCACCCAGGTCAAACGCTTCGACATGAAACCAATGCCGATGCAGGACGCGGTACGGGAGATGGACCTGATGAAATACAGATTTTACATGTTCATGAGCGCGGAGACGCAGAAAGTGAGCGTCGTATACCGCAGGGAGAACGGTTCCCTGGGTCTGATCGAACCGGACATGTGATAAAACGACGGCAGAAACATCGCGTTACGCGTGCATTGCCGGCCAATTGCCATAGCGATTAACTGCTCCGCGAATACGGCGTTCCAGGCCGATCCCCGGAGTTAGGAGGAACAACCGAAATGAAGATCATGGATTTTCTTTGTCCAGAGGCCATAACGATCGACCTTAAATCACAGGATAAAAAATCGGCGATCACCGAACTCGTGGATATGATGCGCAAGGCGGGCAGGATAAAGAACACCTCGGAGATCGTTGAGATCGTCATGGAGCGCGAAAAGCTCGGCTCAACGGGAATTGGACAGGGTGTGGCGATACCCCATGGGAAAACTGACGCCGTGTCCGTTCAGATCGGCGCGCTCGGCATATCCCAGAAAGGCGTCGAATTCAATTCTCTTGACGGTGAACCGGTTTACATCATTTTCCTGCTGGTAGGGCCCGCTGAAGTCGCCGGGCAGCATTTGAAGGCTTTATCGCGCATTTCACGCCTGTTCAAGGATAAGTTCTTCCGCCAGGCCCTGCGCGAAGGCGCCACGGTGGAAGAAGTGGTCAAGATCATCCAGCAGGAGGATGCGTATTAATGGCGGTTGTTACCGTCGGAAAGCTTCTCCAGGAAAAAAGTGAGGACCTGAAGCTGGAACTGGCGGCGGGGGTCGAGGGTCTTCAACGGCCCATCATGGTCTCGGAAGTCAATCGCCCTGGACTTGCGTTCACAGGTT
>CAZNYG010000002.1:66432-69299 GCA_964577205.1 uncultured Elusimicrobiales bacterium | reverse complement strand
CGTCCCCTCAAATTCGTCCCCTAAAATTTAATATCCCGCGGCAGCGGGGCGGGGGCCCTGCGGACGCGGGATATTGTTTTGGAACTATTGCCTTTTATTATTTTACTTTGGTTTCGTCGACGGAGATCTGGAGCTCGACGCGGCGGTTCATCGCGCGGCCGGCTTCGGTTGAGTTGTCGCCGATGGGGCTGGCTTCGCCCATTCCTACCGGTTCTATGGATGACGCGGGGACGCCTCTGGCGACCATCGCCAGGCGGACGGCCTGCGCGCGCTGCAGAGACAGGCGCTGGTTGTAATCGTCGGCTCCAACGGAATCAGTGTAGCCGATGACCATCAGCTTGTCCTCGGGATACTGTTTGATTATGTCGGCGATCTGGTTCACGCTGTCCAGCGCGACTGGTTTAAGGTCGGCTTTGGCGGTGTCAAAAAGAAGGTTGCTCTTAAGAGTGGTAACGATCCCCTCTTCCGTTCTGCGTGTTTCAGCGAGCGCCGCGAGTTCACGGGCCTGTTTATCCAGGCGGTTCCCGATCGTTCCGCCCAAAAGGCCTCCTGCCGCCGCGCCGATAAGCGCTCCTTTGCCAGCCTGCCCGGACTGACTGCCTATGAGAGCGCCCACGCCCGCTCCTGCCGCCGCGCCGATACCCGTTCCATACGCCGTTTTCTTACCCGGCGTAACACAGCCGGCCATCGCTGCTCCTGCCAAAAGAATCACTGCGAGTTTGAACTTCATTTGCATCCTCCTGTTGTTAAAGGGAAGGCTGGTATCACGCTGACACCCGCGCTTCTCTGATTTTCATTGGAACATTAAATTCATCGAGCTGGACCCAGCACGCGCTCAAACCAGCGCCTGTCGCTTCAAAAACCCGCGCCTCGGCATAGCCTGCGTATGACCGGTGGCCAAGGGCAAGCAACACCATCGTTCGGGAAGAGTCGAAGTTTTGTGAAAGTCGGGACCGGCGTTGACCGCTATCGCAGGCATAAACGCAATGGCAGAGAAATTATACAATATTAGTAACCACTGGAGCAATACTTCCTTTGCCTTCTAATCAAACCGCACGACCAGGACAGTCGCCCCACCGAGCACGCCGGCTGCCAGATCGCTGCCGCTGAACTTTCAGATTTGTTTTTCCCGTTTTTCACAGCAATTTCAAAATTATATCCTAATATTCCCAAGAATACAGGTTTTGCGTGTTTTGGTCCCGTCCAAGTGATCACACGAAAGAGAGGAACGTGAAAATGACCCCGATCGAATACGCGCTGCTGATTTCCGGACTCGTTGCTTTTCTGGGAACGACACTTATCGTGACCTCTGAAACCGAAAAAACGGGCAATACTGTTTTCTTTTATCGCGTCGACACGGGTGCCTGTTCAGGGTGGGCCTCGCTTATCGAAGGCCGCATGGAACACCGGGTTTATGACCCCCGGATAGAACACCTGTTACATAAAGGAGTAATCGTGGCCGGCTGCGGCGGGGAACCGCCGCGACAAGCGGCAAAGGGAAGCGCACGCATACTCACGCCCGGTACGATTGAACACTTTACGGCCGCTATCGCTGAAATACGGCATCTTGGTTACTACGCCGTCGTCACTTCGGCGGCAGTGGACCGCTGACCGCCTTTCGGACTGAAAAGACAGGAGCGCTGATCGGTGATCATACAGTCAGGTGAAAGTCTCTTAAATGCGGGGGGTTATGTCAATGACGGGCGGTCGGTGGCAGGCGCGGGTAAAGACTTTTTTTTCGGCAGTTCGATATAGAAGGTCGTGCCCTGGCCGTATTCCGACTCGAACCGGATCCTGCCCTGATGGTTCTCCTCGATCATCCGCCGGACGACGTACGCGCCGATCCCCGATCCCGATTTGCTGGATGGTTTTGTCGTGAAGAACGGCGAGAATATTTTCGCTTTGTTCTCTTCTTTTATGCCCACCCCGTTGTCACGTATGGCGATCAGGAAGGCCTTCTCCTTCACCTCCAGCGAAAGACGTATCTCCGGCGAAAAATGATCCCGTTCTTCGGCGGAAAGCCGGTATTCGATCTTTTCCCGGATCGCTTCGTATCCGTTGTCCATAAGATTGTACAGCGAGTCCATGATCTGGGCCTTGACCCCGTAGAGCGTGTCATTTTCGGGGATCTCAACGGTCAGGGGGAACGACGCGATCTGGTGTTTCACTTTCAGCAGCTCCACGCAGTGGCCGATTATTTCTCTCAAAGAGAATTCGCCGAAATAGCTGTCCTTCTTTTCCGTGCGCGCGAAATTCAGTATCCCCTGCACGATGCTTAAGGTCTTTTTGACATTGTCGGTTATGGACGTCGCGCATGTCCTGAGATAATCCAGGTTTTTCCCAATCCGGGGATTGGCCGCAAGAACCTCGCTCTCCTTCTGTTTCATTTCGTCGATCTCAAGGACCATCTCCCCGCCCGCCAGGGAAAACTGGTTCAGGCGGTTCTTTATCTGGTGGGCCAGCCCGTCCGCCATGCCGCCGACGGAAGCCAGCTTTTCGGCGTTGAACAGCCGTTCCTGCGTCTGCTTGAATTCCCGCATGAACAGACAGTTCTCCAGCGCCAGGGCGGCCTGGTTCGACAGCGTTTTAAAAACCGAAAAGTCGTCCTGTGAAAAGAGCGTCTTGTTCTTTTTCTCTCCCAGGAGAAGAAATCCCAGCAGCCGGTCCTGCGTGAAAGAAGGTATGATCAACTGCGGGTTCAGGTCTTCCGGAAGCATCGTCTTTATCGAAGGCGGTATTTCCTCAAAAGTGAACGGCGCCCTTTCCTTGCCGATATACCGCACGAACGGATGATCGTACGTGAACGTTACGACGGGCAGCTGCCCGCCGGACGTCCGCGCGTTGTGCAGGCGGAACACCTTTTCTTC
>CAZNYG010000002.1:3756-66422 GCA_964577205.1 uncultured Elusimicrobiales bacterium | reverse complement strand
GTCGTCAATATAAGCCGCCGCGTAATCCAGCTGCACCGCCCTCTTGATGATATGGACGATCAGTTTCAGCAACTTATCGAGACTATGCTGCCGTACCATCCCTTCCGACGCCTGAAGGAGGACCCTCTGGTATCTTTTCTGCTCGGCAAGAAGGATATTTTCCGCTTTCTTTTTCAGACCCAGATAAATGAACGGCCCCCCGCTGGCCAGCACCGCCATGAGGAATGTCGAAAGTTTCCATCGTCCCTGCCCGAATCCCAGCCAGAAAGGTATACCCAGGACCAGTGTGTACAGAAGAAGGAATATGCCGGCGTTCGTAAGCACTGTGCGGATATCGAGAAATTTATGCCTGACTATCGCGTACGCGATGATGCATGCCCATGCGATCAGCAACAGGTCGTGCGGTATGACCTCGATAGGCGCGTACGCCGAAAAAAGATGCATGCCACCGGCGACCATGGCGACAAAAAACCCCAGCGAAAGGAATTTGAGCTGTTCCTTGCGGTAGCCGCTCGACGAACGATAGATCACGTACATCTGATAGATCGCGTAAGGGCACAGCGCGATGAAAAATGCGATGTAGAACGGATACAGGGGGCCGGGGACCACGGACGAACCGGGAGAGCGGGCTATGACCCCCCTGATGAGATGAGGGGAGAACAGGAAAGGCAGGAAGAGCAGCGAAACGGCGTAAAAGGCATAGATCGCGCGGCGGATGATCTTACGCTTAAAAACACCGAGGATCGTGAAAACGAAATGAAAGAAGGCGGCGGGCGCGAACAATGCCGCAAGATAAACTATACGACCGTTGCGGAGAGCGGAAGCAGGATCAGGAGCGATCGCGGTCACGAAGGGAAAAAGACTCCAGATCCCAATGAGGATACTGACGACAGCGAACGTCCTGTTATGCTCATGCTCCCGGTGCTTCCCGTAAACGAATATTCCCAAAAAACCGCATATGATGCCGGCCAGCAGGGAAGAAACCGCAAAGAAATACCACATCAGGACGCGCGCCTTTTGCGGCATCCGCGCGCGTTCCGGATCCTGTCGATCTGTTCATCCGTTACGGCAACACCGAAGCTTTTGAACCGGGCGAGCGAAAAACCGTGTTTATCGGCGATCCGCTGGATTTCCCGGACTTTTCCGTATGATATCCCGCCGCCGGTGGAAAAATTCTCAAACCGTCCATCCAGCGCCAGGAGCATGACTTCCGAAAGGCACGCGTAGGCCACCTTTGGAGGCAGCCCGAGATACTGGAAATCTACGTCACTAAAAGGCTGTACCAATCCTCCATCTACGATAAGAACATCAGAACCCAGGGCGTCTTCCTGCGAAATGTTATGCGGCACCGATATATCGCATACGATGCACCCCGGTGGAAAATCACGCGCGCTGAGGATCTCCAGCGGCGTGTTCGTGGAGATCACGACAATATCACTGTCGCCGACTGCTGCCTTGATATCGTTGTTGCACAGTATTTCTCCCGCGACGTCGTTTGTTTCAATGATCTCACGGCGAAGCGTTTCAAGGCGCTCCATCGTGCGCGCCGCGAGGATCAGCTTATTCACTTTTTCCGACAGCACCTGCGCGCACACCCTGCCGATAGCTCCCGTCGCGCCGACTATGGAAACGGTCGCCTCGCCGATGGGCAGGCCGGCATATTCCGCCGCCCGGATCGTCGCGTCTATCGCGGTGGCTATCGTGTAAGTCGTGCCGGATGTTACAGGGATACTGACCGCTTTCGCCACGAGCGCACCCCGCCTTCCGACAGGGGAGAGATAAGCCCCGAGGCCGGCGATGCGCGCTCCCAGATTCTCGGCAAGCTGCGCGCCCTTGACTGTTTTATCCAGGACGAATTTAGGTTCCATATTCATGATCTGATCGCAGATAAGAGGCACCAGTATCATTTCGCCGATGACTGAAGCGCCGGTCTTCGACGTAATGACCGTCGATTCGGTCTTAATGGGAGGAAGCCAGCGCAGGGTGCGTTCCACAAAACGACGGTCTTTATTCCTTACGGAAGGCTCTATGATGCCTTTGACGTATAGGCTGTCCAGGTCGTAGGGATGGTAAAGAAAAGCGAATTTATCCATGGACGAGCCTCCGCCTCAGAGCGATCAGCATGCTTTTGACCGCATGCCGCGCTTTTTTCGCGTACACGTCGCCGAAATACTTTTCAAAATTCGGCACTCCCCAGTCAAAACGCGCGCGCACGGTAAGACGGGCGCCGCCGGATATCGGGGCGACGCGCCAGTCGCCTTCGTAGAGGTAATCACCCTTGATGCTCCTGAACATGATAGTCCGGTCATTGTCGTCAATAGTGTCTTCCTGGGTCCACTTTATGGAAGTACCGTCGACATCGATGTGCCACCGGGAGACGCGCGCGTTATTGGCTCCCAGACTTTCAACATGGACAGATTTGACATCGCCCATGAACACGGGATATCTTTCGATATCCCTGAGCACCACAAATACCTCTTCAGGATCCCTCGCGACAACTGTTGAAAAAGTAAATTCGGTCATCATGATCTCCAGAAAAAAAACCGAAATGAACCGGCATTTCGGTTTTGTGCACCCGCAGCGGAATAATCGCAATCGCCATATTCACGGGAACGCATTCCCATCAAGCCGGGGGAAATACATTTTAAGTCTAATGCAGATTTACGGAGATTTCAAGGCTTTTTTGTTATCGCCCTGTTTGAACGGCACGGCGGGTGTTTTTGATCACGAATTCGGATACGACGGACGCGGCCTTGTAATAGCGGGCCTGTCCGTCGGTATTCATGGAGGGAGCCGGCAGGAGCATGCCGGGAGAAGAGGGGTCCCAGGCATAGCCGGCGGCCTGGCCTGTTTCAGGAAGGAAAAGGGCCGCGCCGTCCCGGGAAATGACGAGGCCTTCCGAATCTAAAGCATATGCCGGCGCCTTCGCGCCGAGGAGATCGCTGCCCATCGCGTAATACTCGCGGTGAGAAAGAGAGAGATGATAAAGGGTCGGCATGATGTCCATGTGGCTTCCCGCGACAGAGGCGTCCACTTTCGCGGGCTTCAGCTCGTCCGGGATGAAAAGATAGAAGGGAACGCTGTAACGGTAGAAAAGTTCGCGCGGGCCGTAGTTGAACACGTCCCAGAAATTGTGGTCGCCGGTCACCGCGATTATGGCGCGTCTCCCTCTTTCCGACCGCCTGATCCGGGAGATGAATTCGCCCAGTTTCTGGTTCCCGTACTGATACGTGACGAAACGCTTCATCGCCAGCGAACGGTCGTTCGTCATGACGCGCGCCAGATCCTCCGGGATGTTCAGCGGGCCGGGCCTGTATGAGGCGGGCACGGAATACGGCGGATGATTCGTCGTGGTCATGATCATGACGAACTTCGGCGCTCCGCCCGAATTCAATTCCCTGTAAGCGGCATCAAAAAGGTATTCATCGTACACGCCCCACTGGTTTTTCTGAGCCGCGGGCATCGCGCCTTCCCCCAGCACCGTATCGAATCCCTGCGCCCGGAGGAACGTGTCCATCTGACGCCACCCGAGGCTTCCGCCGTAAACGAAGGCCGTCGCGTACCCGGCGCGCTTATACGGAAGCGTCGCCGCCGTTGGGAACGGCAGCATGGCATACTCGGACTGGGTTACCGAAAGGTTGAACGGACGCTGAGGGATGTTAAGCACGATCGATTCCACGGCATGGATCGTGATCAGGCCCGCGGGGAGGAACCGATGGAACATATACCCGTCATCAATATGACGGCGCAGTTCCCCCAGGAGGTCGAAATCCGGACGGTCGTAGCGCAGAAGGTTGCCTCCAAAGCTTTCCATGATGATGACGACGACATCAGGGCGCAGCCGTTCAGCCGTCTTATTGACCGGCGTGACTTTCCTGAGCCGTTCCATAAGAGTCGCGCCATCTGAGTTTCGCGTACCCTCTCCGGTGAAATCCGAAAAAGCGCGAGGCAGGTCCCCTTCGTATCCGAACTGGCGGGCGAGGTTGAAAGCGGATTGATTGTTCTCCCCGCGGAGCTTCATGGCTTCCCCGAGGGCGAAAATGCCGTTCAGGCTCAATTTGTTGATAAACGGGTCGGATGATATCTCGGCATAAATGGGGCTCAGCGGGAACATCCGCAGGGACCCGCGGGCGGCAAGCCCATTCAGGCTCACCAGCACAATGACAAAGACGATCTTCATCCATGGACGGAACGGAACGGGCCGCGCGGCGGCGTATCCTTTCCGGATGCGCACACTGTTCCTGCGGCACCACAGGAAGATCAAAGCCACAAGGCCGCACAGGGCCGCGAACGCGGGAATGAACAGGTGGTTCTGCGCGATGGTCCGGACCAGCGCCATGGTATCGTCTTCGAAAAAGCCGTAGATCATGCTGTTGATATGCGTCTTGAAATAGGAGAAAAAACCGAGATCGACGATGAGCACCAGCAGGACGACGGTATACAGCGCGGTATAGTAAAAGACGAGGGCGCGCGCCCAGTATTCGAACACGCGCCTGCTGTTGACGGCCCACACGATCAGAAGCGTCAGCGTGACCAGCGTATTGATGTACGCCGCGACGGAAAGGTCGAACCGGAACCCGAGGAAAAACGCCTCGGCCACCGAGAGGTACATGCCTTTAAAGTCCCCTAAGCGCGCGAAAAATAAAAAGAAAGCAGCGCGGAAAAGAGTCATGCCCAGAAGGAACACCGCGTTCAGGGCAATCAGCTCCTTCACGGTGAAAAAGACCGTGCCGAACGTGATCGTCCGTACAGAAGGAGCTTCAGCAATGGGCACATCGGGGGACGGCAGGGAGCCAGCCATGCTTATCGTATATCCTTTCGCTGAATGAACAAATGAACGCCTCTTTGCTATAGGGGGATCGTCAAGCCGTCGGTCGCTATGACGACCTTCGTGCCCGCCATGAAGGATATTTCCCCTCTTTTCGCGGCGAACTGCACCCCGTATGTACCCGCGCTGTAGCGCAGCTGGCGCGCCATGACGAAACGCGCACCGGCGGTACCGGGGAATCTAATGAGGTCCGGAGTTTTCATTTTTACCGGGAGGGATCAGCGCCTGAACGAAGTGATCACCAGTTCGACGAGGTTCCAGATGCCGATGGTCCAGATAAAGCAGCCGATAAGGCTTCCGATGAAGATGTATATCGCGCTCTTTCTTTTATCCAGTTTCAGCATGTGCGAAGTGAACACGGCGACGAATATCCCTCCGAAATACACCGGCAGTAGCGAAAGGGACATGACCGCCCAGTAGTACATCCCCTTATTCTGCATGCGGACGACGAATTCGGGCTCACGGTACTCCTTGATCATCTTGTCGTCCACGATCCAGCCGAACCGTTTGCCGATCGACGTCTTGTTCAGCACGTTGAAGTAAACAACGATCTGCACAATGTCCATGATCAGCGCTATTACAAAAGCCGCGTACTTGCCGAAACCGAAAATGATGGAGAGAGGGATATTGACGAAATGGTTGAGGATGACGGTAAAGACGTGAAGTTTCAGGAATTGCAGCAAAGCGGGGATCAGCACGAATACCGTCATAATATCATCATTATACTTATATCCGCCGCCCGAGGCAAGGCATCCCGATAAAAAGTGGAATTATTTGATTTTTTTAGCAGTTTATGTGTTTACATATACTTATTTTTGTTTGATACCACTTGACTTTTGGCCGATTTCAGGATATACTTATGCCATGAAGATCATTGGGGTCAACATCAAACGGCTGCGCGAGGAAAAGAGAATAACCCTGCGTACGCTGGCCAAAAGCGTGAATATCAGCCCGAGCTTTCTCTCGCAGATCGAAACGGGAAAGGCGCAGCCGTCGCTGGAAACGCTGAAGAATATCGCCAACAGCCTTTCATCCACGGTCGGCAATCTGATCGGTGAAAACCAGGCCGGGTCGGGATCGCCGGTCATGCGCGTCGAAGAACGGAAACACCTTGACGAGATCGGCAACGGCATCAACCTTTACCTGCTGACGACGCCTGAACCGAACAAACAGATGGAACCCCTGCTTTTCAAGCTCAATCCGAAAGCGGCTTCCGGCGAGAACATGTACAAACATTTCGGCCAGGAGTTCATCCTGGTCATCAAAGGAACGCTCGAAGTGACGCTCAACGACGCGGTATACGTCCTGAAAAAGGGCGACAGCATCTACTTCAACGCCAGCACTCCCCATTCATTTAAGAATACAGGCAAGGAGGAAAGCGAAGCGATATGGGTGGTCACCCCCCCTACGTTCTAAAAAAATTTGCCATTGGTGTTTACAAATATTTCACATTGTTAATCTATACTACACAGGAGGCATGTATGCAGCAGCTTATTCAGAGTAAACTTGAAGGCCTGAGCGAACCGATGAAGCAGTTCGGGAAAAAACTCAAAGAATGCAAAACGGACGGCGGCGACGCCGGGCAGTTCAACGGGCTGATCCTCGACGAGATGAGATCCCTCGATTTCGATTCCTCCGAGACCGACCGCTTCGACAACATCGTCGGGACGATGAACGGTTACCGGCAGGAGCAGGATATCGCCCTCGTGTTCCACCTGGACTACGCCCAGGGAAGAAAACCCGGCGAAACGGCCCCGTACGGCAACAGCATCGGCAGCTACGACCAGGGGATCATCTCCGCGCTCTATTCCGCCGCCGTCCTGAAAAGGACGCTCCTTCCGCTGGTAGGCGACGTGCTGGTATGCGGCGTGCCCCGCTCGGGATGCTGCGGCTTCGGGATCAAATACCTCTTCGATTATTATCTCAGGAAGCGCGTCAATCGGCTGAAAGGCATCATCCTGTGCGAACCCACGGACATGAACGTCTATCTCGGGCACAAAGGCAGGATGGAATACGAGATCGTCGTAAAAGTGCGGCTGGGCAACGGTTTCGTTGAAAGCCGCGGCATCAATATCCTGGGCACCATGTTCCCTCTCATCCACGAGCTGGAAAACCTTTCCCGCAATCTTCCGCTGAATAATTCCATGGGCGGCTCCAGCCTGAAGATCAAGGACGTCCATTTCTGCGGGACGCAGCCTCTGGACAAAGAGAACGAGTTCAAAGTGATCGTAGACAGGACGTTCGTGCCGGAGGAACAGCAGGAGAACATACTCGAACGCGCGAAAATGATCGCGCAGTCGGTCTACCGTGGAGAACAGAGCGTCCTGGTGGAGACCGCCGTGGCCCGGGAGAACATCAAGACGATCGCCGGGACGAATGTCGTCTCAGAGAAAGAGATCAAACCGTGGTCGATGGAACCCAGCCATCCGTTCGTTTTGCGGTCCCTGCAGGCGTTGACCGACAACGGATTTACCCCCGGCACCGGGTACTGGAAGAACACAATGACCGAAGGCTCCTACACGTTCGGCGAGCTCGGCATCCCGACATTCGGGTTCGGCCCTTCGATGGAATCCGCCACCGAGGCCTCCGGTTTCGAGACGGTCAAAAAAGCGGTGTACGGGCAGGCGATGATGCTCCACAGGAATATCGGCGTACCGACGTTCGGGTGGTCCTCCGATGAGATCTGAACGCGGCGCCGCCATCCTTGTCATCAACTGCGGCAGCTCGTCGCTGAAATACCGCGTCATCCGGATGCCCGGCGAAGAGGAATGCGCCCGCGGCGAAGCGGTGCGCGTCGGCATGCTCGGCAGCGAACCGTCCGCCATCCTGCACTCCGCGGGAGGAAAGGAACGAAAGGTCACCGTGCCCCTTCCCGACCACGCGGCCGCGTTCCGGGAAGTCATTGCCCTGCTGAACGAAGGATCGAAGAACGGGGACTGCCCGGCCTGTGACTGTTTCGCGCACCGGTACGTTCATCCGGGGCCGTCGTTCAAGCGCACCGTCAGGATCGACCAGCGCGCGATCGCCAGGTTGAAAAAAACCGTCAGCCTCGCTCCGATACACAACAAGGTTTCCCTCGACCTCATAGAAACGTGCGCACGGGAATACAGGGATATCCCCCAGTACGCGGTGTTCGACACAGCTTTCCACAGCACGATCCCCGCGGAGTACGCCGCGTACGCCCTGCCGGGCAAGCTGGTCAGGCAGCACCATCTCAAAAAGATCGGTTTTCACGGCATATCGCATCAGTACATCGCCCAGGAAGCGTGCAGGTTCCTCGGAAGGGACCCCGCCACGCAGAAGATCATCAGCTGCCATCTGGGCAGCGGAGGTTCGAGCGTCTGCGCTATCAGGAACGGCGTTTCGATCAACAACTCCATGGGGTACACCCCGCTTGAAGGGCTAATGATGAACACCCGCTGCGGCGACCTCGACATCGGCGTGCTCTTCCAGGTCATGGCAAAGAACAATCTTTCGCCGGAAGACGCCGAGAGAATGCTCAACTTCAAAAGCGGCATCCTAGGCGTGTTCAGCACGTCGTCGGATATGAGGGACGTCGCCCGCCACAGGGATACCGACCCGAAAGCGCGCGTCACTTTCGACATGTACGTGCGCAGGGTCAGGAAGTATATCGGCTATTATTCGCTGCTGCTTAAAAAAGCCGATATTCTGGTGTTCACCGACACTCTGGGCATCGAACTGCCCGAGGTGCGGCTGAGCGCCTGCGAGGGGCTTGAATGCTTCGGCATCGCCCTTGATGGAAAAAAGAACCGCACTTCCGCGTACCGGAACGCCGACATCACCGGCGCCGGTTCGGAAACAAGGGTCCTCGCGGTCCCGACTAACGAGGAGATCATGATAGCCCGCGAATCCTACAACGCGGTTTCTTACCGAGGTGCACAGCAATGATAATTGTCGTCGAACCATTACCAGGAAAAATATCGTTCAGAGCTTTCGGCGCGCGGAGCGTCTCGACACACGAATGGAGGGCCGACCGCCATGCCGGCAGCCGCGCCGGACAACTCCGCGACATCATCCGCCGCCTCGCGGGCGACGAACCGGTGGAGGCGTGTTCATTCCATCTGCATTTCGGCGGCGACGCCGGCGGGGAACCGGCCCGCGTGACGGATCAATTCATCGCCGCTCTCGCGCGGCGCGCGGGAGATTTTCCCCTGTATATACCTTCGGCCTGCGCTGTCCTCGGCCTGTTCGTCGAAACCCTGAAGGACATCCCCCAGTTCGCCTTCTTCGAGACATCGTTCTTTTCAGGGCTTCCGGCGAGCGAGACGCTCTATCCCCTGGCGCATACCTATTACCGGGACAGCAGTGTCGTCAAACAGGGATACCACGGGATATTCCACGGTGAACACGCGAAGCTGTTTCCCGGCGAAGAGAAGATCATTTCAGTGGTGCTGGACCGGCAGACGACGGTCTGCGCTATCGCCAAAGGAAAGCCCGTGGCGGTCAGCCTGGGCTACACGCCGCTGGAGGGCATCATGTCCGCGAAAAGCTGCGGGGACATCGATCCGGGCATCATAGTCTATCTGATGAAGGAGCAGGGATACTCGATGTACAAGATCGACGAACTGCTGAAGAAAAAAAGCGGTTTTCTCGGCATGACGGGATTCGATCTCCCGCTGAACGAACTGGCCACACTGTACGGGAAGGACGAGGCGGTGACCCTCGCGTTCGACGTGTACCGTAATCAAATCCTCAAATATATCGGAGATTACATGTCTCTGCTGCGCGGACTCGGCGCGATCGTTTTCGCCGGCTGTTACGCTGGCCATCTCAACCAGATCATCTATCAGCTGGCGAAAGACATGGCATTCCTCGGCATCAATCTCGACGAAATGCCGTGGAACAGCGGCAGGGACGTCCTGCGGATCACCTCGGCCCGTTCACAAAGGCATTTCTACATCAACGCGCTGGACGAATCCGACATCATCCGCAGAGAGACGGAAACCCTCATGAAAGCGGCGGAGGCGCAACGGGTCATTTGACACGGACGCCCGCGTCCCGCGAAAGATCTTCCGCTTCAGCGACGAGCGCGCCGAGGCCGTTGTCGATCCCGTAAGACCAGAAACCTCTGTCGCCCGGATCAAGATCGAACGGTTTGAGCAGCTCGAACACGTTCTTCGTCGAGCCGGAGCTCAGCAGATCGATGTAGAGCGGTTCGAAACGTTCGCCGACGCGGGAGCGCTGAGCGTACAGGCTTTGCGTCAGCAGTTCGCCGAACGCGTATCCATAAACGTAGAACGGGCTGTGAAAATGCGATATATATGACCAGAGATGATCGGCGTTCTCATACGTGAACACGTCGCCGTCGTCGCCGTAGAGCTGTTTCGTAGACTCGAGCCAGAGCCGGTTGATGCCGGCGACCGGCATTTTTTCCGGGGGCTTCCAGGTATTTTCCGCCTCGTCGAACCCGTGCAGCCGGCGCTCGAAAAGGGAAAAGCTGATCTGGCGCACCAGCGTGTTCAGCACATCGTCTATCTTACCCATAAGCAGCGCGAGCCGCGACTGCCGGTCGTTCTTCTTCTCCAGCCGTTCCCGCAGGAACCTGAACGTCGTCATTTCTCCGAATACCGAAGCGGTTTCGGCATACGCTATGGGAGCCTGCGCCATCAGCGCGCCCCGCGCCCCGCCCGCGAGCAGGCCGTGGACCCCGTGGCCCAGCTCGTGCGCCAGCGTCATGACATCCCGGTTCGAACCGAGATAGTTCATGAACACAAAGGATATCGGCGCGTTCCCCGGAAGCACGACGGAATAATTGAAGGCGCCGCTCCGTTTCCCCTTCAGCGCGGGAGCGTCGACGCGTTTTTCGTCAAAGAAACTTTGCGCCAGCCGGGCGAGCTCCGGACTGAAACTCCGGTACGCCGCGATGACGGTCTCCCGCGCCTCTTCGAAGGGGATGACCGCCGTGTCGGCGAACGGCATCGGCGCGTTGCGGTCGCTCCACTTCAGCGTCTTCATCCCGAGATGAGCGGCCTTGAGGCGGTAATACCGCCGGGCGACCGGGCCCGCGGCGTCTACGATCACCTGATGGAGCACGTCGACCACTTCGTCGGGGATGCGGTTGGACTTGTTCCGCGCGTCCATCGGGTTCCGGTAGGAACGTTCGCGGTTCTCGACCGAGGCCGAACCGGCCACCATGTACAGGGCCTGGGCGGAATACCTGGCGAACGCGCCCTTCAGGCTGTCGTCGATAATGCGCAGCACCGCGGCCCTTTCTCCGGCATCCCCTGATTCGGCCAGCAGGTGCAGGAGTTCCGTCAGCGTTTTTTTCTCCCCAAGGTATTCCGCTTCGATATCGGCTTCCAGTTCGTCGAAAAATTCACTCCACGCCGACGGCCCGAAAGGCGAGCGTTTGATGAGCGCAGACTCGACGGCTTCGCTGAGCAGATGCGGTTTGAACACGCGTTCATGCTCGATCCAGGGACGGTGGCGGGCGACGACGGGATCATCCCTGTACCAGCGTTCGAGCGTTTTATCGTCTATCGCGGCCATTTCGATCTTGAAAAAAGACATATACTCGCCGAAGGCGCCGCTCAGCATGCGTTCCGTTTCGGCTATTTTCGCCTTCACGGACGCTTCGGCGACATTCGTGCTCAACAGAAGATACAGGTACAGCATGATCTTGTCCTCGAGCATGCGGATGTCGGCGTACGCCGCGACCGCCTGCCCGGGCGCTTCAGCAAGCTTTCCCTTGAACGACCTGTTGAAATCACTGAGCTTCTCCGTCAGCCGGTCCCGGTCTTCGTCGATCCTGGGATCATCGATCCCGGCATACAGCGCGGCAAGGTCCCACCGGACCGCTTCCGCTCCTGCGATAGATCTTTCCATGGCCTGCCCTTTGAACTCGTATTAAACCACCGTGAACACACGCTGTGAATTCTATTTCTTACGCCGGGCCGGAAGCGGCCCCGCGGCCGCTTGGCGCAGCCGGCTCAGATATTTTTCCAGTCCGCGGACGACCGCATCGGCACAGGCATCGTGAAAAGAGAACCGCTTCAGCAGGGCTTCCTCCCGCGGAACAATGATATAAGCTGACTCGATCAGGACCGAAGGCATGTACGTTGTCCTGACCAGCACAAGATTGCCGTAATGAATGCCGTCGTCGCGCAATGCCATGCCGTTCCGGTTCCCGGGGCCGAATGCTTCGCCGTACGCCGTATGGATGTCCCGGGCCAGAGGAAGGCTGAGCGGCTGAAAATAATATACCCCGTATCCGTTCTTCTTCAGGGGATCTTCGCTTACCCCGACAGCGTTATTGTGCAGGCTGATAAGTATGTCTCCTTCCGCCCGCCCGGCTATCCTGGGACGGTCATGCAGCGCCACGGCCTCGTTCCCCCGGCGCGTCATGACAACCCGGGCCCCTTTGCCTTCCAACTTTTTCCGCAGCGCGAACCCCGAGGCGAGGTTCGCGTCCTTCTCTTCCAGCCCGGTGGGCCCGACAGCGCCGGTGTCCGGATAATGCCCCGGATCCAGCACGACGGTAATACCAGACAACGGCGAGTGGTTCCCGCCCGGGGGCGGCGGGCAACGCAATTCGAAGATGAACGCCGAGCCCTCATAGCGGGCATCGTATCCCCACCAGATATTTCGGGTATATACCCTCAATCGGTACGTTTCCTCGTCGTCCTGGAACCAGCGCACCTGATCTATCGCTCCGGCCGCCGGCAGCGATATCCAATCCGTATTTGACACCACTCCGTAAAGCGTGATATCTACATACGCGCCCGAAACGTCGGGCACGATATCAAAAGGCACGCGGCGTCCCAGTGTCAGCGAAACACGGGATACGCGATCGTTCCCTTCCACGGTAACACTGCCCGCGGCCGCTTTAGACGAAAGCGTACCCTCCGGCAAAAGGCGCACATCGTTCGATCCCGTCCAAAGCGCCCGGCCGGGAGAAAGGCGCACGCGGAGTTCATCCCCCCTTCTGCCGGTAACGCGCAGCCGAGTGCCGACGGGTGGGAAAATGACGTATCCGGCCTTGTCATCGCCGCCTGTGACCGGGCCCGCGCGGAGCACCGCGTTCGGCGACACCACTTCGGCCATGACCGGGGCCGTGTCTGAAAACCGCGAGACGGCATGTTCGCCCGGACGTGAGATCTTTTTGTGTTCCTTTTCATCTGACAGCGTGACGGTGATCCGGGCGTTTTTCAACTCGCCGGCGGCGGGGATAACGAACAGGCCGCGATAGATGCCGCCGGGATATTCGACGGTTTCGCGCAGGAAATATCTTTCTTTCGACTTTCCAACGGTAAACCACGCGCTCATACCCGGGCTGCCTTTACATGAAACCTCCACCTCCTCGCCGGGCAGAGCCTCAATATCGACATCGGGGGAGATCCATTCGATGGCCAGCGGTTCTTTCGGGGAAGGCTGTTCCGGACCGGCGACAAACACCGTACGGCGGGCCGCATAAGCAGTGGCTCCCAGCGCGAGTTCCGCGGTTATGGCGAACGTTCCTGAAGAAAGGCTGACCATTGTCAGGAAACCGCCGTCCGGATGTATCTCAACGGGTTCTCCGTTTATGGTAAGGCTTCCCCGCGGATCGGCGGCGCCGAATACGAACGTCTGCCTCAGCCGCGGTAAACGCGCGCCTTCGCGCGGCTGACGAATGGCCGGTGTACCGGCGGGGGGCAGCGAGGGCGCCCCCGGTATGGTTCCGGTAGACGGCAATATCCGTGACAAGCCGTCCGGAGAATGTGCCGCGCCGCGAACAGCGGGCCCGGCAAAAACGGAAAAACCGGTACCTAACAGGCATATGACAATCAATATTCTTTTCATGGCATGTCGTGACGGTCCCATTTGAATAGCTGTGACAACGCTGCCATCGGAAACGGATCCGTTGTCTTTCCGGCATTATATCATCGGCACTGCCGTCTGTCAAACGCGGCGCGATCGACCGGCTCTCCTCAATCCTCCGTACGGTTGACCGCGCTCAGAACGGCTTTGATCGAAGCGGTACCGATATTCGCGTCCGTCCCGGAACCGCACCATGCCACTCCCTTCTGATCCCGTATACCCGCAAAGGCGATCGCCCGGGCGTCCGAACCTTCGGACAGAGCATGTTCCGCATAATGGTCCAGCGTGAACGTCAAGCCGGCGGCTTTTCGAAATCCTTTGACGAACGCGTCCAGCGGGCCGTTCCCTTCCGCTTCAAATGTCATGGCGCCATCGGGACCCACCACTTCCGCGGCAACGCGCGCGCCGCCGTTCATATCACAGTGGCATTTTTCCAGCCGGTAAGCGCCGCCCGTTCCGAGATAAGTCTTTTCGAAACAATCCCGAATTTCCGTGTTCTTCAGTTCCCTGCCGGTGCCGTCGGTAATCTTTTGAATGACGCGGCCGAACTCAGGCTGCATCCATTTCGGGATCTGGATACCGTATTCCGTTTCCATAATGTAGGCGACGCCGCCTTTGCCCGACTGGCTGTTTATCCGGATGATGGCCTCATACGTCCTCCCCACGTCCGCCGGGTCTATCGGCAGATAAGGCACGTCCCATGCCTTATCCTTTTTTTTCGCGTACGCTTTCATCCCCTTGCTGATGGCATCCTGGTGCGACCCTGAAAAGGCCGTGTATACCAGGTCGCCCGCGTAAGGGTGCCGCGGATGGATGGGCATGCGCGTGCAGCCGGTATAAGTATTCCGCACCGCGTCGATATCGGTGAAGTCCAGGCACGGATCTATGCCCCTGCTGAACAGGTTCATGGCCATTGTGATAATATCCAGGTTGCCGCACCGTTCTCCGTTGCCAAACAGCGAACCTTCCACGCGGTCGGCGCCCGCCATGACGGCCAGCTCCGCCGCGGCCACCGCGGTACCGCGGTCATTATGCGGATGCACGCTGATAATGACGCACGAACGGCCGCGCACGCGCCGGCAGAACCACTCGATACGGTCGGCGAACACGTTCGGTGTCGACATCTCCACGGTGGACGGCAGGTTCAGGATGATCTCCCGTCCGGGGGCGGGCTGCCATACGTCCATGACCGCGTGGCATATCTCCAGTGCGTAATCAAGCTCTGTCGCCGTAAAGCTTTCCGGCGAGTATTCCAGACGGGGATCAGCGATACCCGCGTCGCTGACCAGCTCGCGTATAAGCCGGACGCCTTCCACCGCGACACCCGTAACCTCCTCGCGGTTTTTTCCGAAAACGACTTCCCTCTGGACCGGCGACGTGGAGTTATAGACGTGGATGATGGCTTTGCGCGCCCCCTTCAGCGAAGCGACCGTGGAACGGATCAGGTGTTCCCGCGCCTGGGTCAAGACCTGGATCGTCACGTCCTCCGGAATAAGATCACGCTCGATCAGAGCGCGGACGAACTCGTATTCTACCGCCGAAGCCGAAGGAAATCCCACTTCGATCTCCTTGAAGCCGGTCTTTACCAGAAAGCTGAACATCCTGATCTTCTCGTCCAGGCTCATCGGGACGCTCAACGCCTGGTTACCGTCACGAAGATCGACGCTGCACCACGCAGGGGCCCGTTCAATCACTCTGCCGGGCCAGGCGCGGTTTTCCAGATCCACCGCCGGGTACGGATGATACTTTGCCGCGTTTCGGGACGGCTCTTTGGCGTTGCACATGATCAGTCTCCTTTATTTCTCATCCGAATATGGTTCGGACCCGGCCTTCGACTTACCGCATAGGGGTTCGGGACACATCCTTTCCAGAGTGGTTAACCTGTACCGCGCGTATACCCTTCGACTGCGTTCAGGTTTATTTTCCCCTGCGGAAAAAATAAAAAAACCACCGACCCTGAAAGGTGGTGGTTCTAATCCATTTGCCGGCTTACGTCAGTTCGCTACCATGCAATGAATGAAAACGCACCTCCCCTTTCTCCCTGCCCGACAAGTCGGAGCAGGTCAAGAGAAAGAAAAAGCGCGCTGGTGTTCATTGCCGTATGCGTCATGGTATTACTACGATACCATAACTCCGGGCTGTTGTCAAGGACTGCCGGATCTGCTTGACTTCCCCGGCCCTTCTTTGAAAAGGAGGGGAGTCATACGAAGGGAGCAGTACCGGTTCACCAGCGGTTACGGTGTATCTGTGCCGCGTTATACTTGTCTTTCGGCTTAGGGTTACCCTCGGGCACCCCGACCGGGATCAGGCTCAGCGGGATGATCCTGTCCGGCATGCCGAGGATCTTCCGTATGGCGGCGACCCGGCCGTTATCCGGATAGACCGCGGTCCAAACAGCTCCGAGGCCCAGTGATTCAGCAGCGAGCAGAATGTTCTCGGTCGCCGCGCTGCAGTCCATGATCCAGAACTGCGAATCCGGCCCGCCGAACTGGCGTTCAATATCCCCGGAAACGATGATCACCCCCGCGGACTGCTCCGCCATTCTGGCGTAAGGCAGTGCGGCCGCCAGCTGTTTGAGCAGCGGCCGGTCAGTTATTATGACGAATTCCCAGGGGCGTTTGTCCACGGCGGTCGGCGCCGCCATGCCGGCTTTCACCAGCAGCGTGAATGTTTCGTCGGGAACCGGCGTATTCTTGTAAGCGCGGACGCTTTTGCGAGAAAAAATAGTTTTCAAAGCCGGGTTCATGGCGGTCTCCTCAGCTGATACTCTCGCCGCGGGGACATACGGCCCGGATACGATCATGACGGCAAGCGAACACAAAGCCAGTATCCTGCTTCCCATACCATTTCCTCCTGATGACGATTGTCCGGAATGCACCGGTTCGGGTACTTCTTCAAGCGTCTTCCCGGCAACGCGCATAAAGCAAGTTAATGGGAAGCGTCAACTATGCCGAAGGGTCGATATCTTCGAGAATGCGCCGGACCTCGTCTACGAAAACCGGCTTGTTGAAAAAACCTTTAGCGTCCAGCTTAAGGTCATGCAGGCGCTGCAGTTCGCTGTCCGAACCGCTGATGAAATAAATAATGACGGCGCCGTTGATGCTTTTCAACGAGGAAAACACTTTCTCCACGGGCATGTCGGGCAGGATTATGTCAAGGAAAACGACATCCGGCATTTCCTTCCGGAACACCTCAATGCCCTCGGCTCCGGACGCGGCGGTCAACGCGTTGAACCCCATTCGGCGTATGAAAGATCCCAGAAAATCCAGGACCGGCTGTTCATCGTCGATAACAAGAATTGAGCTCATTCGTTCCCCTTTCCCCGGAGGATCTCCCCCGTCTCGCGGCGCCATACATGCCCATTATATTACTTTCCCCCGGCAGTGTCAAAGCGAAAAGGGATCTCCCGCGCGACGGCCCCCTCTTCCACGGCTACGCGGGAATACCCACGTTGTCCCAACGCCTGTTGCTGACGTATAAGGGACGCGGGTTCGCCATGGACCAGCACGACCATCGCGTCCCGGGACTGCAGCGAGAGCAGGCGTGAGACATCCTCGGTGTCGCCGTGCCCGGAAAAAATATCATGGACACGCACCGCGGCCCTGACATCGAAGGATTTCCCGTCAAGCTCTATCCGCGCGGCCCCTTTCTTCAACGCCCCGCCCGGGGTCCCCGGGGCCTGGTAGCCGGTAAGGAAGACCGTTGTTCGGGCGTCCGGAAGCAACACGGGCACAAGGCTGCGCGAAAACGCCTTATCCATCATGCCGCTGGTAGTGACCAGCACCGCTGGACGCGGGATCTTTTTCTTTACCCCCCGGAATGAATCGGTATACCCGCCTGGAAGAAGTGTCCGCCCCGACGCGTACAGTTCCTTTCTGAACCAGGGAGGCGCGCCGGGGTGACGCAATTCGTTCTCATACCATCCGGTAAACGCTTTGGCGCTCGGAGACGGGCAGATGACAGGGACGCCCGCGGGGAGAGCCCCCTCCTCCCGCGCCAGCCGCAGCTCGAACAAAACCTTTTGCGTGCGGTCGAGAGCGGCCGCGGGTATCCACGCGATCCCTCCGCCGCGCACGGCATCGCCCACTTCACGTCGGAACCGTTCGCGTTCCCGGCCGATATCGCCGGCCCGGATAACGCCGCCATACGTCGTCTCGACCCATAAGGCGTCAGCGGGCGGCGCGGGTGGCGGCGGGGCCTGAAGAGCGGAGATCCGGCTCCCGATATCCCCCGAGAAAAAAAGCCTGACCCTTTCTCCGCCCCGGGCGGCGGTCAACAACACGGAAGCGGCTCCGGGGATATGACCCGTCGGGTAAAGATGGAAGTTGAGTCCCCTGGATAAAGCGATGTCCGTATCTAAAGCTACAGGCTTGAGCAGTGTGATGACCGGCCTGATCTCCTGCTCCGCGCAGGACCTGCAGGGACTGATCTCGATACCCGTGCGCCGTTCAACATCCCGCAGCGTTCCCTTTTCACGCACGGTATTTGAAGGGGAGATGTTCTTCCTCCACGGGCAATCGCCACGCCAGTGGGCCGTGACGAAAGGCCTGCCGTTATCCCGGGCCTTGACGCCGCGTCGCGAATAAACCCACGCACGGGCCGATGTATCGAATTTTGCCTGGGAAAGAAGGAGTTCCCCCAGGAACAAGGCGGTAGGTTTTGAGCACCATACAGGCCCGCGGAATCCACGTGAGACCAGCAGGGGCAGCCGTCCGCTGTGGTCCAGATGGGCATGGGTCAGTATGACGGCATCGATGGACCGCGCCGGGAACGGCAGCGCCGCGTTCGCATCGGCACCAGAACCTTCTTTCTCCGTGTTCTGATCATTGCTTTCTTCGGCGTAAAAACTGCCGCAGTCGATCATAACCGCGTGCGAAGAGACCCGGACTACCGCCATTGAACCGGACACCCGTCCCGCCGCACCGTACCAGGTGACCACTGCTTTTTCCCGCGCGTCCGCGCCCGCGCACAGAAAAAATACGAACAGGCCTCCGGACAGGACAGCGCGGCTTGCGGTCAGGAGCTTTATCGTAAGCCCGTGATAGGAGTAAAATGGGATGTTCATTGTTATCGGATGATCAGGAACGCAATTCGCGCCGGGTCTCGCGGTCAATATCGCGGCGTTTCAGGGTTTCGCGTTTATCTACGGTACGCTTTCCCTTTGCCAGCCCGATCTCAAGCTTGGCGATACCGCGTTCGTTGAAATACAGCTCCAGGGGCACGACCGTAAGGCCCTTTTCACGCACTTTGGCGGAAAGGCTGACGATCTCGCGTTTATTCAGAAGCAGTTTGCGCCGGCGGCGCGAATCATATTCCTGGACGTGGGTGGACTGCCAGGCATAAGGAGGGATGTGGATGTTGTCGATAAAAGCCTCGTCGCCGCGGAAACTGACGAACCCGTCGGTAAGATTGGCGTCGCCCTTGCGCAGCGATTTCACCTCGTACCCGGCGAGCAGAAGCCCGGCTTCGTGCGTCTCGAGAATGGTATAATTATGGAAGGCCTTCCGGTTGGTAGTAACAACATTTTGTTTCATACATCCCCGCAAAAAAGGCGTTCACCGGTCCATTGGTTCATTAGTTC
Organism: uncultured Elusimicrobiales bacterium; assembly: GCA_964577205.1. Lineage (GTDB taxonomy): Bacteria > Elusimicrobiota > Endomicrobiia > Endomicrobiales > CAIRNS01 > CAZNYG01. The sequence goes on along the minus strand of CAZNYG010000002.1, from coordinate 47,196 downwards.
ATTAGTTAAAGTCAACACCTATTCCTTTGTACCGCTTAACTAATGAACCAATCAACGAGTGAACAAATGAACGCCTTTACTACCCCCGCACTGTCTTTGCACTTTAGTTGCACTGTCTTTATATGCCGAGGGCGGGACTTGAACCCGCATAGCCTTGCGGCCACAGGCTTCTGAGACCTGCGTGTCTGCCAATTCCACCACCTCGGCGCTGAAACATTGACCACTAATCAGTGACCAATGACCATAAAAGCAACGGCAAAAAAAAGAACAGACCGGACATGACTGACCTGTCCGGTCGGGTCATTATAGCAAAGTTATCCGGGATTGGCAATTACTACCGGTTGCGGATGGAAACGCGGGGAAGTACGGTGTTGACGATGTAGTCCAGGTTGAACGGTTTGAGCAGGCAGTCGATAGCGCCAAGGCGGAAAGCCTCGATGACACGTTCCGCGTCTTTATACGCGGTGATCATGGCCACAGGCACTTCCTTGTCCAGATCTTTGATCTCTCTCAGTATCGTGAGCCCGTCCTTCTGAGGCAGCATGATATCCAGAAGAACCAGGTCGGGCGTGGACAACACGACCTGTTTGAGCCCTTCCGCGGCATTGTTGGTCAAAATGATCTCATGCCCCAGGTTCTCAAAAAAAGTCTTCAGGAATTCAAGAACATCAGGGTCATCATCGATGACCAGCACTCGTATTTTACCATTCATTGTTTACCTTTCCTCCCCTTCGACTTACATCAACAGGCCGGGAAAACAAGAGCGCGGAGTGTTGTTTTTTCGATAAAAAATATATAACATTAAAAGGCGATTATGTCAATGCTTTTTTTATTTGAAAAATCTGATCTTTAAGGAACTCCCATGCCACGGAAACCCGAAGCGGAACAATTGTTCGGAGAATTGATACGGATCATGCGGAAGCTCAGGGGCCCGGAAGGATGCCCCTGGGACCATAAACAGGGCCACGAATCGCTGCTGCCGCATCTTTTTTCAGAGGCCGAAGAAGTTAAGGAAGCGATCAGGAAAAAAGACTGGGAAAACCTTGAGGAGGAACTGGGCGACATACTGCTGCAGGTGGTATTTCACAGTCAAGTGGCCGCGGAGAATAAACGATTCACCATCGCCGGCGTGGTCCGCGGGCTAAACGAAAAACTCATCCGCCGCCATCCTCATGTGTTCGGCGGGACAAAACTTACCAGCGCCGACGACGTGTACAGGCAATGGGACGAGATCAAACGCGGAGAAAAAAAAGCCCGCGCCGCCGCCCGCCGCCGCCGTTCTCCACGGACTTGACCGCCAGGCAAAGAAAAAGATCCCCCGGCCGTCCGGAGGATCTTTTTCTTTACTGCCATGCCGGGTATCCGGCGTCCTGGATCCGCCGTTCGTTATTCCCGATCTTCGTTATTCTCTTCAAGCACCTGGCCCAGCGTCGGGCGTTCATCCTTGTTGACGTATTTCTTGAGAAGTTCGCGCTCGCGGCTCTGTTCCAGCTTCTTTATCGAGATATCGATCTTGTGCTCCCGCGTATCGCATTTTACGACCTTGGCTTCCACTTCCTGCCCTTCTTTGAGCTGCGGCTCCTGCACGCCTTCCGTCTTGTGCAGGGCGACATCGGCATTGCGGAGCAGCGCTTCGATGCCGGGTTCCAGCTCAACGAAAGCGCCGAATTCGACGGCTCGTTTAACCGTTCCCCTGACCACGGCGCCCACATGGTACTTTTTGAAGGGGTCTTCAGCCATGTGTTTGAGCGAAAGAGATATCTTTTCGTTGTTGGGGTTCACTTCAAGGACGACCACTTCCACTTCCTGTCCCGCCTCCACCACGTCCTGCGGATGCCGCACTTTCTTTGTCCACGAGAGGTCGCCGACATGGATAAGCCCTTCGATGCCTTCCGGCAGGCGGACGAACGCGCCGAACGGGGTCAGATGCGTGATGGTTCCCTTCACCCGGGCACCGGGAGAATACGAGCGGTGAGCTTCTTCCCATGGATTGGCCTGCAGTTGTTTGAGCGACAGGGAAAGCTTTTCCCTGGCCGGGTACAGAGCGATGATCTTCGCTTTGACTTCCTGTCCGGGTTTGAACACCTTCTTCAGGTCGCGTTCATGCTCTCCCCACGAGACCTCGGAAACGTGCAGCAGCCCTTCCATTCCGGGTTCAACTTCGACGAAAACGCCGAAATCGGTGACCGAAGTGACCTTGCCCCTGATGGTCAGGCCGACCGGGTAACGTTCCGCGGCGCCGTCCCACGGACGGGGCGAGATATGTTTCATGCTGAGGGAAATTTTGCCCTTCTCGCGGTCGATCTTGAGGATCTGCACCTTGACCTGCTGCCCCGGTTTTACGACTTCTTCCACTCTCTTGAGATGGTACCAGGTGATGTCGCCGATGTGGAGAAGCCCTTCGACGCCGCCTATGTCAACAAAGGCGCCGAAATCGGTTATGCCGGTGACCGTACCCTCGACGACCTGCCCTTCGCTGATCGTGGCGAAGACCTCTTCACGCCGTTTCTTTTGTTCCCCTTCAAGGATCTGCCGCCGCGACAGCACTATGTTGCGGGGACTGCGGGATATCTGGGTAATGACGAAGGGAAATTTCTGTCCGACATATTTGTCCGTGTCTTTGACAAACCGCAGTTCAAGCTGCGACGCGGGAAGGAAAGCCTCGCTGCCGACATCGACGGAAAATCCGCCTTTTATCTTTTTCCGGATGACACCTTCGACCGGCGTCCCGGCGCGGTGCGCCGCCTGCAGCGTTTCCCATGACCTCTCGTCGCGCGCGCGGCGGTACGAGACGATCGGATGCCCCTGCTGGGAATGGAGCTTCACGACCATGACCTCGATATCCCTTCCTGGCTCCAGCTCGGATGCGGGGATCCCCTCAAGCTCGGAAGCCGGGATGACACCTTCGGACTTCATGCCGAGATCCACCATAATGCCTTCGTCGCTGCGCGCGATGATGCGGACATGCGCCGTTTTCCCTTCCTGCAGACGGATCTCAGGCCCGAGAAGATCGGCCATCTCCATCTCGTTTTCAGATGCGCCGGCTGCGTCCTGAGTATTTTCGTTCTTTGTCACTTCTTTTACTTCGTCCATTTTTTCCTCTTTGTCCGGTCCCGCTTCGCGGGCCTTATTTTCTTACCGCACGGGCGGAACGGGGGCGCGGGATGGCGCCGCCCGCCGCCGTCACATCCACTATTGTATCTTTTACATTCTCAATAATCCAGTCCGGCGTCGACGCGCCCGCGGTAAGGCCGATGGCCGCCGCTCCGCGGAACCATGACGGCTTCACTTCTTTCGCCGTTTCTATGTGGTACGTGCGGGTATAGCGGGCGCATATTCCGGTCAGGCGCCGGGTATTGCCTGAATTCTTGCCCCCGACGACCACCATCACGTCCACGCGCCGCGCCAGGTGGCTGGCCGCGCTCTGGCGGTCCATGGTGGCGCGGCAGATGGTATTGAAGGCTTTTACGCTGCCGTTGCCTCTGCTCAGCCTTTTTATCACCGCGAGGAAATTCTCGGGTGTCTGCGTGGTCTGGCTGACCACGAAGATCTTCTTCTCCCCGGCGACTTTCAGCGCGTCTTCCGGGCTTTCCACGACCGTGCACTTTCCCTTGCCGTACGAGACCATCGCCACGACTTCGGGATGCGTCTTTTCACCCACGATAACGACGCGCGCGTCGCCGTCCGCAAGGCGTTTAACCGTGTCTTGCGCGCGTTTGACGAACGGACAGGTGGCGTCGACAAGGGTCAACGGCGTCGCTCCCAGTTTCTCCCGCAGGCGGGCCGGTATGCCGTGGGTCCGCAGGATCAGCGTCCCCTTAGTGACGCGGAGCGGGTCGGAAACGGAACGGATCCCTTTTTTTGCCAGCCGCGCGACTTCCTGCGGATTGTGGATCAGCGGGCCCAGCGTATGGATGTCGTCGCATTTCCCGGCGGTCTTTTCCGCCATCGTGATCGCGCGGCGGACCCCGAAACAGAATCCCGCGCTTTTCGCGATGATGATGCGCGGCGGCTTTTTCATGCTAGCCCCTTTATCTCCTCGAGTATCCGTTCGGCGAAGGCCTGGTATGCCTCGTGGCCGGCGCATTCCGCGGGAGGCATGACGGGTTTACCGAATATGACCGTCAGTTTCCTGAACGAACCGAGATAGAACGAATTGACGACCCTGACCGGAACGACCGGCACCCGCGCGTGACAGGCTATCATCGCCACACCGGGCCGCGCTTTCCCGAACGCGCCGGTCCGTGTCCTCGTCCCTTCAGGGAAAATGAGCAGCGGGCGCCCGTCTTTCAAAAGCGCTTCGGCAAACCTGACGGACCCGATATCCTGCCTGCCGCGGGACACTGGGAACGCGTTGGTCCGGCGGATCAGAAAGCCCAGCACCGGCATATCGAAAAGTTCTTTTTTCGCCATGAAATACAGCGGACGCTTCATGGAAGATCCGACCAGCGGCGGATCGGCATAGCTCGCGTGGTTCGGCGCTATGATCACGCCGCCGGTCCCGGGGATATTTTCGCTCCCCTTGACGGTACACCGCCAGAACAGCCTGAAGAAGGAACGGAACAGGGCCCGCCCGAAAAAGAACAGCCGGGTCGGCCGGTAACCGCGCGAGCGATAGAAATCGATGACTGTCTGGCTCATGGTTATTTCCGCGGCGTACCCGGCCGCAGCAGTTCCAGAAATCCGGGAAATGATGTATCGACGCATGCCGCGTCGTGAATAACGGTCCTGCCTTCGGCCACGCAGGCCGCGACCGCAAGAGTCATGGCTATCCGGTGATCCCCGTGGCTGCGCACCTCCGCGCCTTTCAGGCGGACGGGGCCGTGGATGATCAATCCGTCGGGCTTTTCCTCTATGCGGGCGCCCATGCGTCCGAGCTCTTCGGTGATGACCGCCAGCCGGTCGCTTTCCTTGACCCGCAGTTCCCCCGCGCCGCTGATAACGGACGTCCCTTCGGCGCAGCAGGCCGCCAGCACCAGTACCGGGATCTCATCGATCAGGCGGGGCATGATGCCGCCTTCCATGCGGAACGGCGAGAGCTTCGCGTGACGCGCCGAGAGGCGCGCCGCGGGCTCGCCGGAACGGTCGGCCCGCGCTTCTACGGTCACCGCTGCCCCCATCTGGCGGAGCACGTCAAGGATGCCGTCCCGGGTCGGGTTTATGCCGACGTTCTCTATCGTAAGCGCTGAAGAAGGTATGATCGTTCCCGCCACCAGGAAGAAAGCCGCCGAAGAAATGTCCGCGGGAATGGCCGTGTCCACGGCGTTAAGCCGGGAAGGCCCGCGCACTGTGACGGTGTTACCTTCGACGCGGATATCCACCCCGCGCGCGGCCAGCATGCGTTCAGTATGGTCGCGCGAACGGACGCTTTCCGTCACCGAGGTCTCGCCCTCCGCCTGAATACCCGCCAACAGTATACAGGATTTCACCTGCGCGCTGGGGACAGGGCTCTGATAGCGGAGAGGGGCGAGCTTTCGCGTTCCGCGCAGGGTAAGAGGCAGATAGTTATTGTCGACCGCGCCGAACGTGACCCCCATGGCGCTGAGCGGCTCTATGACGCGCCGCATGGGACGGCGGGAAAGGCTTTCGTCGCCCGTGATCCTCACGGGAAAATCCCGGCCCGCCAGGATGCCTGAAAGTAGCCGGACCGTCGTCCCGGAATTGCCGGCTTGGATATCGGCCCCAGGAGCGCGGAGGCCGTCAAACCCCGCGCCGTGGACCGTAAGCCGTCCCGGAGACACATCGACACGGACACCCATCGCGCGGAACGCGTCCACCGTGCGCAGGCAGTCTTCGGAAGGAAGATAGTTTTCTATGTTGGAAGTTCCGCCGGTCACCGCTGCCATCATGACGGCCCGGTGCGTGATGGATTTGTCCGCCGGGACGTTCAGCGTTCCCCTGAGAGGAGCGGAAGCTTCCAGTACCCATTGGTCATTCATTTCTTTCTCCTGTCCGCGTACAGGCGCGCGCGGCTTTCGTGCCCGTCAAGAAAACAGCGTTCCAGCGCGCGGGGATCGTCAAGCGAAGCGCGTATCTTTTCCAGCGCGCGGATATGAGCGGAAAGATGGGAACGGATCGCCCGCCGGTTAGCGTGGCAGATGGCCGCCCAATCCCTTGGAGAGGAATCCGCCACGCGGGTAACGTCCCTGAACGACCCGGCCGCGAGCGCCATCGTCCCCGCGACCTTTTGCTGCGTTGCGGCCGCCTGGCGTGAAAGGGCGAACGCGATAATATGCGGCAGATGGCTTACGACCGCGGCCGCGGTATCGTGCCCGGGCGCGGTCATGGCCAGCGGTATCGCGCCGGCGTCTTTCCACATCGTCACAACCCGTTGAAATGCGCGTTTATCGCATCCTGAAGGAGGAACGACGGCGACCGCCGCTCCGTCATAGATATCCTTTGCCGCGTATACTATCCCCGATCTTTCGTGTCCAGCCATGGGATGTGCTCCGACAAAACAGGGAGCCTTCCTTTGCATTATCCGCAGAGAACGGAGCACGTCGCGTTCGACGCGCTCTTTCACGCCCCCCGCGTCGGTGATGACGGCGCCGGATTTCATCAGCGGCGCCGCGGCGTTCACCATATCGGCGATCGTGTCCACCGGCGTTCCGATTACCACGATATCGGCGTCCCTTACGCCTGCCGCGATATCAAGGGACACATCGTCGACCGCGCCGCGGCGTTTCGCCTGGGCCAGGTGTTCCGCGTTCCGCCCTATGCCGGTGACATGATACCGCCTCTTCCGGCACGACCGCAGCGCCATGCCCAGCGATCCCCCGATCAAACCGACACCGATGATGGCTACTTTGAATTTTTTCATATTCCGGGAAACAAACGTAACGACAACACCGGTAACGATGCCCGTTAAAGTCGTAAACAAGTTTCGTCACCGTCCCACGTGTCTTATCTGTTACGAGTCGTTTCTATATGCTTCTCCCAAGCGCCTGCGCCAGCACCTTCAGCTCTTTCATCAGCTGGGTGAACTGAGCGGGCAGAAGGCTTTGCGGCCCGTCGGAAAGCGCCTCTTCGGGACGAGGATGCACTTCAAGGATCAATCCGTCCGCGCCAGCCGCTACGGCCGCCTTGGCCATCGTCGGCACATGTTCCCGGATACCGATCCCGTGCGACGGATCGACGACCACGGGAAGATGGGAGTATTTCTTTATCACGGGCACCGCGTTCAGGTCCAGGGTGAACCGCGTGGCTTCCTCGAACGTCCGTATGCCGCGCTCGCAGAGTATCACGTTATAATTGCCCTGTGAAAGGATGTATTCCGCCGAAAGAAGCAGCTCTTTAATGGTGGTTGCCATACCGCGTTTGAGCAGCACCGGCTTCTTCTGGCGGCCGGCGGCTTTGAGCAGGTCGTAGTTTTGCACGTTGCGCGCGCCGATCTGCACGATATCGCAGTATTTGGCTACGAGACCTACCTCTTCGACCGTCATCGCTTCGCTGATGACGGGCAGGCCGGTCTTTTCGCGCGATTCAGCGAGGAACTTGAGCCCTTTTTCGCCGAGCCCCTGGAACGAGTAGGGCGAACTGCGCGGTTTGAACGCTCCGCCGCGGTAGATCGTCGCGCCGGCCTGTTTGACCAGGCGGGCGATCTCCAGTGTGACCTCTTTCTTTTCGACGGCGCAGGGTCCGGCCATGACCGGGATCCGCGGGCCTCCGATCGTTACATTCCCCACGTTGATGACGGTGTTTTCCTGTTTGAATTCCCTGCTGGCAAGTTTGTACGGTTTTTCGATCTCGCTGATATGGTCCACGACATCCATGGCCTCGAACACGTCGCGGTAACGTTCGGCCCGTTCGCCTATCATGCCGATGATGGTGACATCCACGCCGCGCGACACGTGCGGCGTATAACCCATGTCACGGATCTTTTTTATGACGACATCCGCCTGTTTTCTCGGAACGCCCCTGCGCAATGTTATGATCATGGCGACAGCTCCTTGTAATAAATAACGACGTCAGTGAGTAAAACCTGTCGCATCGCAAAATGCAAATTTCAAATCGCAATTTGAAATGCCGTTCACTTGCTCACTATCTGTTTCAGACTGCGGATGAATAATTGATTTTCCTGGGGAAGGCCTATAGTTACCCGCACGTGGCGCGGGTAGTCATATTCCCCCATAGGCCGGACAATAACGCCTTTGCGGAGCAGTTCCTTGAACACGTCCATGCCCGACCGCGGGCTGACATCTATGAGAAGGAAATTTGCAGCCGACGGCACGTACGGTATCCCCATTTTCGACAGTTCCGACCCGACCAGCCGTTTCCCCTCTTCCGCCAGGGCGACGCCTTTTTTAACGTGCTCCCTGTCGCCAAGGCTCGCGATGGCCGCGGCCTGCGCCAGCGAGTTGATGTTGAACGGCGGGCGGATCCGGTCGATATAATCCACGACTTCGCGCGAAGCGAACCCGTATCCCGCGCGCAGCCCGGCAAGGGCATGGACCTTGGAGAACGTGCGCAGGATGATCAGTCCCGGATATTCCGGCAAAAAAGACAGCGAACGGGGATAATCACGGCGGGTAACGGCATATTCGTAGTACGCCTCATCCATAACGACCAGAGGGGGCGTGATGCCCTTTCGCGCGCGCAGGGTTTTCAGGAACCGTCCCAACTCCGCGGCAGTGACGTACGTCCCGGTCGGGTTGTTCGGGTTTGCGATGAAAACGATCTTGGTGCGGGAAGTGACCGCCGCGGCCATCGCGTCAAGGTCGTGTGTAAATCCTTTCATCGGGACCGCCACGCAGCGGGCGCCCATCAGCCGGCCCGCCATCTGGTAACGCACGAAAGCGTGCTCCGAGACGACCACCTCGTCGTCCGGCTCGAGAAATGCCATACCGATAAGGGCGATCAGCTCGTCCGATCCGGCGCCAAGCATGATGTTCTCCGCCAGCAGGGCAAATTTTGACGCGATGGCATGGCGCAGCAGGTATGAATTGGCATCGGGATAGAAGTACAATCCCTCAAGGGCTTTCTTTACCGCCGCCAACGCCCTGACGGAAGGCCCCAGCGGGTTCTCGTTGGATGCGAGTTTGATAACCCGTTTGAGCCCCAGCTCCCTCTTTATCGTTTCCACCGGCTTGCCCGCCACGTAAGGCTGAAATCCCGCACACGCCGGCCGTATGAATCTTTCGATCGCGAACCGCTTATTGTTCTTTTTCATTGCCATATCCCGTTATTAATGCGACGTTCCTACTCACTTACTAAGTGGTCTTACGCACGGTACCTTAGCTGTTATCGAGTGTTCCATGGCGTCAAAGGTGATATTTCAAATTTTAAATTTGCATTTTGCGATTTGCAATAGACATGTGCCCGCTCGCTTGTCTCTATCAATCGGCCTTCGGATACGATCCCAGCACCTTGAAAGATGAACAGTGGGCGGCGAGGCCTTTCAGGGCCGTCTGCACGTGTTTCTCTGAAACGTGGCCCAGAATATCGACGAAGAAAAGGTATTCCCACGCCTGCTTGCGCGACGGCCGGGATTCGATCCTGGTCATGTTGATGCCGTGTTTCTTGAACGTCGACAGCATCTCGTACAACGCCCCGACCTTGTGTTTGATCGCGAACATGATGGAAGTTTTGTCATGCCCCGAATAATCGGCGGGGCAACGGCCGATGACCAGGAAACGCGTAAAGTTCTCAGGGTTGTCTTCGATACCCCGGGAGATCACTTCAAGTTTATACAACTGCGCCGCCGCGTAGGAGGAGACCGCAGCGCTGTCTTTTTCGCGGACCGCGCGGCGGGCCGCGGCCGACGTGGAAGAAGTCTCGACCACCGGGATGCCCGGCAGATGTTCCTTAAGCCAGTTCCTGCACTGTACCAGCGCCTGGGGATGCGAATAGGCCTTCTTTACGCGCTTAATGTCTCCCGACAGGGACAGCAGGCACTGCTCTATCGGCATGCTGATCTCGGAACATATCTGCAGGTCGGAATCCATGAACATGTCCAGGGTATGGTTGACCACGCCTTCCGTTGAATTCTCGATCGGCACGACGCCGTAATCGGCCCGTTTCTTCGCAACTTCCGTAAAGACGTCGGCGATGGAAGTGGCCGGCACATACACGGCTGCAGTTCCGAAGTTCTTCAGCGCGGCCTGGTGGGTGAAGGTCGCCTCCGGCCCGAAATACGTCACGGTGAGCCGCGACTCGAGCGAACGGCAGGCGTTCATGATCTCGCGATATATGGATTCGACCGACTCAGAAGAGAGCGGGCCGCAGTTCCGGGCAAGAAGTCCCGCGATGATCTTCTTCTCGCGGTGCGGAATGTAAAAATCCTTTCCGGCTTTCTGCTTGAGCGCCCCGATACGGCGCGCCAATGACGCCCGTTCGTTCAGGAGCTTGAGGATCCGGCCATCGGTGGAATCGATCTTTTTCCGCAACTCTTCGAGTTTCATGGATTCTCCGTAATGCTGTTATGCCTTTCAATGTGTTCACCCATGAACCCGTGAACTCATGAACTCATGAACGCCTTTCAGCCCTGCTATCGTCATCATCCTGCGCGGGGTCGCGTCCCCGCGGTACGAGAAAAAAAGGTCTTTACGGTGCCCTGTACATTCCCCCGAACGCTCCGCTGGAGGAACGCCGCAGAGCGCCAGTTGCCGGTCGAGTACGGAGGCCAGGTCGCAATGCGTTTCCGCGTTTCCGAGATCGAAGGCCTTTCTCACCGCGTCACCCACGGGATAACAGCATTTCTGTATGTGGGGCCCCGCTGCCGCGCGCAGGTCAGAAGGCGCGATGCAGAAATATTCTTTAAAGAGACGCACCGCGACGGGGACAATGCCCGCGGCGAGCCCCCGCCAGCCTCCGTGCACGACGGCCAAAGCCGAGCCTTTTGTATCGCAAAGAACGACCGGGACGCAGTCCGCGGTAAAGATCGCCAGCGCCAGCCCCTTTTCACCGGTTATCAGGCCGTCTGAATCCGGGATCTCGCGCCCTGCGTGCTTTGACGTCACGGGGACGACCGTGGCGCCGTGCACCTGCCGGCAACGGACGATCCTTTCCGGAGGAATACCGCGGGACCGGCAAAAAACGCCTCGTCGCGCCTCGTCGCGCATATCACCCGCCGCGCGGGTGGTGGCCAAAGCCAGTACCGGCCATCCGGCCAATGTGAACGCTGTATCATCCGGCTCCCGCAGCCACACGGTCACTTCTCGAAAAAGCTGTTGTTCGCGTCTTCGGAACTGCTCTGGACGCCGCGGACCGACAACATGAGCTCTTCGGGATTCGATGCCGCGCTCAGCGCGTCCTCAAGTTTGATCCCGCCGCTCTGGTAGAGATTTATCAGGGCCTGGTTGAAAGTCTGCATGCCGTAATACTGGCCCTGCTTCATCATGTTGACGACCTCGCTGAGATCGTTCTCTTCGATCAGCTTCTTGATGAGAGGGGTCACCACCATGACCTCGACCGCGGGCACCCGGCCTTTTCCCGAAGCGGCCGGGAGCAGGCGCTGAGAAATGACCGCTTTCAGCGTGTCTGCGAGCAGCAGCCGTATCTGGTTCTGCTGATGAGGCGGGAAAAGGTCGATGATGCGGTTGATGCTCTGCGTCGCGTCTACGGTATGTATCGTCGAAAGGACAAGATGGCCCGTCTGCGCGGCGGTAATCGCCGCCGCCATGGTCTCCTGATCGCGCATCTCACCGATCAGGATCACATCCGGGTCCTGGCGCACGACGTTCCGGAGCGCGTCGATATACGTCAGCGTGTCGAACCCCAGTTCCCTCTGGCTGATGATCGATCTTTTATCCTCGTGGATGAATTCGATGGGGTCTTCAATGGTTATGATATTCTCGGCGCGCGTGCCGTTGATGTGCCCGATCATCGCGGCAAGCGTGTGGGACTTGCCGCATCCGGTGGTCCCGGTGACCAGTACCAGGCCGCGCTGGTTGTCGGCGATCGTCCCGATAACGCCCGGCAGTTTCAGATCGGCGAACGTGGGTATCGTTACGGGAACGACGCGCATGGCCAGATTGATCATTCCCCGCTGCTGGAACACATTGACGCGGAACCGCCCGAATCCCGGGAACGAATGGGCCAGATCGACCTCGTGCCGCCGCTGAAAACGGCTCTTCTGCTCATCGTTCATGAGCGTGTTCGCCAGGGCTTCCGTTTCCAGCGCGCTGAGACGTTCGCCTATGACGAAGATCTGGCCGTCTACGCGCAGAACCGCTGGATGGTCCGCCCTGATGTGCAGGTCGGACGTGCCGCGGGCGGCCATTTCCTTCAGAAGAGTGGTGAGTTCCATTTGAAAAAGTTCCTCCTACTTCAGCTTTCTGGGACGCCAGTAAGTGTAGGCGGGGCGGAGAAAATCGATGGTTTCGGAGGCTGCCGCGTCCGGGCGTTCGGTCTCGACGGGCCGCGAGGCCGGTTTCGGCGACGGGCGGCGCACCGGGAATCCCGTGGCGATAACGGTTATTTTTATGCGGCCGTCAAGGTTGGGGTCGATGACCTGCCCGTAGAACACATGGGCCTCTGGAGAGACAGAGTCTTTGATAAGGTTCATGGCTTGGCGCACTTCCATCATGGACGTGCTCTTGTTGCCGGTGATGTTGACCAGTACGCCTTTCGCCCCTTCGATCGATATTTCGTCGAGAAGCGGGCTGCTTATGGCCTTGCGCGCCGCCTCGGTCGCGCGGTCGGGCCCGGAGCTTTCGCCGATGCCCATCAGGGCGTCGCCCGAGCCGAGCATGATGGTGCGCACGTCGGCGAAGTCCACGTTGATCTCGCCGGGCGTCGTGATGACGTCCGTGATGGACTGCACCGCCTGGCGCAGCACGTCGTCCACGATACGGAAGGCATCCTCGATGGGAGTCTTGTCATCGACGATCGTGAAGAGTTTTTCATTCGGGATAACGATCAGAGTGTCAACGTAATTGCGAAGGTTCTTGATGCCTTCTTCGGCCTGCAGCAGCCGGATGCGGTGCTCGAACTCGAAAGGCTTGGTCACCACGCCGACGGTGAGAATTCCCAGTGAACGCGCGATCGCCGCGACGACCGGGGCGGCGCCGGTGCCGGTGCCTCCGCCCATGCCCGCGGTGATGAAGACCATGTCCGTGCCGCGCAGCATCTCCGTGATGCGCTCCCGACTCTCTTCGGCGGCCTGTTGGCCTATAGTCGGATTGCCGCCCACGCCAAGGCCGCGGGATATCTGCTCCCCGATCTGGACGCGGGTAGGCGCCGTGGACCGCCTCAGCGCCTGGACGTCCGTGTTGATCGTAATGAATTCAACGCCGTGGATGCCGGCCTGGATCATCCGGTTGACCGCGTTGGATCCGCCGCCGCCCACGCCCACCACTTTCAAAATTGCCGGATGCTCGGTCGTGTCGTTCGGTACGGTAATGCGTATCATAAGTTCCTTAAAAACAGCGTGAGACGGAAGAAGAATCTCGTTGTCCCGCTTTTTGCCTTTCCACTTTTTTCATTTTTCATTTTACATTTTTACCTGCCGTTCAAAATGCGTCGTTTACCCAGTCTTTAAACCGGGTGATCAGGGAAGGGCCGCTTTTCGCGGGGCGCGTTTTGTCGCTCCCGCCGGGGCCGCTCACGATCGAATCAGCCTTGAGAAGGCCGATCGCCGTAGAATATGCCTGGTTGGACACGATGTCCTCGGGCCCGGTCACGTCCTGGGGAAGCCCCAGGCGCGCGGACGGGCTCAGCGCCTGTTCCGCCGCCTGAATAATGCCTTCAAGTCTTGAACCACCGCCCGTGACGATGACGCCGCCGGGGACGATCGCTTCGGCGAACCCCGATTTCTTTATCTCGTCCTCGAGAGCCACGAAGATCTGGTCGAGCCGGGGCTGGATGATCTCCACCAGCTGTTTGCGGGTGCACTCCCGGATGGTCCGTCCATCCACGCTCATGTATTCGAACGTGCTGTCGTCCTTGAGAAGGCTAGCCATCGAGATGCCGTATTTTTCCTTAATATCCTGAGCGACGACCTGCGACGTGCGCAGGCTGTGCGAGATGTCGCGCGTAATGAAATCGGAACCGATCTGCAGCTCGCGGGAATAGCGGATGCTGCCTTCGGTATACACGACAAGCCCGGTAGTGAGCCCGCCGAAATCGATCAGCAGGCACCCGAGCTCTTTTTCCTCCTGGGTGATTACCAGGTCGCCGACGGCGAGGCAGCCGTACAGCGGCTCGGCGATCTCAAGGCCGGCCTGTGCGATGACCTTGTAAATGTTGTTGATGTGGCTGGAGGACGCGGTCAGGATATGCACGTCGACTTCAAGGAAATTGCCTTCCATGCCGACCGGGTTGGGCACGCCTCCCTGATGGTTCAGGGAAAATTCCTGCGGGATGGTGTGGAGGATCTCGCGGTCTGGAGATAAGCGGATGGTCTTCGCCGTCTCTATGACGGAGGCGACGTCCTCGGCGGTGATCTCCTTGTCCGTGCGGGAGATGTTGATCTTGCCGTGGGCGTTCATGGACTCGATATGGCTGCCCCTGAGCCCGAGATACACCTGGCGGATAGTCTCCTGCGCTTTTTCCTCCGCTTTTTCGACGACATGTTGCACCGCGCTCGCCGTCTCCTGCAGATTGATGACGACCCCTCCCTTGATACCGCGGCAGGGAAGCCTGGCCGCGCTGATGACCTCGATAACGCGGTTATCCTCGGAGCGTTTCCCTATTACACAGCATACCTGATTGCTTCCAATGTCCAGACCGGCCAGAATCTCGTCTTTTGGCATAATGCGCATCCTCACTAACCGCAAAAGCGGAATAAAAGTATTTAAACACCTGCGGGGCAGCTGTTATATCTCATATCCCCTGGCTTCGGCTTTTTGTCCCGTCCGGCCTCTCTGAACCGCCGCGGCCGCCGGCTTTACCAGGATCCGTCCTTCGCTGAAATAACAAAGATCGACGTATTCCACGGCGGTGAAACGGGCTCGCGCGTCCGCGAACACCTGATACAGGCGGGCAAGTTTGGGCCGGATACTGTTCTTATCCGTATCGCCCCAGCGCACGCGGGTCCCGTCGTTAAGTATCAGAGCGACATCGCTGACCGCTTCCGGCATGTACCTGACGACGCGCGGGTAGAATTCTTTGGCTTCACCGGCAAGGGTCCGCATGAAATCGAGTATCATGGCCCGCTCTTCGGTCGATCCCGTGATCTCGGGAAGCTTCCGGCGGTACAAAGGTCCTTCCAGCGGAAAAGGGATATTATCGCGGTCGATGCCCCGACGCTGCCCGTTCTGCATTACACAGGCGACAGGAACGCGTTCCCGGACTTCAACTACGATCTTCCGCCAGCCGCGCGACACGGAAACGCTTTTCATATCCGGGCGGCACTGGCGCAGGTTCTTCTGCGTTCCCGCGACCCTGGCCGTAAGAATATTATCGCCGGGACGGAACGGGACCAACGCCATCAGTTCCGCGGCCGTCACGTTCCTGTTCCCGCTGATCTCGACAGACTTTATGGCGAAAAAGGGCGAATGAAAGAGGATACGGGTGGCCGTCCGCCAGACGAACAACCATCCGAATATGATGACTCCGGAGACGACCAGGAACCGCGCGGCCTTCATGAAGCGGTGGCGGCGTTCCTGTTTGAACTTTGAACGCAGCACCACTGACCGTGAACGGCGCGGCGCAGGACGGCGTGAACGCTGAGGTTTTCTCATTTTTTTGCCCGGCGGACATCCTGCCGCGCCGACGGCAACGAACACTCGATGATCTTCAGCACCAGACCGGTGAAATCCATCCCCATTGCCTTGGCGGCGTCTGGGAAAAGTGAGGTTTCAGTCATGCCCGGGATTGTGTTGATCTCCAGTATCCACGGACGCAGGCCGCGGTCGACGATCATATCGACACGCGCCATGGCCCTGCACCCTATTGCCCGGAACGCCGCCAGCGCCAGTTTCTGAATATCCGCGACCGTCTTTTTCGGCAGGCGCGGCGGAATGAGATGCGTTGACCGTCCGGGCTGATATTTCGATTCAAAATCGTAGAATGAGCCTTTGGGAACGATCTCGATCACCGGCATGGGCGCGCCGCCCAGGATGCCGGCCGTGATCTCCGTGCCGGGAATATACTCCTCGACCAGGACCCGCGTATCGTGGCGGAACGCGTCACTTAGCGCCGCCGCGAGCTCTTTGCGCCGGCGCACGATGGAAACGCCGATAGCCGAACCCTGAGAAGCCGGCTTGACCACGACGGGAAGCTTCCCGGCGGGAACCTTTTCGCCGGCGCGCACGGTCCGCCATGCGGGCGTCGGGAGCCCCGCCCGGGCGCAGACGATCTTTGTGTGTTCCTTGTCCATCGAAATGGCGCTGGCGAGCACACCGCACCCGGCATAGGGAATGCCCATCACTTCAAGCAGCCCCTGTACCGTCCCGTCTTCACCCATAGGCCCGTGCAGTGCGATATACGCGAAATCGATCTTTTTCCGCGCGATCCGAAGCGGCAAGTCCCGTCCTGCGTCGATACCGACGGCATCGGCGCCGGCGGCGACAAGAGCTTTCAGCACCGCTTTTCCCGACGCGAGCGAGATCTCCCTTTCCGACGAGGTCCCGCCGTACAACACCGCTATCCTGTGCGACTTGATCCACTGGCGTATATTCACTTTGGCGTCAATCTCCAAAAATTTTAATTTCCGGCTCCAGCGGGACGTTGAACGTCTCCCGTACTTTCTTTTGGATAATGGAAATCAGCGTGCGTACGTCCTGGGCGGAAGCGTGGCCGGTGTTGATGATGAAGTTGGCGTGTTTATCGGAGACGACGGCGCCGCCGCACCGAGCCCCCTTTAACCCCGCGGACTCGATCAAACGCCCGGCGCTGTCTCCCGGCGGATTTTTAAAAACCGAACCGGCATTGCCCGTTCCCTGCGGCTGAGACTCCTCACGACGGGACAGGCGATTATTTATTTCAGTAACAATATCATTTTTTTGCCCCTTTTTCAAGTGGAACGAGGCGCCCAGTATGACGGTGTTTTCCAATCCCGAAGAACGGTAGGCAAAATTTATATCGGAACGGTTCCGGGTAAGCATTTCCCCGTTTTCCGTGAGGATGTCAACGCCCGCAAGGAGATCGCCGATCCATCCTTCTTTCGTGCCGGCATTGCCCATAACGGCGCCGCCCAGCGTGCCCGGGATACCGGCAAGCGGTTCCAGCCCGCCGAAACCCAGCTCCGCTGTTTTTTTCACGAGCAGCGCCAGCGGCGTTCCTGCTCCCGCGACAAGGGTATCCCCTTCAAGCCGCCAGGCGTTAAAATCGCCGGTCAGGCGTATAACAACGCCGGGGAAACCGTTGTCGCCGAAAAGTACGTTGGAGCCTCCGCCCAAAATCACATACGGAAGCTGAAGCGTACGGACGGCCCGCAGCAGAAGCGCCAGGCCCCGGCGGGAAGGGGCCTCCGCGAAATAAAGCGCGGGACCTCCTATACGATAGGTCGTGAGCGGCGCGAGAGGCTCGTCGCGGCGGACCGGCCCTCCGGAAGCTTCCGCGAGACGCGCGGCTATATCATTTTGAGGAGTTCTTCGCCCTGTTTCCATACGTCGCCCGCTCCCAGCGTGAGAACGATGTCACCGTCGGTGACGCGTTTCGCGAGAAGCTCGACTCCCTTGTAGTGTTCCACGGGAAGGCCGCGGTCTTTCATGATCTCGTATATGAGCTGGCTGGTGACGCCGGGGACCGGTTGTTCTCCCGCGGGATAGATATCAAGCAGCTGAATATTGTCCGCGGCATCGAACACGCCGGCGAACTCCCGGTAGAGATGAGCGGTACGGCTGTAGCGGTGCGGCTGGAAAAGAACGGTCAGTTTACGGCGAGGCCAGCTGCCCTTGACAGCCGCGATCGTAGCTTTAATTTCGGTTGGATGATGGCCGTAATCGTCGATAACAAGAACACCGCTTTTATCGCCTTTGATCTCCAGGCGGCGGCCGACGCCGGCATATTCGCCCAGCGCTTCGGCGATACTTGGGAACGGGATGCCGAGTTCAAGCCCCACCGCGGCGGCGGCGAGCGCGTTCAGGATATTGTGACGTCCCGGAACGCGCAGAGCGATCGCCCCCTTTTTCTTTCCGCCGGCGATAACCTGGAAACTTGAACCGCACTCCAGGGGTTTGATCTCCGCGGCCGTATAATCCGGCTTTCCCTCAAGGCCGTAGGTGACGTAGCGGCGTTTCATTTCCGGAATGATCCCGCGCACGTTCGCGTCGTCGGAACACAGCACGGCGCACCCGTAGAATGGGACACTGTTTATATGGCGCACAAAAGCTCGCCTGATGTTCTCGAGCGTGCCGTAATAGTCGAGATGGTCGTTGTCGATATTGGTGACGACGGTGACTGTCGGGGAGAGTTTCAGGAACGAACCGTCGGACTCGTCGGCCTCCGCCACCAGGTATTCGCCCCTGCCGAGGCGCGCTCCGCTTTTCAGGTTCTTCAGTCTCCCGCCGATCACGATCGTCGGATCAAGGCCGCCCTTCTGGAGGATGAGCGAGGCCAGGGACGTCGTCGTTGTCTTGCCGTGCGTGCCGGCGATCGTGACAGCGTATTTCAGGCGTGCCAGTTCGGCCAGCATTTCGATGCGCGGGATGACCGGGACCTTCGCCTTTACCGCGGCCTTCACTTCGGGGTTGCCGCGGTCCACCGCGGTCGACGTCACGACGACATCGGCGCCTTTTATGTTCTTCTCCTCATGCCCGATGAATATCTTCGCGCCCTGTTTCCTCAGGTGTTCAGTCGTTTCCGTCTTCCTGAGATCGGAACCGCTGACACGGTACCCGAGCGTGACAAGGACTTCGGCGATACCGGACATACCGGACCCGCCGATGCCGACAAAATGGATATGCTGGATCTTTTTAAACATTCAATTCCTCTGTCAGCAGCGTTAAAGCAGCCTGTACTGCCGTTGACTTCCGTCCGTTCTCGCCTTTATTTTATACTTTTTATTTTACATTTTATGTTTGCTTTTCTCCCCATACTGCGCCGCGACCGTTGTCGTAATGCCTCCGCGCACGCCGAAAACCAGTTCCACGGCCATCGAGCGGGGATGAGCGACCGCGACGAGATCTTCAAGAATGCGGTTGACGACGCTCTCGTGCACCATGCCGACCATCCGGTACGACTGCAGATAATATTTGAGCGATTTCAGCTCGATAACGACTGCCGCCGGCGCGTACGTAATGGTAAGATGGGCGAAATCGGGCAAACCCGACCAGGGGCACAGACAGGTGAACTCGTCGGTTTCAACCGCTATATCGATGGTCCTGCCCGCGTACTCATACGGCATCACCTCAAGCAGCGACGGGGATACCTTCGCGAACACGGGTCTTAAAGCGGAGAGTTTTTTCCTGGTTGTTTTTTTCATTCTTATACCTCAACGGCGTTCATTGGTTGATTTGTTCACTTGTTCATTAGTACAAACCGGTCGTTACAATGGCGTTGACTCTCCAATGAACTAATGAACCAATGAACGCCCTTACTTTCTCTGCACTCGCACTGCTGATCGCTGACAGCCTTAAATGACTTCCACCATCGCGAACTTCAGGTATTCCGTCTCGGGCATCGACAGGATCACGGGATGGTCTCCGGCCTGCGATCTCAGCTCGAGCAGCCGCACCTGACGCCGCGCTTTGCCGGCCGCTTCCCGCAGCATGCGGCGAAAATCTTCTGGAGCGAGATGATGCGAGCAGGAACTGGCGGCAAGTATGCCCCCCGTGTCGAGCATCATCAGGGCATGGGCGTTCAACGAACGATACGCGCGATAGCCCGCCGGGATATGTTTTTTGTTCTTTATCAGAGCCGGAGGGTCGATATTGATTATATCAAATTTGCCCGTACCCGCCGGAGTGTCGGCAAAATAATCCATGGCGTCGCCGCATATGCCGGCAAACATCGATGAAAGTCCGTTCAACGACGCGTTCTCTTCGGCGAGCGCGAGAGCCTGCCGCGACGCGTCCATCCAGGTCACCGAAGTCGCGCCCGCGAGCGCGGCGCTGATGCCGAAGCCCCCCGTATGGCAGAAAGCGTCCAGCACCCGTTTCCCTTTGCAGTATTGCGCGAACACGCGCCGGTTGTCTCTCTGATCAAAGAAAAAACCCGTTTTCTGGCCTCCCCTGAGATCGGCCTGATACCGGATGCCGTTCTCTTCTATCTGCACGCGTTCGGGAACGGCGCCGGAGATCACTTTGACGGCCTCTTCGAGGCCTTCAAGTTTGCGGAGCGCCGAATCGTTGCGGGCGATGATGCCCCGAGGATCGAACACGCGGCGCAGCGCGGCGACGATCGCGGCCTGATGTTTTTCAAGGCCGGCGGACAGGAATTGCACGGCGAGATACTGTTCATATTTATCGACGATGAGTCCCGGCAGCCCGTCCGATTCCCCGAACACGGCCCGGAAAGAACGCGCCCCGGGATACGCCCGCGATCTCAGGCCGCCGGCGCGGGAAAGCTTTTCGTCCCAGAAAGCGGCGTCGATCGGGCGGTCGTCCCGCGACAGCATACGGAACGAGATCAGGGAATGAGGATTGTAGAATCCCTGTCCCAGGAACGCTCCGCGCGAGGATACCATGCCAACTATATCGCCGGCCTCAGGGGCATCCTCGACACGCGCTATCTCATTCGAAAAGACCCACAGATGGCCCGCGAGGGACCGTTCCTCTTCACCGGGCTTGAGAACGATGCGTTTCATGATCTCTTCGCTTTCCCGGGGATGAACGGCGCCGGGCGGGTACGGCGCATCTTGAAATAGTACCGGATCGCTTCCACCGTCCGCGACGCGGCTTTCCCATCGCCGTAAGGGTTCACCGACCGCGCCATGCGCGAAAGGCGCCTGCCGCCGCGCAGCAGTTCCGCTATCGACCGGTAAACTTTCTCTTCGTCGGTCCCGACCAGATCTACGGTGCCTGCGCGGACCGCTTCAGGCCGCTCGGTCACCGCGCGGAGCACCAGCACCGGTTTGCCAAGCGAAGGAGCTTCTTCCTGCAGGCCGCCCGAATCCGTAACGACGATATGGGAACGTGACATAAGCCCGGCCAGGTCGGTATAGGAAAGGGGAGGGAGCAGATGGATATTGGCAGTGCCTCCGAGAATGGCATGAGCCGGCTGCTGCACGTTGGGGTTCAGATGCACGGGATAGAAGACGCGGACGTCGGGGTGATCCTCCGCGATCCGGCGCAGTGCCCGGAAAGCATTTTCGAGCGGAGCGCCGAAATTTTCCCGGCGATGAGCGGTGACCAGGATGATATTCCCGGGGAAAGGCCGCGCTCCGTCCGCGAACAGGTGTTTAAGCAGGGGATGCGTGAACGCCGCCCCGCGTTCCAGCACGCGGTACAGCGCGTCAATGACGGTGTTCCCGGTGATGAAAATGCGTTCGTCGGGAACATTCTCCTTCCGGAGCGCTTTGCGCGACGTCTCCGTGGGAGCGAAATACAGGTCGCACAGCGCGTCCGTCAAAAGGCGGTTCGCCTCTTCCGGGAACGGCTGGCGGCGGTCGTACGAGCGGAGCCCCGCTTCGACATGGCCCACCGGTATTTTCTGATAGAACGCGGCGAGCGTGGCGGCGAACGTCGTCGTAGTATCGCCGTGAACGAGCACCAGGTCGGGCTTTTCCCCGCTCAAGACTTTCTCCATGCGGCAGAGAGCGGCTGAAGTGATGTGATAAAGCGTCTGGCCGTCCTGCATGATATTGAGATCGTGTTCGGGGCGGATGCGGAATATGCTCAGCACCTCGTCCAGCATCTGCCGGTGCTGCGCCGTGACACAGACGACGACGGAAAACTCTTCTTTCCCGGCCTTCAACTCCTCGATAACCGGCGCCATTTTAATGGCCTCCGGCCGCGTCCCGAACACCAGCATGATCTTTTTTTTCATAAAACCCCTGGGAGACATTAATAATTTCAAATTGAACGGCATAACGACATGGTTTATTCGCAAAGGAAGAATAACACTTACCGGTTTTGTTCTATAATGCCTTTGCCTTGTCTCTCAATGTGCGATTTGCGATTTACGATTTGCAATGCCTTCTTACGTTCCCTTGAACACCGTCAGGAGTATCGAGCCGATCGCGAGAAGCAGAGTGAAGACGTACATCAACAGCACCACCTCGCGATGGGTCCAGCCGAAACGCAGCAGATGGTGATGGATATGGTCCTTGTCCGGCTGCATGACGCCGTATCCCTGCCTCATTCTGCGGAAGATCGAAAGAGCGACATCCATGATCGGCAGGGCCACGACCGTGATCGGGATGAATATCGCCATGAACGCGGTACTCTTCAACGTGCCGACGGTGCTTATGGCGGCCAGCATGAAGCCGAGGAACAGCGCGCCCGAATCTCCCATGAAAACCCGCGCCGGATGAAAATTGAACAGAAGGAATCCCAGGCACGCTCCGGTCAATCCCGCGGCAAGGACCGCGGCCATCGTCAGCTGGTTGGCCAGTGCCGCCGTGGCGGCCTGCCGCTGGAGAAGGGCGACGATAAAGAACGTTCCGGACGCGATCGCAACGATGCCGGACGCCAGCCCGTCGAGCCCGTCAACGAGGTTGATCGTGTTCATGAAACCGATGATCCAGAACACCGTTATGACCTCGCTCAGGATAAGAGGGAAAGCGAAATATGCCTGATGAAAAGGAAGTGTGATCCCGCTGATACGGACGCCGAAATCCATGGCAATATACGCCGCGATGATCTGGGTAAGCAGTTTCGATAAGGCGTTCACGGGCTTCCGGTCGTCGATCAGGCCCAGGACGAACACGAGACCGCCGCCGAACAGGATGCCCGCCAGCTGCCGGAGAAGTCCTCCTCCCCTCATGGCCAGCAGGTCCCGGAAAGACGGAAAGAACAGAGTGGCCGCCGTCAAGGCCGATAGAAAACCGCAATAGATACCGATCCCGCCCCATCTCGGGACCGGCTGGCGGTGGACTTTACGGGCCATGGGATAATCCAGCACCCCGAACCTGCGCGCGAGGCGTACCGAGGCCGGCGTAAAGAACACCGTCCCAATCAATGCAAACATGAACGCAAGGAAGAAAAGCATAATTACAATAAAAGTGAGAAAGTGAGTAAGCGAGTAAGTGAGTAAGGGGACATCAAAAACGAAATAAGCAGAAAACAGCGACACCGGCGAATTGCTTTACTGACATCATTATTTGCCCTTGAAATCTTTTCTGCCTCATAATATCGTTGTTGTTTTCTCATATCGCTTTTATTCATTGTCGTTCCTTACTCACTTACTCCCCTACTCACTTACTCACTATCAGTAAAGGGGAAACTGGCGGCAGAGGGCGAGGACCCTTTCGGTCACGGCGGACAGTTTCGCCTCGTCCGCGCGGTCCTTCAGGGCGGTCACGATGCAGTCCGCGAGGACTTCGATATCGCGCTCTTTCATGCCGCGGGTGGTGACCGCCGGCGTCCCGATGCGCACGCCCGAAGTTATCGCGGGTTTCTCCGGATCGTAGGGTATGGCGTTGCGGTTCGCGGTTATATGCACTTTTTCGAGAATGTCCTGCGCTTCCCTGCCGTTGATGCCGAGAGAGCGGACGTCCACAAGGAACATATGGCAGTCAGTGCCCCCGGACACGATGCGCAGGCCGCCTTTTGACAGCGCGGCGGCAAAAGCGCGGGCATTTTTAAGCACCTGTTCCTGATAGGTCTTGAATTCAGGTTTGAGGGCCTCTCCGAACGCGACAGCCTTGGCCGCGATGACATGCATCAGCGGGCCGCCCTGCGTTCCGGGGAAAACCGCTTTATCGATCGCCTTCGCGTACTGTTCCCTGCACATGATCATGCCGGCGCGCGGGCCGCGCAGCGTTTTGTGGGTCGTGGTCGTCACTACGTCCGCGTACGGGACGGCGGAAGGATAGATGCCCGCAGCGATAAGGCCGGCGTAATGCGCGATGTCCGCGAACAGGTACGCGCCGACGCCGTCTGCGATCCCACGGATGCGCTTCCAGTCCCAGACGCGCGAATACGCGCTCGCTCCGGTAACGATCATGCGGGGTTTGTGTTCTTTCGCGAGGCGTTCCATTTCGTCATAGTCGATGCATTCCGTGTCCTGGCGGACGGTATAGGGAACGATCTTGTAGTTCTTCCCGGAAAAATTTACGGGGCTGCCGTGGGTGAGATGGCCGCCGTGCGCCAGGTTCATGCCCAGAATAGTATCTCCGTTGTTAAGAAGAGCGAAATAGCTGGCGATATTCGCTTGGGAGCCGGAATGCGGCTGGACGTTCACATGTTCGGCGCCGAACAGTTCCTTCGCCCGCTTTATGGCCAGGTTCTCCGCCATGTCCACGAACTCGCAGCCGCCGTAATAACGCCTGCCCGGATAACCTTCGGCGTATTTATTGGTCAGCACCTATCCCTGAGCTTCCATGACGGCAAGTGAGGTATGGTTCTCGGAAGCGATCCGTTCAAGGGTGTTCTTCTCGCGTTCCATTTCCTTCTGTATGATGGCATAGACTTCAGGGTCCTGACCGGCGATGTAGCTCATGTGAATCTCCTTAAATATGAGTAGCAATACGTTTCAAATTCCAAATCGCAAATTGAGTCTATTGAAAAACCCCTGCTTTTCGACTTGTTGTCATCCACGAAGGTCTTTAACCCGCGGATGCGGGACTTCATTCATGTCCACATAATGGAAGTCGTCGGGGATCCATCATCGACGGTATTCATGGATTCCCGCTTTCGCGGGAATGACACACAAAAGACTTTTTCAATCGACTCAATTTGAAATTTACAATGACTCTTACTCGCTTGCTATTTTTTTAATTATTTTCTTCAGGCACCGTTCGATGACGGCGGCGGTGCCTTCGTAAACTTCGTCGGCCTGGCCGATGGGATCGAAGATCTCGTAAGGTTTCTTTTCACCGGCATACTTCTTGAGAAGAAAGGTCCTTCCTTCAACCGACGGGAAACAGGTGTGGATGAATTGCCGGTGCGATTCGTCCATGATAAGGATCAGGTCGGCCGCGGCGGCCATCTCTTCGTTCATCTGCTTCGAAACGTGACGGCCGGCGTCGATCTCCTTCCCGGCGAGCAGGCGCGCCACGACGGGAGGGACGCGGTACGCCGGATTGGCGTTCGTGCCGCAGGAACTGACCGTTATCCCTTCTATCTTTCTGGCCTCGATCATTGACTGAAAAATAGCTTCCGCCATGACCGACCGGCAGGCGTTGCCGGTACATACAAAAAGGATGTTCTTCGGGACGGGCTTAGGTTCAGTTTTCATAGGTGATCCAGCAGCTTTTTGCTGTTCAGGCATCCTTCGCGGAGCACCACGTACGGGAACCTGAGCATATCGATCACCGTGGATGGACTTCCGGCGTCGGAGGGCCCCGCGTCAAGGATCATGTCGGCCTTTCCATCGAAATAATTCCGGGCCATGGAAGCGTTGACCGCGCTTTTTTGAGCCGAGGGGTTCGCGCTCGTCGTCGCTATCGGAAAACCGCAGGCGCGGACCAGCGAGCGGACCAGCGGATCGGCCGGAACGCGAAGGCCCAGATCGCTCCGCCCGCCCATCAACATCTTCCCGAGACGGGTGGCGGGCAGTACCAGTGTCAGCGGCCCGGGCCAGAAATGGCGCATCAGTTTCGCCGCGTCGCGGGAGACCTCGGCTATCATGCGCGCCGCTTCGGCATCCGGCGGCATGATGATAAGCGGTTTGCGGAACGACCGTCCTTTAAGGCGGTATATTTTCTTCTGTGCTTCCCTGTCAAACGCGTTCGCGGCAAGCCCGTACACGGTATCGGTAGGGATGACCACTACACCGCCTTCACGCAATACCGACGCGGCCCTTTCAACGGCGGAGGCTGCCGGATGTTTTCTGTCTATCTTCACGACGAGGGTTTTCATGTTAGCTCATAAGCTCATAAGCAAAGGCATACGGACAAAAATTGCTGTCGTTTTGTACTTATGAGCTTAGGAGCTTGTCAGCTTATGAGCTGTTTAGCTCCTGTAACTCGCGTTTATCTTCACATAATCGAACGAAAGATCACAGGTGTAATAGACGGCGGATCCGGGGCCCTTGCGAAGGTCGACGCTGATGGAGATCTCTTTGCGGGCAAGCAGCCGTTTCGCTTTTTCCTCGGAGAACGCTACCGCCATGCCGCGGCGGGCGACCGTCATACCGCATAAGGCGATATCCACGGTATCCGGATCAAAAGGCACTCCGGCCCTTCCGGCGGCGGC
This sequence comes from uncultured Elusimicrobiales bacterium, assembly GCA_964577205.1. Taxonomy (GTDB): domain Bacteria; phylum Elusimicrobiota; class Endomicrobiia; order Endomicrobiales; family CAIRNS01; genus CAZNYG01. The sequence continues at coordinate 21,070 of CAZNYG010000002.1, read as the reverse complement.
GATAACGCGCCCCCAGTTGGCATCGTTACCGAATACGGCCGTCTTGACCAGCGGCGACGTGGCGATAGTCGCGGCGATACGGTGAGCGGCGGCGGCGCTGCCCGCGTTCTTCACGCGGATCTCCACCAGGCGCGTCGCGCCTTCGCCGTCCCGGGCTATCATTTTCGCGAGGTCAAGGCATACGGCGCTGACCGCGTTTAAAAACACTTTAAAATCACGGCTCTTCCGGGTAACCGTACGGTTCTCCGCGGCGCCGTTCGCCATGAGCAGCAGGGTATCATTGGTGGACGTATCGCCGTCGACGGACACGCAGTTGAACGAGCCGGCGGCCGCAGCGCGCAGCGCCTCGTCGAGCGCCTTCGCTTCGACAGACGCGTCCGTCAGCACGAAAGAAAGCATGGTCGCGTGCAGCGCCTTAAGGTCCGGATGGATCATGCCCGCGCCTTTAGCGCAGCCCCACACCGTTATTCTTTTCCCGCCGCAAACCACCGAACGCCGGGCTGTTTTTGGGAACGTGTCGGTGGTCATGATCGCCGCCACCGCGTTTGTTTCGTCTGATCCTTTTCCCCGGAGGGATCCCGCCAGCGCTTGTATGCCGTCCCGTACCCGCCCCATCGGGAGGCGCTGCCCGATGACGCCGGTGGACGCGACAAGGACGTTTTCCGGCCGCACATCCAGCGCGGCGGCGGCGTCAGCGCACATCGTCAAGGCATCCTTTTGCCCCCGGCCGCCGGTACAGGCGTTGGCGCATCCGGAGTTCGCGACGATCGCGCGGTATCCTTCCGCTGTCTTTTCAAGACGGTCCCGGCAGACAAGGACGGGAGCCGCCTTAACGAGGTTTCCCGTCAGCATGCCGGCAACCGTCGCCGGAAGCTCCGAATAAAAAAGCGCGATATCCTTCTTGTCCTTCTTTTTTGCGATCCCCCCATGTACCCCCTGCGCGATAAACCCTTTAGGAAGCATGGAAACCTCATTTATAAAGGTAGAGTGTGAAATGAAAAATGGTACGACCAGAGCAACAGATTCCGCCTTTCGTGTTTGTTTTATTCGTTTTGTGTTTTACATTTTCACTTTACATTTTTCATTTTACAATGCTGTTGTCTCTTCTACTCCCAGCATGATGTTCATGTTCTGGACGGCCTGGCCGGACGCTCCTTTGACAAGGTTATCGATGGATGAGACCACGATGAGCCTGCCGGTCCGCTCGTCCACCTTGAGCCCTATGTCGCAGAAATTGGTGTTCACCATCGCGTTGACCCGCGGGATCTCGCCTTCCGGCAGGATCCTGACGAACGGCTCTCCGCGGTACGCTTCCTTATAGAAGGCCAGCGCCTCGGCGGACGATACTTTTTTCGTCAGGTTCATGTATATCGTCGAAAGCATGCCCCGTTCCATTGGAATGATATGCGGTGTGAACGTGATGACGATCTTTTTGCCCGCCATGCGCGACAGTTCCTGTTCGATCTCGGGTATATGCCTGTGCCCTCCGGCGATATTGTACGGCCTGAGATTGGGATGCTCGCTTTTGAAGTATTCCGTCACGGCTTTGCGTCCCGCGCCGGAAATGCCGCTTTTCGCGTCCACGATTATGGAGGACAGGTCAACTATGCCGTGCCGTATGGCCGGAGCGCAGCCCAGCAGGATCGTCGTTGGATAGCACCCCGGGTTAGCGATCAGTGAAGCCTTCCGGATCCGGTCCCGGTACAATTCAGGGAGGCCGTACACCGCCTCCGGAAGGAGCGATGCCGCGGTATGCGCGCTGCCGTACCACTTTTCGTACTCATCGGCGCTGTTCAACCGGAAATCGGCTGAAAGATCGATAACCTTCAAGCCCGCCTTTATCAACGCGGGCGCGATCTCGAAAGATACCCGGTGGGGCAGCGCGAGGAAAACGATATCCGCCCGCTCCGCCATGCTCTTGACGTTCAGCGCCTCGCACGTGAGATCGAGATGCGCAAGATGGGGATAGATCTCCGCGACCGGCCTCGTTTCGCCGGTGGACCGTCCCGCGAGGACGCTTATGGAAACCCCCGGATGCCGCGAAAGGATCTTCAGGAGCTCTTCGCCCGTGTATCCCGTTATGCCTACAATGCCTATTCTGCTCATGGTCTTACCTTTTTATTCCGCCGTTGATCCGGGGCTTTCGCCGTTGTCGTTGCCGTCATGGTCACTGGCCACTGGTAACTGGTCACTGTTTACCGGCGCTATCAGGACCACGAATTCGCCGGGGAGGTCGCGCTCCGCGATGGCGGCAATAACCTCATCCAGCGTTCCCCTGATGAATTCTTCGAATTTTTTCGTCAACTCCCGCGCCAGCGCCACGGGGGTTTCCCCGGGGAACAGCTCACGCAAAAGGGAGACCGTTTTCTTTACCCGGTACGGCGATTCATAAAAAACGATCGTCTTGCCCGCGGCGGCGGCGGCCCGCAGTTCCTTCTTCATCTTGCCGGGTTTGCGTTTCAGAAAACCCAGAAAGACAAAACCGTCGCTCGGCAGCCCGGACGCGCTCAACGCGGTAACCGCGGCGCAGGGGCCGGGCAGCGGCACGACGGAGAAACCTTCTTCGACCGCTTTCGCCACCAGCGCCGCCCCCGGATCGGATATGACCGGAGTGCCGCTGTCGGAAACGAGCGCGATCTTTTTGCCTTCCATCAGATGGCGCGTTATCTCCGGCAGGCGCCGGTACTGGTTCTGGGTGTAGAAACTGACCAGCGGCTTTTTGATGCCGTAATGGTTCAGAAGCTTGACCGTCTGCCGCGTGTCCTCGCACACGATCAGGTCGACATCGCGAAGTACCGAAAGGCCCCGACAGGTGATGTCGTCCAGGTTGCCGATGGGCGTAGGAACTATGTACAGCATTCCCTGATTCATAGCGAGGGGACGGAAGGTTACTGCGGTTGCGGAAGTCCTTATCCCTTCTCCTGTCTCTCTTCTTCCTTCAGGATCTCCAGGAACGCGTTGACGACGCGCGCGTCGAACTGTGTCCCGCACCCTTTCTTCAGCTCTTCGATCGCGACTTCTCGGGGAAGCGCTTTGCGGTAGGGCCGGTCCGATGTCATCGCGTCGAATGTATCGATCACGGCGACGATGCGCGCGCCGAGCGGTATCTCTTCCCCCGACAGGCCTTCGGGATATCCCTGCCCGTTATACCATTCCTGATGATACAGCACCATGGGAGCCACCGGCGAGAGGAATGCCACGGGAGCTATTATGCGGTTCCCTATGGATGGATGCTTCTTGATTATTTCCCGCTCTTCGTCCGTAAGCCTTCCGGGTTTGTGAAGGATCTTTTCATCGATGCCGATCTTGCCGATATCGTGCATGAGCGCGGCGTATTCGATATGGCGCACCATCGCTTCCGGCAGGTTGAGCCGGTAGGCGATAAGGCGCGCGTAACGGCGGGCGCGGTCGGCGTGGTCATGCGTGTACTCGTCCTTCGCGTCGATCGCGCGCGCAAGCGTCTGCACCATTTCCAGGTAAAAGTTCTGCAGGTTATCGTAGAGCTCGATGTTTTCCAGCGTTATGGCGGCCTGGTCGGCAAGGATGGTCAGCAGGCGGACGTCCCGCTCTTCGAACCGGCGGTCCGCTTCCGGGGAATTGACGTTCAACACGCCGATAATGCGGTTCTTGACCCGCAGGGGCACCGAGATGAACGACCGGGACGTGTACCGCGCCGCGCTGTTGGAACGCAGGAAGCGGGCATCGGTCTCTATATCCTCGACGAAGATCGCCTTGCCCGTCTGCGCGACGCGGCCCGCGACACCCTCGCCGAGCGGAATGCGGGTCGAATCGACCACATCCTGCGGCAGGCCGCGCGAAGCGGCGATCATCAGCTCGTTGGTGTCGCGGTTCAGGATCATCAGAGACCCGGCATCGGACCGGATCAGCCTGCAGGCGGAATCAATGACCGACTGCGACAGCTCTTCCTTGGATATGATGCCCGTAGCCATCATCCCGAACTCGTGGATGCCAACCAGCATGACGATCAGGTTGTCAAGGTCGGCGATATTCTCCTGAAGCCTGGACTGCGCGTCCTTGACCTTTCTGACGTACTTCTGCTCCTTGCGAAGGAAGATGCGCCGCTGGCGGATGACCGCCGCCCAGGTGATGATCAGCAACAGCAGCAGGACAATAAACAGGATGTTCATAGGGGGCCGGATGACATCACAGCATCGCGGCACCAGGCCGCGGCGCGCTGAAACTCATCATCACTCCTGCCGGAAAACGTTGTAGTCGATCTCCGGGAAAATATTGTTACGGTATTCCAGATCACCGAGGTACCTTTCATCGACGGCGCCGCGCTTTATCTGTTCGTAAAGAGCGGTGAAGTTCGCGATATGGTCGCGGGTGCGTTTCTCGGCATACTCGACCATCGTGCGCGTAGTCATGATGAAGGCCCAGTCGGACGACTGCGCCAGCAGCAGCTCGCGCGCCGCCTGGTTCAGGGAACGGCGGCGCAGCCCTTCTGCCGACGGATTTTCGCGGGTCAGTTCCACCATGCGTTCCAGCGCCTTGTGCAGATGGCGGTAGATCCAGTCGTTGGTCCCGTTCAGCCACACCTCGTAATACCCCTTGTCGCCCCATGACGAAGCCGCGGGCGTGATCACCTGGTTCTTGGGGTATTTCTCAAGATACTCGCTCGGCGTTATGGTCTTGAACGTGTTCTGGTCATGATGTATCTTGCGGAACAGGAAATCCAGGAACTGCGGCCCTTCGAACCACCAGTGGCCGAACAGCTCGGCATCGTACATGGAGATAACGATCGGTTCCCGGCCGAGAACGCCGGAAAGATAGTCGATCTGTTTCTCGCGGTTGAACAGGAAATTGCCGGCGTGGCTCGCCGCCTTGTTCTTCGCCCACTCCGGGTTGTACGGCTGTTTATCGCTCAGCCCGACTTTGCCGGTGATGCGATGGTACTTCAATCCTATATTGCGCCGCACGCCGTCTTCATGCAGGTACGGCCTGATGTAATCGTAATCGAGGTCGTACCCGAGGTCGCGGTAGAATTCCCGATAATCCGGGTCGCCGGGATACCCGGTGTCCGCGCTCCATACCTGATGGGCGGTTTCCATGTCGCGGCCGAAAGCGGCGACTCCCGAGGGGCAGTACACCGGCGCGAACACGCCGTAGCGCGGGCGCGGCGTCCCGTAAAGGATGCCGTGCGCCTCAAGGAAGAAATAGCGGATGCCCTGCTTTTTCAGCTCCTCATCGATACCGGGCGTGTAGGCGCATTCCGCGAGCCATATGCCACGGGGCTGGCGGCCGAAATGGCGCTCATAATCCTGGCAGGCCACCTTGACCTGGGCGCGTATCGCGGCTTTATCAAGCGTCAGCGGCAGGAAACCGTGAGTGGCGCAGCAGGTGATGATCTCAAGCCTGCCCGCGTCCTGCAGGTTTTTGAAACCGGCCAGGATGTTGCCGTGATATTTTTCCCACAGCCGGCGGCACTCTTTCAGCTGGCGCTCGTACATCTTCGCGGACTGATGGAATTCCGGAAGGCTCCTCGTGCGCCACAGTTCCTTTTCCGAAAGGTCGATAAGGCCGTTGAGCCGGCGGTAATAGCGTTCCTGCAGCAGCGGATCCGACAGCATCCCCGCGAGCGACGGCGTTATCGTCATGGTAAGGCGGAAATCGATGCCTTCGGCCATGAAACGCTCGAGGATCGACAGGACAGGCAGGTACGTCTCGGTTATACCTTCATACAGCCAGTCTTCTTCAAGAAAATCGGGGTATTCGGGATGGCGGACATACGGCAGATGCGCGTGCAGCTGTAGGCACCAGTATCCTTTTGGTTTCATTTCACTCTCACCCGGGTATCACGAAGCGGGAAAACGCGCTTCATGCGATTATTAAAGTCTTCGCCGCCGTTGTTTCTTTAACGAACAGTGACAGTGGAAGGAGAGCAACTGAAAGCTGCTTGCCGCCCACTGTCAACAGTAACTGCCCTGAGGCGTTCGCGCGGGACACGGGATCAGCGCGTTTCCCGCGTGACCACGAATGTGATCTGCCGTTTCATCGTGCCGTCGGCGGACGTGGCTTCGATCGGGTATTCCTGATCGCCGTCCGGCAGATAGAACCGAAGAGAGAACGTGCCGTCCTGACGCAGCGCCACGGGCTGCCCCTGGACCGTCAGGTTCGCGTCGGGCTCCGTCGCGCCGTAAACGATCAGTTCCGTATCGGCCTTCAGCCAGAAATTTTTCGGTTTGGCCTCTTCCGATGTCATGCCGCGCCATGAACTGGCGCCGCCCGGCGACGTCGGAAGAGACAACGACACGATCTCTTCCCAGCGTTCCCGCATCAGTTTGGCGATGTCGAACGAGCTCTTGCCTATCTGTTCAACGCCGGAAAGCCGGAGCAGGCGTTCGAACTCCTGCTGCAGGATGGCCCACTGTTCGTCAGTGATCGGCGACACGCCCTGGCGGGGCATGTTCAGTATATTTGAACGGGCAATGAGAACGAATTCACCATCCGGCGTCATGAAACCCAGGTCGACGCACCAGGAACGATTGACCTCTCCGACGTTCACGTACCAGTTGTCGGACTGAGGATTGATGATGATATCGAAATTGCGATGCGAGTTCGACCCGTTGAAACGCACCCCCGTCACATCGTGGACGCGAAGGACCCACCGGCTCGCGTTGAAACGCTGTTCTCCGACTTTTTTCCGCGCTTCGTTCATCGCTTCCGGGGCAACTTCCCAGTAGGAATACAGCCATACGGGATCGCGGGGCAGGATAGCCACCCTCGTTTCTCCGTACGTTTTCGGCAAACCGGTTTGATCGATGAACTGCGCGGCAGTCGGCGCGCCTTTCATTTTCGAACTGGCATTCTCATACATAACCGTCCCTCCTTCTTGCCTTCGGCAATGTATCGAACATTGCGCGGCATTCCCGCCCCGGCAGAGGTCCTGCCGCAAAAATCGTTTCAAATTTCATTCTATCTTATTCTCTTATTAATGTCAAACCGCGAGAAAACCGCGGACGGCACGTCCCGCGCGGGGATCGCGCAATTGATAAAAATATTCAATTTTAACGGAATTCCTTCAGAAAGATCCGTTGACAGTCTCAACCACATTTTAGTACAATGATCGGAAATACCGCGGCGCGGGCACAAGTACCGGCTGCTCCGGCCAGCGCCGCCCGGATCAAAATGATCTTCTTAAAGTTCGCTTTCGGTATCCTGTTTTTCTTCTTAGGGTGGATGTACCTGTACAAATCCAACCTGGTGATCAGCATGAACCGGATCGCCCGGGAAGCGCTTTTCAACGACCGGCGCGTCCTGCTCGACCGGAAAAAACTGTCCATTCTTTTTTTCTGCCTTTCCTTCGTGGCGCTCTTTATGGCCTTCTCTTCGCTGACCGAGTGGGTGAACATCCGGAGTAAAGACCAGTGGACGAACGAATCGACAAAATTCCTCATGTACATGGCGATGCAGGATCATTGTACCGAGCGCTACGACAGCGCGATCGAGAAATACGACCGGATATTGAAAGCCTACCCGGAAAACACTGAAGTAATGAAACGCCTTGCCTACACGTATGACGCGAAAGGCGACAAGAAAAAAGCGCGCCAGCTGTGGAAGAAACTCCTGCGGAAGAACCCGAACGACCATGAGATACAGAGGCATTTCCCTTCCGGCGCCGCGCAATGAAAAGAACCGATAAACCGTCCATGGCGGGAATTCTTGGATGGCCTCTGGGGCATACCCTTTCTCCGGCAATGCACAATGCCGGTTTCCGTTCCCTGGGCATTCCCTGCGTCTATCTGCCGTTCCCCGTGGATGCCGCCCATCTGCGGGACGCGGTAAAGGGCATCCGGACGCTGGGTTTCATCGGCGTGAACGTCACCGTTCCTCACAAGAAAGCGGTGATCCCGTTCCTGGACCGCACCGATGCCATGGCGCGGCGGATAGGCAGCGTCAACACCATTGTCAACGCGCGGGGAAAGCTGACCGGATACAACACCGACGCGGAAGGCTTTCTCAGGGATCTTTCGGACGGCGGTTTTTCACCCCGGGGAAAGATCGCGATGGTGCTGGGAGCTGGCGGGGCGGCGCGGGCTGTAGTGTACGCGCTGCATGGCGCGGGTGTCAAGAAGGTCTTAGTGGTCAACAGGAACGAAAACAGGGGCAGGCGGCTGGCAAAAACAGTACGTTCCGGCGTGTTCGTCCCGCGTAAAGAGATCGCGCGCCGTCTCCCGGAAGCTGACCTGCTGGTAAACGCAACGTCTTTAGGCCTTCAGGCCGGGGATCCATCGCCGGTGGCGGGGATAGGCTTGCCCCGCGGGCTGTTTGCCTACGATCTTGTTTATCATCGTACCACGCGGTTCATGGCCCAGGCAAAAAAGTCCGGATGCACCGTTCGGGGAGGCCTGGGCATGCTGCTGCACCAGGGGACCCGCGCGTTCGAGCTTATGACCGGCATGAAAGCCCCGGTAGAAGTGATGAAAAAAGCGCTGCTGAAGGCGCTGGCGGCAACTTAGCTCATGAGCTCTTGAGCTCGTAAGCTCATTAGTTTTGTTCTCTTAAAATTTTGCCCGAAAAGGGCCCGAGGGGAAGCCTGTTTCCCCTTTTACAAATTTCGTGACGCACGCCCTTCGCTTCACGAAATTTGAAAGGAGTCTGCTTTGTTAATATGGCTGATGCGTCTGTTCGTCCTTATAGCCGGTCCCTTGATAAGTTATTACCAGATATCCCATACCCGCCAGGGCGTGCTCATGGGATTGGCCGTCTCGCTGCTCATCATCCTGGCGGAAATGCTTATCCAGAGGATCCCGCTGGACACGCTGGTCGCCGGCGTTCTCGGCGCCGTTCTCGGCCTCATAGGCGCCAAACTGCTTGACTACACCGTATACCTGATGGACAATATGCGGCTGTACGAGTTCATGAAGGACTATTCCCTGCTTATCAAGATCGTCCTTGCCTACCTGGGCCTTGTCATCGCGGTCAGCAAGAAATCCGAGCTTGACCTCCTGGACAGGGATATCCTCAAACGGGGGCGCCGGAAAAGGGCCGCCGATCTTATCCTTCTCGACACCAGCACTGTTATCGACGGGCGCATCGCGGACATCGTGGAAACACGGTTCATCTCGGGCGCGCTGGTCGTGCCGCGCTTTGTGCTGGAAGAACTCCAGACGCTGGCTGATTCAAGCGATGCCCACAAACGCAACCGCGCGCGCCGCGGCCTGGATATCGTCGCCAAACTGCAGAAGGACGAGAACTCGACGGTCAAGATCTTCGACAAGGATTTCCCGAACCTTCACGACGCCGACGCCAAGCTCCTCGAACTGGGCAAGGAACTCGACGCGAAGATCATCACGACCGACTTCAACCTTAACAAGGTCGCCTCGCTGCAGGGAGTGACCGTCCTGAACATCAATGACCTTTCCAACGCGCTCAAGCCCGTCTTCCTGCCGGGCGAGACCATGCCTATTTTCCTTGTCAAAGAAGGCAAGGAACACCACCAGGCCATCGGTTATCTGGATGACGGCACCATGGTCGTCGTGGAAGAGGGGCGCAAACACGTGGGCAAACGCATCGACGTCATCGTCACGTCCATCCTTCAGACATCGTCCGGGCGCATGGTCTTCAGCCGGCCGTCGGGACAGGAAAGGGACACGCATAACGACCAGCCCCGCGGGAAAGCGCAATGAAAGCGGCGGCGATCATTGTCGCCGCGGGCGCGGGGCGCCGGTTCGGTTCCCCGGTGCCGAAACAGTTTTTGAAACTGGAAGGAAAACCCGTCTTCTCATGGAGTATCGAAGCCTTCCGCGGGGTCAGGGATATCTGCCAGATCATACTTGTCGTCCCCCCCGATATGCCGGGCTCGTTGAAAAGCGTCCCCCGCAAATACGGATGTGTCCTGGTCCCCGGGGGCAGCGAAAGATATGATTCGGTCCGCGCGGGGCTGACATGTCTCGATCCGGCTGTAGAATACGTTGCCATTCATGACGCCGCGCGGCCCCTGATCACGCCCGAACTCATACGCAAAGCGCTGAACGCGGCCAGGGACAAAGGCGCTTCGGTCGTAGCGGTCGCCGCGCGCGATACCATAAAGGAATCACGCCGGGGGACATTTGTTTCGCGCACCATACCCCGTTCTACTGTCTGGCTGGCACAAACACCCCAGACGTTCCGCCGGGACATAATCACGGCAGCCTACAAACGGCGTTTCCCCGCGGGCATCACTGATGACGCTCAGGCGGTCGAACATGCCGGCCGCAAAGTCGCTGTAGTGCCCGGCAGCTATCACAACATAAAGATCACGGAACCGGCGGATATGGCCGTCGCGCGCCTGTGGTTGCGCGAAAGGAAATGAACGTGTTCGCGGGATTCGGATACGATGTGCACCGCTGCAAAAAAGACCTGCCGCTGGTACTGGGCGGAGTAACGATCCCTCATACCCACGGCCTGGAAGGCCACAGCGACGCCGACGTCCTTATCCACGCGTTGATGGACGCATTGCTCGGCGCCGCCGGAGGCGAAGACATCGGGCATCTTTTCCCCAATACCGATCCGAAGTACCGCGGCATTTCCAGTCTGCTGCTGCTGCGGCATGTCTGTGCCCGCATAAAAGAACGCGGGTTCAGCGTGAACAATGCCGACATCACACTGATCGCCGAGCAGCCGAAGATCGCCCCGTATATCCCGCGGATGAAAGAACTGCTTGCCGCCGAACTCGGCGTACCCGAAACGCGCCTCGCGATCAAAGCCACGACCAACGAAGCCATCGGCTTCATCGGACGGGGCGAGGGGATGGCGGCGATGGCTGTAGTAACAGTGCAAGAGAAGTGCAGTGAAAGTGCAGAAGAAGTGCGGAGGAAGTAAAGACGTTCATTTGTTCATTGGCTCATTGGGAAAATCAACAACAATATAACAACATGTTCCCATGTCACTCACTTATGAACAAGTGAACAAATCAACCAATGAACGATTTTCAGGAAGGGATCCCTCATGTCCATAACTATTCATAATACGCTGACGGGAAAAAAGGAAGCTTTCGTCCCGCAGGCTGATAAGAGTGTCGCTATGTACGTGTGCGGCGTGACGCCTTACGATGAGGCGCATCTGGGCCATGCCCGGGTGTATGTGACCTTCGATATCGTCCGCCGGCATTTCGGGCGGTCCGGATATACCGTCAAATACATTCAGAATTTTACCGATGTCGACGACAAGATCATCGCCCGCGCGAATGAGCGGAAGATCTCTCCCAAAGCACTGGCCGACACCTGCATCGCCGACTATTTTACGCAGATGGACAAGCTGAACATCGCCCGCGCGGACGCCTATCCCCGCGTCACGGAGATGGTCCCCCAGATCGTCGCCTTCATCGATACGCTGGTACAGAAGAAAAAAGCGTACGTGGTGGACGGGGATGTCTATTATGCCGTAAAGAAGTTCGCTCCGTACGGCTCGCTTTCAAAACGCAATATCGAAGAGCTCCAGACGGTCGCGCGCGTCTATCCGGGCGAAAAGAAAAAAGACCCGCTCGATTTCGCTCTCTGGAAAGGGACCAAGCCGGAAGAGCCCGCCGAGGTCAGCTGGGACAGCCCCTGGGGTAAAGGCAGGCCGGGATGGCACATCGAATGCTCGGTCATGTCCACTCACTATCTCGGCCCCACGCTGGACATCCATGGCGGCGGGCAGGACCTCATTTTCCCCCATCACGAGAACGAGATAGCCCAGAGCGAAGCGGCCACCGGAAAACCCTTTGTCCGTTACTGGATGCACAACGGTTTCGTGACCATCAACCATGAGAAGATGTCCAAGTCCCTCGGCAACTTTTTTACCCTGCGGGAAATTTTTGAGAAATACCATCCGCGGGTGGTGCGCTACTTCCTTCTTTCGCAGCATTACCGCACGCCTCTGGATTTTTCTGACGATAAGCTTGTCGCAGCGCGCAGCGCGCTGGAAGGGCTTGATGAGGTATATCAGAAACTGACGCAGGCCGCTTCGAAAGAAACGGCACAGCCGGATCCCGCGTATATCTCCCGGTTCCGCGAAATGCTGGATGACGATTTCAACACGGAAAAAGCGCTGTCGGTCCTGCACGACCTGAAACATGAAGCGGCGAACGGGCTGACAAAAAAGCCTCCCGCCGAACTGGCGGTCCTGGCCGCGACGATGAAGAGCTTGATGGAAGATTCCCTCGGAATTCCGGTCCTTGTTGACGCTATTCCCGCCGAAGCGCTGGAACTAAAAACCAAAAGGGAAACCGCCCGCCGTGAAAAGCGCTGGTCCGATTCCGACGCTCTCCGCGCCCAGCTCGACACCCTCGGCTACCGCGTGGAAGACAACCCCGGCGGCGTATCGACGCTCATAAAAAAAGCATAAAGATAACAGATAGCTGTCAGCAAGAGGCAACGGCTGAAGACAACGACAGATTATTGATGGAGTTTCGCAGGAGGGATAAAGTTCGTCCCTCGAATATGTCTTTCCGCAATGCTGTTCACTGTTCATGCTGACAGCTGAAAGCTGACCGCTGATGGCTCCAAAGGAACCCATGGAAGATATTATATCGGGCAGGAATCCGGTCAGGGAATTGTTGAAGGCGGGGAATAAGACGGTCAATAAGGTTTTGATCTCTGAAAAAGCCCGCGGCGACGTCATCGGGGAGATCGACCGCCTCGCGCGCGAACGCAACATTCCCGTGCACCATGTGCCGGCGGAGCGCCTGGACCGGCTGAGCATTGAAAATAATCAGGGCGTAGTCGCCGAGATAGCGCCGGTCACTTATCTTGATCTGGACGAGCTTTGGAACAGCGTAAAAGAAAAAAAGAATCCCCTGCTCGTCGTCCTGGATGGCATCGAAGACCCTCATAACCTTGGAGCCATTATCCGCAACGCGGTAACGCTGGGTGCTGACGGAGTAATAATCGGCAAGTGGCGGTCGGTGGGATTGACGGAATCGGTGGCCAAAGCATCGGCAGGCGCCAGCGAATACATGCCCATCGCCCGGGTGACTAACATCGCTGAAACGGTCACCCGCCTGAAAGAGAAACAGATCTGGGTGGTCGGCGCGGACGCGGCCGGCAAATCAGTCAGGGAAGAAAAGTTCGCTTTCCCCATGGCCCTTGTCATCGGCAGCGAAGGCGAAGGCCTTCACCGCCTGGTAAAAGACCGCTGCGACTACCTGATCTCCATACCCCAGACGTCCCCCGTCTCATCCCTCAACGCGTCCTGCGCTTCCGCCGTACTTCTCTACGAGATCTACCTGCAGAAATCCCGTTAAAATCTCAAACCCGAACTTGTTGCGGCGCGACACGGTTCTAACAACTTAGGAAAGGTTCAGTTCTCCCAATCTTTGCAGGGAGAACGCCGAAGGGAAACCTTAGGTTTCCCTCGGGGAGCGTTTTGCAGAGCACTTCCACACAGAGCAAAACAAGTCCCGCTCTGCGGGACTAAGTCCGAACTTGTTTCGGACGCGACATAGGGGGGAGTTTGCAGTTTCATTCCTTCACATACGTAATGTGCCTTACAACAACATTGTCGGCAACCATCCCTTTCAACTGGAACACTCTTCTTCTTATCGTATTAACCGCCGCTATTCTTTCCTGCGGCGTCAACGTCGTTCCCGGCGAATTCCTTTAAAGCCTCTACTATTCTTTTCGAATTGCCTTTTGTATGCGCGATATAAAAGTCGATATCGAGCGTTGATCTTGGTTCCGCATAGCGTTCGTATGTCAATTTCCTACGCCGCTTCAAGCAGGCGCTTGTAGTTTCGTGCGTCTTCGGCGCGTTTTGGTTCTAAACGTGCCTGTTTGTTCTTCTCCCCGTACACTTCCAGCAGTACCAGTAACCCCGCAACAGTCTTCGGATCGGGCCGCGCTGCATCCAGTTTTTTCTTCAAAACGATAATTTCCTGAGCTGCTCTTTCGCCGTTATATGCGTTCAGATCAATAGCGTCCTTGTCCGTTAATACAACCAACCCTTGGGCGACCATAGCCCGCAGTTCGCAGTACAGCTTCTCGTCCTCTTTCGAGGCGAACCCGTATTCCCCGCCCGCCACATTCGCAGACTTCGCCAGCGCCGCGCGTCCATGAAGCCGTTCCGTCAATGAGTTAAGGAAGGCTTCCTTTCTCACCGCATCGTCTCCTATCCGGGACAAATGCAGCCTGATCGCATCCTTCACCGCGCTGTCGTACCCGAAAACTTCCTCATAGTTCGCTTCCGTCAACTGCTGATGCAGGGCCATATCAGCCTGTATCGCGCCTATCTCAAGGTTGTATGCTACGTCTCTTTCATACGCCTTCTTGCCTTCCACGCCTTCTGGTTCGCCGCGCAAATACTCCAACACATTCGCCCCGAACATCTCTATCAACGTCACATCCCTCGTGGTCAGTCGCGATACCTCACGGAACTCCCCTCCGTTAACCATAAGAATACAATTCGGGGGGAATATGCTGCTGATCATCTTCTTCTTCACAAGATAAACCAGTACGGCGCTCTCAACATAAACTACCGAATGATCCTTCACTTTTGTGCCCGGATTCACGTTCTCGGCGGTGATCCGCAATGCGTTCCTGCCATTCTCAGCATCATTTGACGCTATCCATGCATTTCTGTTGCCCAGTTCCTCTGCGTGTATGCCCGCCTTTACCAATTCATTTTCCGTCAGATTGAGACAAAGCAATCCATCCACTCCTTTATCTTTCAATGCCCGTAACTCTTCCGCATCAGTCCCGTCATATTTCACATAGACATTGCTGCCCTGCGATTGAAGGTCCCGGAAGAAGCTGGCGTCTTTGTCCCTGATTTCTTCGAAAAGGAAAGTTATCGGCTTGTTTATCCGCTGCCGTCTTACCGTATCCCGCACTTTATCCGGATCGCTGCAAACGATCGACACTTCCTGCTTGCCCGCCTGCACCGAGGCATTGTGTTCGTTGATGATCGCCCGACCGCTGACGTTCACCATATCCCCTGACACTACGGGCACATCCATGTCCCCCAAGTCCTGTTTCGTCATATTGCGTACGCCAAACACGCCGTTCAGCCTTTTGCCGAATATCCCGCTGAGCCGCTCTAACAACCGGTTGCTCGGGTCAGCGTACCCGTTCAGTTGAGTAATGATTTCTTTTGCATGATCCGTGTAAATGATCAGCCTGCCGCTTTTATCCAGTTCCGCGTACGTCGCCCGACCATTGCATTTTATTCCGATATTCTTTAACCCGGTATTATCTTTGGGCTCCGGACTTTTATCGACGATAACTACCGTCGCACAATCGTCCTCAACGGGCAGCCGTTTCACCTGTTCTTCGTTGTCTATCAGCACCGCTATCATGGGAATCGCCGCTTTCATGTCGTAATCGATATGAAGTATAAGGCTGAGGGCTGAACCGGCCGTTACCCCCATGCCAACAAGAGAGGCAGCCATTTCCGGCGATATTCCCAGGCCAAAGAGAATGCCCACCGAACAGATCAGGCCGGTTACGACCGGAACCCAGAATCCGTAGAACATGCCCTTGATCGCCTTTGTCCGGCCTGCATTCGGCGCGCCATGCATCGCGTCGAACCTTGAGGGGTTGACGATCGGGTACACGAACTCCCGCACCGCCACCTCCGCCACCGCCACCCATTTCGGCCAGCCGCTCGCGAGTCTGAGATAGTACCTTCCTGCATTCCCAGGAAGTATCGCGGCTTTAGATCTTCCACCCGATTGAGCTCCAGCTACCGCATAATTCAGTTCCTCTTCGTTATACTGAATTCCTCCCAACCGCGGCAACGACATTGATTCTATAAAATCATCTATTGTTTTCAGACGGACCCAGTCATACTTAAGATAGTTATCCTTTTGTGATGACAAGGCATACATGATCCTGCTCGTCCTCTGGTTACCGTGTTTTTCCCTTTCCATGCGGGTCGTATATACGGTCAACTCTCCGGAAGGGAATATCGATTTAATGTCCCTTATATATCCGTACAGTCTGGACAGATAGGGTCGCTGATCTGTAGCAGTTTCCTTGTCTTTTCCTTCCAGTACATACACGCCGGAAATGTATTCGTCACTGAAGGGATGGCGCTCGCTTAATTCCGTATCGATAATATTGGACAGGAAGAAACCATTCACTTCACGGCCTGCGCCCAGATATTTACTGACCGCAGAGTACGCTTCCGCCGTGTCATTGATATCCGTCAGGACATATCGGACGTTTTCACTGTCGAAAATGCCCTTCAGCCAGGCAAAGTTCTCGTCGCTGGACAATACGGAATACTTCTTATGCGCGCTATTTCTCTCACATATCTCAACGAGAGCATCCATTTCTTGCTGCTCATCCTCCCTTGACAGTATTTGCCGGGACGTACTAATCTGCTGCCGATACCTCATATACTCTTCGGTTTTCTGCTGAAGCGCAGTTCTGCTCGGCTTTCTGTAGCGCGCTGTAAAGTAGGGATACAGGGATTTGCTCCTGTCCCCCTTCATTTCACAGTCAATGGCAGTGACAAGGGAATAGAAAACGTAATCGGCATAAACATCGGCTTTCTGCTGTTCATCTTTTTCCAGATGCTGACGCATCTTCAGACGTACCTTGTTCCGTATTGTTTCCGCATACTCCAGCCTTACCGCTTTTTCCATGTTCTCCATTTGCTTATCAATATATTTAATTGCTTCCTGAGGATCGGTCAAACCGTCAGGAATAGGCACCCCGGCGAGCATTGAAAGGAACTGAGCCCGGTTTGCCGCCAGAAGGATCAACGGTTTAAAGAAGTACTCCTGTGTCCTGAGGGATTCCTCTGAGATTTCCGCAATGATCATCGTTTTGGCGTTGCGGCGCATTGCGTAATCCCAGACATTATTGCTGCCGAATCCCAGGAACACGTCCGCATCCGACAATCCTGCATCGGATTCCGGGTCGGTTTCATAAAAGTTCCTTTCATTTGAAGCATTAAAGGATCTGACTTCTTTCAGTGTATGTAATGGTTTAAAAAGCAGCCGTTCCGGATCATTAAAAACCACACTTTGAAAGAAAGCTTTCGCTGCAGCATCCCGCTCCTCCATGGCCTTGACCTCAGGTTCCGCTTCACGTCCGGCACGTTCAATGTTTGCCGCGATTTTACGGCATAAGGAAACCATCGCTTCCTTGCTCTTCTTCTTTTTCATGTATTCCATGAAGGAATAAAAGGAATCGTCCGCGTTCCGGGATCCAAAAGGAAGGTTAATCAGGTTCATAATGTTAAAAGTATCGTTCTTTCCATTATAAAACTCTCCGCTTATTCTTTTCAACATGGCCAGCAGTTCCTGCTCTGACGGAGTGAGGTCAACCTTAATATCGAATTCTCCTCTTCCGCCTTCTACTGCTTTATTCAGCGCGGCCGCCAT
>CAZNYG010000002.1:0-3746 GCA_964577205.1 uncultured Elusimicrobiales bacterium | reverse complement strand
GTCCGTACATCAAAATCAAGAATGCGGGATATATAGTTTACGAAGATCGAGCTTTCCATGAGTTTTCCAAATAGAACATTCAGATTCCATAATAATCCCCAGGGAATGACATAAGATTTCGTCTCCACAATGCTTTCTTCAACCGTTTCTTCCGCAACTACGGCATCCTCGATCTCTGGTGAAATATCATATTCCCGCTGCATATTATTAATGATATCACCGGGGAGGAGATAACTGATTTTATCAAGAAACTTCTGCGTTTCGAACCGGAGCGCTGCTGCCTTTTCACCCACGTTTTGACCGCTCAATGCGGCTATCAGCAGGCTCATCAGCTTCTCTCTTTCATCCTCCACTCCCATGGTCCGCAGCACGGCCACGAGATGGACAATATCTTCTTCTTTTATCGCTTTGGCTTTCCGGCGCAGCTTGGTTCCGTCGCTGCTGAAAGAGTAGTAGGAAAGTATAAAGTCCAGCGTCGGGTTGTCTTTGCCGTCGAGGTTGCGGACGTTCTTCGCCTGTTCTTCGGTAAGGACGCCGGGTATGTTAATATAATTCATTTTCCCCATGTCGATCAGGTGAAGACGGGTGGGGGCAGCAATCCGTTCTTCCACGATAACATTCCCCGGATGCAGGTCCGCATGATAAAAGCCGTCTACGAATACCTGCTCGAACAGCTCCAAAAGCAGATATTTCTGAATGGCGTCCTTATCTTTTCCCTGATAATCCACAAGGGCCACGCCTTTGCACCGTATCTCTTTCATCAAAACGCCCATTTTTATTTCGGATATCTCGGGGACACTGATCTCATAATCTTTCCATTGCGTTCCCATAAGATAATGCCTGAGCATCTGAAAAAGAAACGCATAATCGGATGCGTCTTTTGACTTCCGGGAAGCTCTGTTTTCCACAAGCACATTTCTATTGCTTTGTTCTATCGCGAAAGTGGTTTCCTCTTCGATCATGCTCCGTATTTCGTCCAGCAGCTCCGCGTGCTGGGTTCGGGTAATCAATCCTTTTTGCGCGAGTTCCCCCAGTATCTCTCCCAGCATGGCAAGGCGCACCCGGGCTTCGTAAAATGCGGAGAGATTCATGAACAGATATACGTAAGGATTGTTTTCCATCGTTGTCACGGTTTTGATGGAAGCCTTCCCTTCTATGCTCCGGATAACGGAATCCCTTTCACCCACGCCTTCCAGAATTGAATACAGCGATTCCATGTCAGTTCCTTCGGCGTTTTTTGTCAGCTTCAAGAGGACATCCTTAAAAGAAGAGGAGAGCCCGAAACTGGACGAAGTACCGAGGTATTGCGCAATCTTGATGCCGATCAATCCACTTGATTCGAGAAAAGTCCTGCTGATGTGGGCGATTTTTTCATCTTCAGTAAGGTCGCTGAAGGCGGCATTGGTGCTTATGTCGTGAAGGGTGTGCAGTGTCCGGGAGATGACCTTGAACTGGAATTGAGGATCCTTTCCCATCATCAAAAAGACTACTTCAAACATATCGAGCAAGTGGCGATAGCGCGGGAGGGAAGGGTCAATCCCCTGTCGTTCGAGGTACCTTTCCGCAAATTCCCTGAAAAACCGGGCCGCGATATTGTCCCCGGTCTTTTGGAAAGCGAGGTTATCCGCGGGATCGTATCTGATGATCGAATTGCCTTCGCCAAAAATGAGCGCCCGCAAAAGAGCGTCTCTTTGGCCGCGTCCCATGTCGCGATACAGTTCCGTCTCGATCGTCTTTGTTTCCTTGATACAATCCATATTTACCTGCAACCTCATTTCCATATCCTTGACCGCCGCAGGTTTTTCGCCAAGATCAAATATCCAGTAGAGTATCTCTTCTTTGGTTTCAACCGATAAGTCACCGAAAAGTGCATAGAGATTGTCGCGATTGAACTCCTGTTTTGCCACATCCCGTTTCGTCTGCGTCCGGTAATCGAAAGAATAGAGTTCTTTGATTCTTTCCAGCTGCGGTTTTGTCGGGATCCTGCGTCTTTCGATATTATGCAGAACATCGTCCCTGAACAGGCTTCTATCGGGGAAATGCCGGGTGACAAAATTAAGCTCTTCGTCCCAGGCAAGTTCCCCGCCCACGGAATCGATTGCTTTCTGCAGGGCATACAATTCGGCTCTGTCCCTTGTTTCTTCCTCCATAGCATATGCGGCAAGCAATTGGAACTGACGGATATCTGCATTCGCCCAATCATCGGCGCATTGTTTGATAAGCGTATCGATGAACTCGTCCCTTTGATGCGATTTGTGAGGGAACAGCCTGATAACCGCCTCCACTTTTCCGGTGAACGGTATCTGCGCTTCCAGCAATTCACGAATCTCATCGGAGAATATATCCGCGTAGTACAGGTCGGGATATTCGATCAAATCCCCGTGATCTTTGTAGGTAAAAGACCGGTATGGTTTCTGTATCAAGCCGGGATGTGCCTGAAGTATCATATAATTGAGCAGATCACCCCACTCCCGCATATCTTTCAAATCGATTATTTTTCTGTTCGTGAAAGCAACAATAGAAGACACTAAACCGTTTTCCCCGTTTCCCGTAAATATCCCGGAATTCTGATGAATGCGCCTGATTTCCGATACTATGGAGTCCCAATTGTCATTTCCTTCAGCATTCAACATGTCCCGTAAATCCTGAGCGGTACAGACTCCGTCAACCTTTCTTTTAAAATTGAAGAGGGAGTTTTTATTAAGTCCCGAGGAAAACAACTCAAATATGACTTCTTTCTTCCGGAGTTCTCTTATGAACATCAGTATATCCGCATCTCTTTTCCCCAGGAAGAAAGAACCGTTCCTCTGCCACTCGCGCAAGAGCGCCTGACGATCATTCAACCTTTCAGCTACTTTCTTCATGAGAGCGAGAGGGATTTTCTGTGCGTCTGCATACTTTACTATACCTCTCTCCTCAGCCGTTAAACAATTCATCAGCCATTTCTCAAAAGGCGTTGCGGTTTTGTTCTCACAATCGGCAAGTATCCTTTTCAGTTCATCCCTGTCAATATCGCCCGGGCAGACATATATCTCTCCTGGTTCTCTGCCTTTCAACGGGTCATTATACTCGAACTCCGCCTCCCGCGAAAGTTCCTTTTCCCGCAGCCCCCCCTTCGTCCAGTACCGTTTATGTATTTCCTTTGCAGCTTCTTCATTGTAGACCATGTGAGGGAGTATCATTTCCAGAGATTCTCTTACTCTCGTTCTTTCGTTATCCGGCAGAGACTCGAGTACAGCGCGCACATCCGGATTTCCGTTTTCTCCGGATTCAGGGAATGCTCCGCCGATCAAAGGAGTGATTATCTTCCGGACAAACAATGCGTGAAGAACGGTATTCCTTGCCGTCCCTCCGGGAATCGCATCCACGATCCTTGCCACCCCGTATGAAAAATCGATGGCGTCGAAATCCGTTCCGGTCAACTTACCAAGAGCCTTCAGTGATTTCTCTGATTTCAATTCCAGAGTGGTTGTACTGCTTATTCTTTCATTGCTACTCAGCTTTAGAATCGATCGCAGGAAAACATCGAAAAAATCATATTGAAAATAAAAGCCCGGGCTTGTTTTTAATCTTTCCGAACGCGGAGACTTAAGCAGGAGATGGAAGACAAAAAACATATCTTCCATCAATTCCTGTTTCTTTTCATACATAGGGGTACTCTTGTAGAGATCATCCAGCCGATCAATCAGTGTATCCTCATTTATCGGCACATCCCGGCTTAATAAAAAGAGCAACTCCTGCAACAT
>CAZNYG010000001.1:78097-122540 GCA_964577205.1 uncultured Elusimicrobiales bacterium | reverse complement strand
CTTCAGAGGAAGATAAGAAGGCCGAAGTCCTTGTAGCGGACGACATGCTTTCGCTCGCCATAGGAAAGAACGGGCACAACGTAAGGCTCGCCGCCCGTCTTACCGGCTGGCATATAGATGTCAAGTCCGATACCCAGCGCAAGCAGGAGAACCAGGAAAAGACGGCCGCGAACACCGAGAACCTTCTGCAGCTTGAAGGCATCGGGCCGAAAACCGCCGAAGTACTGACCAAGGCGGGCCTGACCGATATAGAAGCGATCTCCAGAAAGAACGTCGAGGACCTGACAGTGTTGCAGGGGATAGGGAAAAAGACCGCGGAACGCATAATCGTCGCGGCCCAAAAATTTGTCGCTGAACGGAACGCCGGCAGCAGTGAAGAGACGGTATCCGCAGTACAGGAAGGCAAGGAAGAGGAAAATGGTGCAAAAGAATGAGAAACAGGCAGTAAAGAAGACGGTTCCCAAAGAAAAGGCCCCGGCTTCCCGCGAGAAGAAGGCGGCGTCCAGGGTGACGTCCGACGCTGCGGTTCATCCCGCCGAAACGGGAAAGGTTGAAGCGCCGAAAAAGAAGGCGACCCGCGTCAGGAAGAAAACTGTTGCGGCACCTGAAGCCGGCAGGGAAGATGCCTCGAAAACGGCTAAGAAACCGCGCGTGCGCGTCAAGAAGGAAGCCTCCCATCCCGTTCCCGGAACGGCTGCCGAAGCGGTAAAAGCTCCGGAAAAACCGGTTCATCCGGTCCCGCCGGTTCCTCATGCCGGAACAGCGGCGCCTCGTCCGGAAAAACATCCCAAAGCACATGTTCCTCATGTCACTGTCGAAAAGCATACCGCGCGTCCTGATGCGAAACCGGAAAATAAGCACGAAGTGAAACATCATCCCGCGCATCATGCGCCTGCCGCTCCGGCTCATAAACCGCCGGTAAGCGCGGCACCGGCGCCCGCTCATGCGCCCGCTGTCCCGGCGGCAAAAGCTCCAGTTAAAGCGCCTGCCGTTCCTCAAGCGCCCGTAAAACCTCCAGTTGCGCAGCCCGCGGCGCCTCAGGCACAGAAGGCTCCATCAAAGGGAACGATAAAGATAAATGAACTTATTACGGTCCGCGAGCTTGCTGAAAAAATGCATCTCTCGGTAGTTGACGTAATGAAGAAACTGCTGCAGATGGGAAGCATGGCGACCATCAACCAGCGTTTAGACCAGGATACCGCTACGATAATAGTGCACGAGTTCGCTTACGAAGCCAAATTCGACTCGCTTTACGCCGAAGAAGAAACAGCGGAAGAGATCGAAGATCCGGCGAAAATGAAAGCTCGGCCTCCAGTCGTGACCATCATGGGCCACGTCGATCACGGAAAAACGTCGCTGCTGGATGCCATCCGGCAAAGCGATGTCGCAGGCGGCGAAGCGGGCGGGATCACGCAGCATATCGGAGCGTACAGGGTAAAAACGTCCAAAGGCGAAGTAGCGTTCCTTGACACGCCGGGCCACGAGGCGTTTACCGCGATGCGTTCGCGCGGCGCGCAGGCGACCGACCTGGTCGTCCTTGTCGTTTCGGCGGCCGACGGGGTCATGCCGCAGACCGTTGAGGCGATAGACCATGCGCGCGCGGCCAACGTCCCTATCATAGTAGCGATAAACAAGATGGATCTCCCCACGGCGAACCCGTCGCAGGTAAAACAGGAACTGGGTAAATACAACCTTGTTTCCGAAGACTGGGGCGGCGACACGATCATGGTGGAAGTGTCGGCCAAAAAGAAGACCAATATCAATCTCCTGCTCGAAATGTTACTCCTGAAGGCCGAAATGATGGAATTGAAGGCAAACCCCGACAAACTGGCGCGCGGCGTTGTCATTGAAGCGAAGCTGGATTCACGCCGCGGGCCGGTGGCCACCGTTCTTGTGCAGTCGGGGACCCTCAAGGTCGGGGATAATTTCGTCGCCGGGAATTCTTTCGGCAAGGTGCGCGCCATGCTCAATGAGCACGGTGTGAGAGGCGCCGTCGCGACGCCCAGCACACCGGTAGAGATACTCGGCATAAATTCCGCTCCTCAGGCGGGCGATCAGTTCGTCGTCGTTGAGCAGGAATCTCAGGCGCGCGAGATCGCGGAGGCGCGGCGTGAGAAAGCCCATATCGATTCTCTTCGTCCACGCCATCACCTCTCGCTGGAAGATATCAGCCAGGGCAAGGTAAAGGAATTGCGTATTATCCTTAAAGCGGACGTTCAGGGATCGCTGGAAGCGCTGTCGGATTCGCTTGAAAGGCTTTCCACCTCGGAGATCACTTTGCGCGTCATACATCGGGGAGTCGGCAGCATAACCGAATCGGACGTTACGCTGGCGGCGGCTTCAGACGCGTTCATTATCGGGTTCAACATGAGGCCGGAATCGTCTGTTGAAAAGCTGGCGGACCAGGAAGGCGTCAGTATACGCGCCTATCGCATCATATACGAAGTGATCGCAGACGTGAAAGCGGCGATGGAAGGGCTGCTTGAGCCCTCGATCAAACAGATTGTCATAGGCAAGGCGCAGGTCAAACAGATCTTCCGCACTCCCAAGGCTGGAACGATCGCAGGAAGCATGGTGCTGGACGGCAAGATCCAGAGAGGTGCGAAGATCCGCGTGCTGCGCGACAATGTCATTGCTCATGAAGGCGAGATATCGTCGCTGCGCCGTTTTAAAGATGACGTAAAGGAAGTGGAGAAAGGGCATGAGTGCGGTATAGGCATCGAGAATTTCTCCGATATCAAACCGGGCGACAGCTTCGAAGCGTTCATTGAAGAGAAGGTTGCGAGAAAACTGTAACGGCATTGAAGATTTCAAATTCCATTTTTAAATTTTCGATTAAAATTTCTCTGAGGTCCCCATGTTAAGTTATAAGCGGTCGCAAAGGGTGGGGGAGCTCATTCAGCGTGAAATAGCGGGTATCGTTCAGGAGATCAAACAGCCGGGCATTGGCTTCGTCACCATAACGGGGGTCAAACTATCCGACGATCTTCTAAGCGCGCGTGTTTTCTTTTCGGTCATTGGTACCGATGAAGATACCGAAAGGACTTCCGCGGTACTGAAAAAAAGCCTGCCTGAGATACGCCATCAGCTGGCACACCGGGTCAAACTTCGCAGGGTTCCGGAGCTTTTTTTTGAGTTTGACGAAACGCCGCGCAAAGCCGGCAGGATTTTCGAGATCCTCGAACGAATTAATGAGGAAGGGACAGGAACGGATCATAAGGAATGAAGGTTTTTCAGGCGATCTCTATTTAATGGCACACTGCAAGTCCTCACTCTCTCACATAGCGGCGGCGATCCGCCGGTCACAGACCTTCTTTATTGCCGGCCATGTTAAACCGGACGGCGATACCGTCGGCTCGGCTCTGGCTCTCGCTTCGGTGCTGAAGCGCCTTGGCAAGCATCCATGCATCTATTCCAAAGAACAGGTTCCCGATAATCTGCTGTTTTTATCAGGCGCGCGGCGGATACCCGTCCGCGATACCGTTCGCGGCGCGTTTGACTGCGCGATCATCCTGGAATGTTCAGGGCTGGAACGGATGGGCAGCCTGATCACCGCCGGCCAGGCGAAAACGATGGTCAACATTGATCATCACGCGCATTACCGTTGTTTCGCGGACTTGAACTATATCCGACCTGAGGCGTCTTCAACCGCCGAGATACTTTTCGACCTGTTCCGCACGATGAAGGTCAGGCTGACGAAGCGCGAGGCGGAAGGCCTTTATACGGGACTGGTAACGGATACGGGGAAATTCCAGCAGGCGAACACGACCCCCGCGTCTTTGCGGATGTCGGCGGAACTTCTTGAAGCCGGTGTCGTGCCGGAGAAGATGTACGAATGCATTTACGCGCAGGGAACGCTCAGCTCGAAACTTCTCCTGGGCGCGGCGCTTGAAACGCTGCGCATCGAGCATGACGGGAAAGTAAGCACAATGTCGATCACCCGTACCATGTATCGGCGCACCGGTTCTTCGGCCATTGAGACCGAAGGTATCATCAACCATACGATGATGATCACCGGCGTTCAGGTCGGCATCCTTTTCAGAGAAGAGAACAAAGATGGAACGATAAAGGTCAGTTTCAGATCGCGGAACAAATTTGATGTAAACAGCGTCGCGCGCCATTTCGGAGGGGGAGGCCACCGCGGAGCGGCTGGGTGTACTCTTACCGGAACGCTTGACCAGGCGCGTAAACGGGTCCTTAACCATATAGGGGAACTTAATTCGCTATGACTAACAGGACTAACCCCCAGCCCCGACGTCAACCCCGTCCTGGCGGAACACGCCAGTTCCGGGATGTCTCGGGCGTGCTCAACATTCATAAACCGTCCGGCGTATCCTCGTTCGGCATGGTCAGGCAGGTTAGAGGGATACTTGGAGTAAGGCGGGCGGGCCACTGCGGAACGCTGGATCCCATGGCGGAAGGGGTCCTTGTCATTGTTTTCGGCAAGGCCACCCGCCGGCAGAGCGTGTATATGTCAGGGACAAAGACTTACCGTGTCCGCATGCAGCTGGGGATGACAACTAATACGGGCGATACAACGGGAAAGATCGTTACAAAAAGGCAGCGTGAAGAGGTCCTTTCCTGCCTTTCCCGCGTGGCGGCGCTTCGCCCGCGGGGGATCATGGGTATGATCCTGTCGCTGTTCAAACCCGGGGAAAGGAGCGCTGAGCGCCGCATAAGATCGGTGCTGAAAAAGTTCACCGGTACCATTCAGCAGGTGCCGCCAATGTTCTCGGCGCTGAAACACCGCGGGCGCAGGCTTTATGAGATGGCGCGCAAAGGCGAAACCGTAGAGCGCCAACCCCGGACGATAAAGGTGTACAGGATCGATCTCCTTTCGCTTCAGGATACGATGCTTGAACTGCGTGTCGAATGCTCGCGTGGGACATACATCCGGACATTGTGCGAAGATATCGGTGCCGCTCTCGGTTGCGGCGCCACGATGGCCTATCTGTGCCGGGAAAAGGTGGGGAACTTCGATCTGTCGACGGCTGTTGACGGCAAAGCCCTGAGGGCCATGAACTGTGCCGAACTCCTGGGGAAGGCATTGTTCAAAGAAGAACCGGCCCGCAAGTAGATAACACACTCCATGCCCAAAACGAAGACGCACGTGAATGCCGCGGTCACAATGGGGACATTTGACGGCGTGCATCGCGGCCATCAGCTGTTGATACAGCGGTTGCGCGAAGCGGCGGAAGGATCGCGCCTTTCCAGCGTCATCGTCACCCTTGAACGCCCTGTCCGGCACGTGCCCGGCCTCCTTACCCCCCTGAATGAAAAACTATCCCTTTTGAGCAACTCTAACGTCAACGAAATAATGGTCGTTCCGGTACAGCCCTCGATCATTGCCATGCCGGCGCTCACATTTTTTAACACGGTCCTTCGCGGCCGCATTCACGCGCGCCACATTGTCATCGGCGAAAACTTCACTTTCGGCCATAACCGCGAAGGGACGCCCGCGTGGCTCCGCCGCCATTGCCCGGAACACGGTATCAAAGTCGATGTCATCGAGACACGCCGGTTCGGCGGCGAAATAATCTCATCGTCACGTATCCGGCGGCTTCTCATCGAGGGGAACATTGCCGCGGCAAACCGGCTGCTTGGACGCTGGTATGCCATCGAGGGGGATCACATTGCCGGACGCGGCGTCGGGAAGACGCTGGGATTTCCCACCATCAATATCCGTCCGGAGCAGGACAAATTGCTGCCGCGCGGCATATTTGCCGCTCTGGTGGAAACTGACCGGCTCCTGCCCGGGGTGCTTTTTATAGGGGCGCGCCGGACGTTCGAGGCCAAGGGGGAGATAATACCTGAAGTTCACCTGATCGATTTTAAGGGGCAATGGCAGGGCGGCCGCGTACGGGTGCACCTGGTGGCGCGGCTGCGAAAAGAAAAAAAGTTCAGGAATACGGCCGCGCTCAAGCGGCAGATCGCCCGCGATGTGGCCGCCGCTCGCGTGCTGTTGACGGCAGGATAAGCGCGCATCCGGCATTCTTTTGGGGAGGATGATCCGTATGAACAGGTATGCGTCACAGGATCTGCGTAACATCTGCCTTGTCGGCCCTCAGGGAGAAGGCAAGACGACGTTGTTGGAATCAATGTTGTTCCGCGCGGGAGCGGTGCCGCGCCGGGGAACGGTCGAAGAAGGCACCACCGCCAGCGATCATACCGACGAAGAACGCGAGCGGGGAATGTCGGTCCATCTTTCTGTCTCCCACCTGGAATACAAAGGAAAAAAGATCAACATCATCGACACGCCCGGATACGCGGATTTCGAAGGCGACATGCGGGCGGGACTGGCGGCTGTGGACGCCGCCGTCCTGGTCATAAGCGGCGCCGGGGGTATAAGCCCAGCGGCTGAAAGCTGCTGGGAATTCCTGCACGAAAAAAAAGTGCCGGTCGTTGTTTTCCTAAATAAAATGGACAAAGGCGCCGCAGATTTTAACAGCGTCTACCATGAACTGCAGGAAAGGCTTGGGCGCGAGATCATCGATATCGATGTCCCTGAGTATGAGAACGGAATGTTGAAGCGTGAAGTAAGCCTGCTGGAGGAGCGTGTCCCCGACGAAGATGTCCCGCGTTGAGGCGCATCGATTTCCCCGTGAGCATCTATGAGCGTTCTATTGTCGCCGCTTCGAAGAATGACGATGAAAAGATAGGCGCCGCCCTGGCCGCTTTGACCCTTGAGGATCCCTCGGTACAGCACCGGTTCAGCGCGGAGACGCACGAAATGATACTGGCGGGGCTGGGCTCGCTTCAGCTTGAGATCCTGGCAAAGAAGATCAAAGCCCGCTATCGAGAAAGGAGTGCGCGAGGCCATGGGCCAGGGCGTGATCGCCGGCGCCATGGCTCTGCGCAAATGCGTGGCCGGTGCCAGCCCGCAGCTGCTCGAACCGATAATGGAAGTTACGGTCACCGCGGGGGATGAGTATACCGGGCCGATCCTGGGGGATCTGACCGCGCGGCGGGGTAAAGTCCTCGGGATGGACAAGAAAGGCAGGAAAGAAGTGGTCCGCGCGTACGTGCCCCTTGGCGAGATATTTAACTATGCCACGGAACTCAGGTCATTGACCCGGGGAACGGGCAGGTTCACGATGGTTCACGGGCATTACGAAGATGTTCCGCCCGACCGGGCCCAGCCGCTCATTCAGGATTATCAGAAGGCGCATGCCGGGAGCGAGGCTTAGCCCGCGGGGCCGATGGGTGTCGATGGGTTTACTTTCCATGAAAAATAAAGTATAATGAGCGAAATGAAGTTGAACACTCGAGGTGGCCCAGGTCACCCAGGGAGGTAGTCGTAAATGGAGTTCAATAAGAGATCAGTAGTGGAAAGCTACAAAACGCACGAAACCGATACCGGTTCGCCCGAAGTGCAGATCGCGCTTCTGACCGGCCGCATCAATTATCTCAACGAGCATTTCAAGAAATTCCCCAAGGACTTCGCTTCGCGCTTCGGGTTCCTCAAGCTGATCGGCCAGCGCCGCAGCCTTCTGGAGTACATTAAAAAGCACAACCGCACGAAATACAAAGAGCTTATCGAGAAATTGGAACTGCGCAAATAGCGGCATGTAACGCATCGGGTATTCGTCAGCAGGCCGGGGGGGCGCTGAACGATGCCCTGTGCCGGGTAAACCAGAACTCCCGGATCCGCGCGGCGGTCCGGGAAAGTCGAATGCAGAAAAAAACTAAAACGGTTCAAGAATACAAAGGATGCAGAAAACCCCGAAAGATGGCTCCTGCGGGCCCGGGATATGTCTCTGAGCGGGTTTTTCTGGATCTTTTGTATTTTTGTCCCGAAAGGGAGCTTTAATTAATCATGGAAACGAAAACGATCGAAGTGGCAGGAAAAAAGATCATCATTGAGACAGGCAGGATGGCCAAACAGGCCAGCGGTTCCGCGTTGATGCGCATGGGCGACACTGTGGTGCTCGTTAATGCCGTGGTGGGAAAAGAGCCAAAAGCGAATTGCGATTTTCTTCCGCTGACCGTAGATTACCGCGAAAGGACGTACGCGGCGGGAAAGATACCGGGCGGATTTTTCAAGCGCGAGGGGCGCGCCCGCGATAATGAGATTTTGAGAAGCCGTCTCATCGACCGGAGCGTCCGTCCGATGTTCCCGGAGAATTTTCATAATGAAGTGCAGATCTCGGCGCTGGTACTGTCTTATGACGGGGAGAACGACACCGATACGCTCAGTATTATAGGCACATCGGTCGCTCTTATGCTTTCCGAGGCTCCTTTCAGCACGCCTATAGCGAACGTCCGTGTCGGCCGGGTCAACGGCGCCCTCGTCATAAATCCGACCATCCCGGAACTGAAACTCAGCGATCTTGATCTGACCGTCAGCGGCACGGCCGAAGGCGTATCCATGGTTGAAGCCGGCGCGCATGAACTTACCGAGGCGGATATGGTGGCGGCGTTGAACCTTGCCCATCAGGAGATCAAAAAGATCTGCGAATTCCAGAAGACCTTGAGCGGCAGAGAGAAGATGGCCGCGCCGACTTCGGACGTCGATCTGGCCATGAAAAACGAAGTTGAGGCCATGACGGCCGCCCGCGTTGACGCGATCGTGGCAACTAAGGAAAAAAGCGCCCGCGAGAACGCGTGGAGAGAATATAAGAAGGAAACAGTGAAACTGCTCGCGGAGAAATATCCGGAACAGGAATCCTGTATCGCCGCGGTGATGGAAGATGTGTTTTACCGCGCGGCACGAAGCCTCATTCTGAATAAAAAGGTGCGTTCCGACGGCCGCGGGTATACTGAGATCCGGCCGATCACCTGTGAGACCGGCGTATTGCCCCGGACACATGGATCAGCGCTTTTCACCCGCGGGCAGACTCAGGCGCTCGCGACGGTAACACTGGGAAATCCCGGCGACAAGCAGATAATGGACGAACTCGGGGGGGAATATAAAGAGCGTTTCCTGCTCAACTACAATTTCCCCGGATTTGCCACCGGCGAGCCCAAACCCGAACGCGGACAAAGCCGCAGAGAAATAGGCCATGGCGCGTTAGCCCGCCGGGCTCTTTTGCCGCTTATTCCCACCGAAGACGAATTCCCTTACACCATCCGTGTCGTGTCCGATATCCTTGAGTCCAACGGATCTTCATCCATGGCATCGGTATGCGGCGGCTCACTGTCGATGTTCGACGCCGGCATTCCGATGAAAGCGGGATGCGCGGGCATTGCCATGGGACTGGTCATGGAAGGAAGTAAATTTGCGATCCTTTCAGACATCATGGGCATGGAAGACCATCTGGGCGACATGGATTTCAAAGTGGCGGGAACACGCAAGGGCATTACCGCCCTTCAGATGGATATCAAGATAGCCGGGCTCAGTCCGGAGATCATGGCTCAGGCGCTGGAACAGGCCCGCCAGGGAAGAATGCATATATTGGACCTGATGGAGAAGGCGCTTTCAACGCCGCGCGGCGACCTGTCGGATTTCGCTCCGCGAATGGTGACGCTGATGATCCCTCAGTCAAAGATCGGCGAACTGATTGGTCCGGGAGGAAAGAATATCCGCCGCATACAGGAAGGGACGGGGGCGGAGATCGAGATCGAGGACGACGGAAGGGTGTTCATCAGCAGCGCGGACAAAAATGCCGTTGAAGCCTGCCGCGCGATGGTGGAGGAAATAACCGCTGAAGTTGAAGTCGGCAAGATATACAAAGGCAGGGTCACGCGCCTCATGAATTTCGGCGCCTTCGTGGAGATACTTCCCGGCAAGGAAGGTCTGGTGCACATTTCACAGCTGGCCGAAGAGCATGTCCGCAAAGTTGAAGACGCTGTAAAAGAAGGCGATGAGGTCACTGTGAAGGTCGTTGAAATAGACAACCAGGGACGCGTAAACCTCAGCCGCAAAGCAGTCCTTCAAATGAAAAAATAGTCATCCAGGGTCCCATAAACCACCGGTGGAGTGATCTATCGCATGAAAAATGGAAATGACACGATGGCTGAGAATCCGCTGAAACAACAGATCGTCAAGTTGTACGATCTGATGAAGAACGAGAAGATAGAAGAGCTTGAGATCAGGGAGAATGAGACCTATATACACCTCAAGCGCAAGGGCAAGGCGGTTCCCGCGGCATACCACCACGCTCCCGCGGCGCAGCCGGCGGGGGTTCAAGCTCCGGAAGCCGTGATAGAGCTCGAGGTCCCGGGAGAACGCGTGCAGTCGCCCATCATGGGTGTTTTTTACCGCGCCGCGTCCCCAAGTTCCCCTCCGTTCGTCAAGGAGGGGGACATCGTTGATACGGGCAAGACGCTTTGCATCGTTGAAGCGATGAAGGTGATGAATGAGATCAAATCAGACGCTCGTATGAAAATTGCAAAGATACTGGTTGAAAACGGGAAACCCATCAGTGCCGGACAAGACTTGTTTATTATTGAACGAGCGTAACGCTGGAGACATCATGCACTGTCCCGGCCCTATTGCTATGCCTACTATAATGCAGCAGACCATAGGTAATACCGCTGGCCAGATATGGGAGCATCTGCACGCTCACGGCGCTACCAGCGCGCTCAGGCTGAAGAGCGCTCTATCGATATCGAACAGTATTATGTTCCTGGCGCTTGGATGGCTGGCGCGGGAAGATAAAATTGACCTGGTGGAAGAAGGCCATTCTTTTACAATTTCTCTGAAAGCCTGAACATTCAAAGCACACCCGATACGGCTGTCGTTTTTTCCTCTCTTTACTGCAAATAATGCGTTACCGAGCTAAAACCACATCCAGGGCAAAAGCCAAAACGAAGGGTTCAGACACCCGCCGACATGAAGTCCGCGCACTCATTTACTTTATCCTCAGTTTTATCACTGCCTATTCGTTGACTTTGCCCGAGCAGTCTGGAGCGCTTGGCAGAGCGATAGCTAACCTTCTGTACCAGACATTCGGAAGGGCGTCTTTCGCGCTGCCGGTCATAATCGCCGTTGCCGGCTGGCGGCATATTTCCGCGGGCGGCGAGCCGGTGAGACGGCGTCTTGACACGGTGTGGGCAGTCCTTGCTCTGTTCTTCCTTTCTTCGTTCTTCTCTCTCGCCGGCACGGGTTTCTATTGCACCGACAGCATGGGTGGATGGGTAGGCAGCCGCATGAATCCGTTCTTCCTGCGGCTGTTCGGCCTGTATGCCGGGCTTATCGCTGCCGCGCTGCTGGCGGGTGCCGCCGCGGGAAAATTCCTGCACATGTCCGTGCGGAGGGTATGCCTTGCCGTATGGCAAAGCCTTATTGACGACTACCGGGAATGGCAGGTTGCGCGCGCGGCGGTTAAGAAAGAAAAAGGGCTGGAACCTGTGAAGAGATCAGCGAGGGAAGGGCTTCCCGAAAGTGAGCCTCGCCAGCAGGAACTTCCCAGGATCGTCCTGCCGCCCGCTCCCGAAAGAACGTCCCGCGCAGAATCCGCGGCAAAGCCGCCGAAGCCGGTCCCGCTTAAAAAAGAACCCGTACCCGACCTTTCCAGTGTTCCCTACACGCTTCCTCCTTCTGGCCTGCTGAGTCCCGACCGGGGCCCCGCCAAAGGGCAATCGCGATCCGAGCAGCTTGCCCAGGCCGAACTGCTTACGAAGACGCTCGCGGATTTCAACATCGAGGCGGCCGTCAAGGAGATCATACCGGGCCCCGTTGTCACGCGCTACGACATAGAACTCGCTCCAGGGATCAAGATACAGTCGGTCGTGGCATTGACCGACAATATCGCGCTGGCGATGCGTTCCCAGTCGATCCGCGTAGTTCCGGTGCCTGAAAAATCAGCGGTTGGCGTTGAAGTTCCGAACGAAGAGAGCTCTATCGTAGGCCTGAAAGCCATCCTGGAGTGTCCCGATTTCACGCAGTCCCGTTCTCTTATGACGCTTGCCCTTGGGAAGACGACCGACGGCATGCCTTACGTGACGGATCTCGCGCCGATGCCGCATCTGCTGGTCGCCGGCGCGACCGGTTCCGGTAAGAGCGTGGGGATCCACAGCATTATCCTTTCGATCCTGTTCCGGGCACGCCCCGACCAGGTAAAATTCATGCTGATCGACCCCAAAAGGGTCGAGATGCCTGTTTATCGCCAGCTGCCACATCTATACGACCCACGCGTCAGCGCCGAGAAGGCGGATATAATAACCCAGCCGAAGATCGCTTCGGAATCCCTGAAAAAGCTTGTCCGCGTCATGGAACTGCGCTATGAAAAATACGCGAAGGAAACCGTCCGCAATATAGAAGGCTACAACGAAAAGATGGCGGAGACGGGCGGACAGAAGGATTTCTACATCATTGTCGTCATAGATGAACTGGCGGACCTGATGCTGGCGGCTTCAAAAGAGGTGGAAGATTCCATCCAGCGCCTCGCGCAGATGGCGCGCGCGGTGGGCATTCATCTGATCCTTTCTACACAGCGGCCTTCCGTGAACGTCATTACGGGCGTCATCAAGGCCAACTTCCCCGCCAGGATCTCTTTCCAGACGACATCAAAAGTGGACTCGCGCGTGATCCTGGACGCGATCGGGGCGGACGCGCTGCTAGGCAAGGGGGATATGCTGTTCCTTCCTCCTGGAGAATCG
Organism: uncultured Elusimicrobiales bacterium; assembly: GCA_964577205.1. Lineage (GTDB taxonomy): Bacteria > Elusimicrobiota > Endomicrobiia > Endomicrobiales > CAIRNS01 > CAZNYG01. The sequence goes on along the minus strand of CAZNYG010000001.1, from coordinate 109,997 downwards.
CGCTGCATCCGTCTTCAGGGAGCTTTTGTCTCCACCAGGGAAGCCGAAAAGATCGTCGCTTTCATTGCGCAGCAGAATTACCCGCGCCAGTATGAAAATCCGTTCGCGTCGCAGGGCGGCAACGCGGGCGTGGCCGCGCCGGAAGACGACCGGGAACTGGGTGAACTGAAAGACGCGCTTGAGCTCATACTGGAACGCAAAAGGGTTTCACAGGACCTGCTGAAAGCGCATTTCGGTTCCTCGGCAAGAGCGACGAACCTGTTGAGCCTGCTGGAGACGCGTGGTTTCATAAACAAACCTGAAGGCACGAACCGGTGGACGATCTATTTTGACAAAATATCCGAATTCCTCGCGGGTGCAGGGCCATCCGGTGGAGATTCTCCCGAAGCTCCCGTTTAAGGATCCTTCCATCGCCGCCCGGCCGGAACTTCACTGTGCCGCCATAAAAATGTATAATATTTTAAAGATAATTCTTAACGTTGAATACGAAGGTGGATTTTCGATGCTTTGTTACATCCGCCGTGCGCTGACTTCCGTGCTTGTGATCCTGACATTACTTTTCATCCCCGCGCTCAACGCTGCGGATCCTTTGTCAAATGACATCGTTGCCCGGCTCGAACGGTCTGAGAAGGAGATACGGGCGGCTTCTTTCGATTACGTTCAGGAGATCGCGTACCCTCTGACGGGAGAGAAGCAGGTTTCCAGCGGCAGATTCGCCTTTCAGAAACCGGCGTGTTTAAGGATTGAACAGAAAACACCCGCGGAACAGCTTATCGTTTCGAACGGGAGGAAAGTCTGGATCCATACGCCATTGTACCGTCAGGTACTGGTGGACACGTGGAAACGATGGATGAAGAACAGCGCTGTTCCTTCATCTCTCATGAATTTCGGCACAGCGTGGAGCGGTATGAAAAAAAAATATACCGTAAAACGTTCCGGCACGGAAGATGGAATGCCGGTCCTCACGATGGAACCGAAGAACGCCGGTGACTGGAAGATGAAGTTCTGGATAAATGAAGAAACGCTGGTCCCGGCCCGCATGCAGCTTGCCGGGGAAAATGTAATTATTACTACCAGAACGTCGCGTTACGTAAAGAACCCTCCGATGCCCGCGTCCAGTTTCGATTTTGCGCCGCCGGAGGGGACGGAAACGATACAATTGCCTTGAAACTCCCGGACGATCACCGCGTCAGGAAAGACCGCTGCCCTTGCGGCTTTTACCCGTTCCCGATGTCCACAGTCAGGGTTGGGAGAAAAGCATTATGGAAGAGATCGGACGGCGCCTGCGCCAGAAAAGGCTTGAAAAGAAGCTGACTATCGAAAAAGTGAACAGCAGGACGCGGATACCGGTAAAATTCATCGGCGCCCTGGAAGAAGGCGATTATTCGCAGTTTTCAGCCGAGGTGTATTATACCGGTTCGCTCCGGAAATACGCGCGGTTCCTCGGGCTGGACGAGAACGAGCTTATGTCAATATACCGCGGACACGCGGAGAAGATCCGGGCGGTACTGGCTCCGCCGCACAAAACGAGTTTCTGGGAGCGTCCGGACGTAAAGAAGTCGATCGCGCTCATCCTCGCCGCCGTTATCCTTATCGCCGTCGGGATAATGGTAGTTGCGCGGCTTGATCGCCCTCAAACGGCCCAAGGCGACGTTATGCAGCAGGCTCAGGCGGCTGCGACCATGCCTGACACGTCAACGCGATCCCCCGGGGTCCCGCCGGCGGCGCCTTTGAAGAGATCTGAGCCCGGGAGCGTTACCGGGGCGGCTTCAACGGGTTCCATGGCGATCTCATCGGCAAGCGGAAGCCTCATGGCTCCGGAACGGGTGAAACGCGACCCGCGCCCGGGAGATCTTGTTCTGGAGATCAGGACGACGAAGGATTCCTGGCTGAGGGTCACGGCCGGCAATGAACGGGTGTTCGAAGGGATCATGACAGCGGGAGGCCGCAGGCGATGGACGACCGACGGCAGATATGATATAATCGTAGGATACGTTCCCGGGGTTGAAATGACGCTTAACGGCCGTCCGGTCAACATACTTCAGGGAGCGGTTAAAGATGTAAACCAGATAACCCTTACGTGCGACACTCCAGAAGGAATATATTAAATACCGCACGTTCCTCGAATATAATCCACGTGAAAAAGCAGCTATGCCTCATTGTGATGGGATGCCCCAAGAATGTTGTTGAAGGGGAACTTGTCGCCGGGATCGTTCGTGATGCCGGATGGGGGATGACGACCGAGATAGCCAAAGCGTCGGACGTCCTGGTGCACACGTGCGCTTTTATACGGGATGCCCGGAAGGAATCAGAATCCGTTATAGCGGGCTGCCTTTCGCGAAAGGATCACGGCCTCGTGGACAGGGTATTCGTTTCAGGGTGCCTTGTTCAGGATGATATAAAAGCGTTGAAGGACCGGTTCCCCGGCGTTGACGGGTATCTGGGTACGGGACGGCTGCGGGAGATAGGCCGTCTCCTCGAGAAGGGGAGCGGGACCTGCTGCGGCAGGCCGGGCGGACTGATGGCGTCCCGCTCCCCCAGACTGCTTTCTACCGATCTTCCCAGCGCGTACCTCAGGATAGCGGAAGGATGCGACCACCGCTGCAGTTTCTGTTCGATCCCCCGGTTGCGGGGGGGATACAGGAGCAGGCCGGCGGCCGCAATCGTAAGAGAAGCGGAAGAACTTGTGGGCCGCGGCGTAAGGGAACTGGTCGTTATCGCGCAGGACACGTCATCGTACGGCAGGGACCTGTATGGCGTCGCTTCGCTTGGCAAGCTGCTCCGAAGGATAGCCGCGATCAAAGACGCCCGATGGATCCGTCTCATGTACGCGTATCCGACAACGGTAGGCCCGGATGTCATCGATCTGCTGGCCCATGAACCGAAGCTGTGCAGTTATCTCGATATACCGCTTCAACATGTCGCTGACAGCGTGCTTGCCCGCATGCAACGGCCACGGAAAGCGGCGGAACTCGTCCGAAGCCTGATGGAACGCGTCCCCGGGATATCTCTCAGGACATCGTTCATCGTCGGATTCCCTGGTGAGACTGAACGTGAATTCCGGGCGTTAAGAGATTTTGTGGCGCAGGGTTTTTTTGATCATGCCGGCGTGTTTGAATATTCGGCAAATCCCGGCGTGCCTTCTTCCCGGTACGGCCGGCAGATACCGGAGACATTGAAAAGGGAAAGATACCGGGAACTGATGCTGGCGCAGAAAAAGGTGGTTGCCGGGCGACAGCGCGCCCGCATCGGGAAGATATATGAAGTCTTGACGGAACACCATGTCGCCCTTAACGGCAAACAGCATACAAGGAACACGTGGGCGGGCCGGGCCGCGTTCCAGGCCCCCGAGGTGGACGGAACGGTCGTATTCAGGGGGCACGCGAAAAGAGGCGCTTTTTCCAAAGTCTCGATCACCGGGTACCGTGGGTATGACCTGACGGGAACCATTGTTGAATAAGTAATTTCAAAATGCAAATTTTAAGGCTTTGCCTGACAGCGTTAATTCACCAGCAGAGGGAACTATGAACCTTGCGAACCAGCTGACACTTTTGCGTATCGCCCTTCTTCCATTCCTGATCGTGTTCATGTACGTCGACAATCTGTGGACGCGGATCATCGCTCTCCTGATATTCATAGCCGCCGCCGTCACGGACATCTACGACGGGATCATCGCGCGCCGGCAGAAGACTGTCTCCACGCTGGGTATCTTCCTGGACCCGCTCGCCGACAAGCTGATCATCTCGGCGGCGCTCATATCGTTCGTCGGGCTCGATGAGCTGCACATACCGGCGTGGATGATCATCCTGATCATTTCGCGCGAGTTCATGATAACGGGGCTGCGTTCGATCGCGGCTTCCAGGAACGTCATCATTCCCGCGAGCAAGGCCGGCAAATTCAAAACTACCTCGCAGATCGTTTCGATCATCACGCTGATGCTAATCCTGATCGTCAATTCCGCGCTATGGCACTTCAAGGACATTCGGTCTGCCTTCCTTATGGATGCCGGCGGGTGGACCGGCATCGCCGGATGGCTGCTGGTGGAACTTCCTTTCTGGATGATGTTCGTTACGACGATGATAGCGCTGATATCCGGGATAACGTATCTCTGGCAGCACCGTTCGCTTCTCAAGGAATGAACCATGGACCTCGCGGTAAGGATACTGGCTTCAGGGTTTGGATCGGGATACATGCCGGTCGCTTCCGGGACATGGGGAAGCGCCGTGGCGATGGCCCTCTACTGGTTACTGTTCCCCCGGGGCGACATTGCAGCCGCCGCCGCGCTGATCGCGATCATTATCGGCGTCCCGGTCAGCACGCGTGCGGAAAGGATTTACGGGACCAGGGATGATTCGCGCATCGTCATTGACGAGCTGGCTGGATACTGGGTTGCCGTGGCTTTTCTGCCGTTCAAACCCTGGATCGCGCTGGCGGGATTCATCCTGTTCCGGGTTTTCGACGTCACAAAACCATTTTTTATCCGGCGCTCTCAGGCATTGCCGGGAGGCTGGGGTATCGTCATAGACGACGTGCTCGCGGGATTGTTCGCGAACGCGGTGCTCCGCGTCGTCATGTCAGTGGCGCCATGGTGAAAAATACTGTGGCGGCATACGACCTTGCATCATGCCAGGTAGGCCCTCTCGAAACGAACTGTTACTGTTTGGCGGACGCGGTTTCGCGAAAAGCGGTCATCATCGATCCGGGAGCCTCGCCTGAGATCATCGAGGATATCATCGAACGCGGGCGCATGCTCCCGGCCGTGATCGCGCTTACGCACGGCCATTACGATCATACAGGCGCCGCGGCAGCGCTGAAGAAGAGATACGGGGTCCCGCTCTATATCCACCGCGCAGACAGGCCTTTCCTTTCGGACCCGATGCTGAACGGGGCGGGATTGTTCGGTCTGCGGGTGGAAACGGTGAAGGCGGACCGCCTGCTGGACGACGGAGATACATTTACCGTCGGAAAAATGACGTTCTCCGTTATCCATACGCCCGGGCATACGCCTGGCGGCATGTGCCTGCGGATGGACGATCTGCTTTTCACGGGCGACACGCTTTTCTGTGGTACCGTAGGGCGAAGCGACCTTGAAGGTGGCGATGAGGAAACGCTGGTAAACTCGCTGAAGGTTTTCAAAACGCTGCCAGGCACCCTGAGGATACTTCCTGGACACGGCGCCGCGTGCGTGCTGTCGAAAGAACTGCGTCACAATCCCTGCCTATGATCGAGACCTGGCTTCGCGAATTTCGCTCCTATCTGTCAGCCGAAAAGGGACTTGCCGTCAATACGGTGCTCAGCTATTGTTCCGACCTGAAACGCTATTTCCTGTATCTTGAAAGGAATCGGAAAACTCCCGGCGAAATGCGCCATAACGACCTTACCGATTTCCTCTGGCTGCAGAAAAAGGACGGCCTGTCACCGCGTTCGCTCTACAGGCTTATGGAGTCGCTGAGGCAGTATCACAGGTTCCTTGCCGCAGAAGGCAAGACCGCCGCCGACCCTTCCGTCCATCTCTCGCCTCCCCGCGTGCCCTCGAAGCTGCCCGGCCAGCTCACACACGATGAGATAATGCGCCTGCTCGCCGCGCCGGGAACATCCGGGATACAGGAGGCGCGCAACCGGGCGATGCTTGAACTTTTGTATGCCACGGGCCTTCGCGTGTCGGAGCTTGTCGGGCTTGGCCGCAACAGCATCGACCTGGGCCTCGGGTTCGTCCGGGTGATTGGTAAAGGGAACAAGGAGCGCATCGTTCCGGTGGGAAAAAATGCCCTGGCAGCCATCAGGGAATACCTTCCGCTTCGTGACGGGAAGTATCCCGGAGCGAAGGGGCTGTTCCTCTCGAAGCTTGGAAAGAACATGTCGCGCGTTGAGTTCTGGAGGCAGCTCAAGGGATACGCGCGCAAGGCGAACATAACGAAGAATATCACTCCGCATCTTCTGCGACATTCGTTCGCGACGCATCTGCTTGCCGGAGGCGCGGACCTCAGGTTCGTGCAGGAGATGCTGGGCCACAGTTCAATAGCGACGACGCAGATATACACTCACGTCGACAGGGACCGCCTGAAAGAACTCCATCGCACCTATCATCCGCGCGGCACGGGAAGTGAAGATACGGGCAAAATCAGGTAGCATCCGCTTTCCTCGATCAATAGCGCGTTAATATGCTGTACTTGAAAGAATGTTTTGCGCCGTTGACCTTCAATATACATCTTTAAAGGCCTCCGATTTGAGATTTTTTATCCATTGAAAGGATCCGCGCGATGCCGAAAGCTCAACACTCCGTTCCCGGACGAAAAAGAAGCCGCTGGCGGCTCCCCTTTCTGCTGACGGGCCTCGCCGTCATCGCCGTTTACGGGAAAAGCGCGAAATACCCTTTCGTCTATTTCGATGACAACGACCTGATTATCAGAAATTTCGCGTTCCTTACGGCCCCGGGTTCGATCGTGGAAGCCTTCAAGGACGACGTGTTCCGTTCGGGTTCATCGGACGCGTACTACCGCCCTCTGCTTACCCTTTCCTTCATGGCCGACGCTGCGATCGGCGGACTTGACCCGTCGACATTCCATATCACCAATATATTCATCCACCTCATCGCCATATGGCTCGCGTACCTGCTTTTTCTGCGGCTGGGGTACGAGCGGGAAACGGCTCTGACCGGATCGCTCATTTACGCGGTCCACCCCGTGCTGACGCAGGCGACGGGATGGATCCCCGGAAGGAACGATTCCCTGCTCGCGGCCTTCGCGTTCCTTTCGATCATCCTGCTGATACAGTACGCACGAAGGCCGTCCGCGTGGTCCTTTACCGCGCACGCGGTATCTTTCGCGGCCGCTTTGTTCACCAAGGAGACGGCTTTCGTGCTGTGGATATTCTTTCCCGCGGCTCTTTGGATGAACAGGGATCTTGGCAGAGTGAAGAAGGCTGGATGGATACTTCTCGCTGCAGCCTGGGCGGCTGACACCGTCATCTGGTACCTCATGCGCACTGCTGCTTTTGAACACCCGGTCATGAATTCAGCGAAGGACGCTTTTCTCTCCCTGTGGAGGAATCTCCCGGGGCTGGTCCAGTTCATCGGAAAGGCCCTGATACCGGCCAATCTCAGCGTGCTACCCGTAATGAAGGACACGACGTTCATTTACGGGGTGATCTCCTGCGTGTTGTTGGTCATCCTTTTTGCCGTCACGAAAGAAAAGGATCACCGCCGTATCGCTTTCGGCGCGGCCTGGTTCCTGTTATTCCTGCTGCCCTCGTTCATCCGTCCCAATCCGGACCTGCCCGCCGATTTCATCGAACACCGTATGTACGCTCCGTTCTTCGGCGGGCTGATCGTCATGCTGGAATTGTTCCCAATCACGTGGCTGAGAAAACGCCCGCGCCTGCTCATGTCCATCGGCGGCGCCGTCGCCGTTGTTTTCGGGACGATAGCTTTCAATCATCTTTCAGTGTTCGGGCACAAGATAGATTTCTGGCAGAACGCGGCGTCACACTCGCCCCATTATCCCATGGCCCACCGGAATTTCGGCGCGATGCTGTATATGGACGGCATGGTGGAACAAGCGGAGAAAGAATACCTTGCCTCGCTGCGGCTGAATCCGAAGGAGCCCATGGCGCGAAACAATCTCGGCGTGATCTACATGCAGCGGGGGGACTTCTCCCGCGCCGAAGACGCCTTCAAACAGGAGCTGACATACAACCCGGGATACGACGACGCTCTGTATAACTACGGCCTGCTTCAGGCGCGCAGGGGCATGTATGATAACGCCGTCGAGCTGTGGGAAAAGGCGATCGCGGAGAATCCCGATTACGGCGATGCTTACGATAGTTTAATCCGCTATTATATCTTTGCCGGCAACAAGGCGATGGCAATTCAGTACTATAACGATATGGCGCAACGGCCCATAGCGATCAGTCCGGAGTTGAAGCAGCTGGCCGCCCGGCAGCTGCGGCAGTGATGCGCAACCGCGATGGTTGCATTGACGTAAATATTCTGGTAAAATAAGCGGAGAAATAGCAAAGAACCGCAGACTGCTCCACAGAGAACGCGGGACCGGGAACGGCATGTCGACAGCAAAACTTGAAGAGATCCACTGTCCCTGCGGCGAAGAATTCGAAGCGGAACTCTGGAACTCGATCAATCCGAACGAAGACCCCGAGCTGAAGGAAGCCCTTCTGTGCGGCGAGATCAATGTGGTGTGCTGCCCGAAATGCGGCCAGATCTTCCATGCCGAAAACTTCCTTCTCTATCACGATTCAGCCAGCGAAATACTCGCGTTCGTATATCCGGCGAGTTTTGCCGGCGAAGCGGCGCGCTGGAAAGAACGGATGGAAAACGATTTCGCGCGCGCGACCGCAGCCACTCCCGAAGAAGAACGCATAGAATACCGGCCCGTACTGCTTTTCGGCCTGGAAGACCTGGTGAACATAATCAGGGAAGACGAGGCTGAGAACGACGAGGTCGCGATCATGGAGTACACCGCGCGGGAATTCGGCATGACTCCGGTACCGCTTATCCCGTCGCTGGCCCGCGAACATTCACTTCCCAAATGCCTTCCGCTGATGCCTCTCGAAACGAAAGGCCTGCGCGATCAGATACTCTCGGGACTGCGCCTTCTTATTCAGCACAACGGGCATCTCACTCGATACAGCCGGCTTCTGGGCCAGATCACGAAAGACCGGGGGTGGACGCTGGATAAAGAGCTTGTCAAGGGAAAGAAGATCCGCGCCGGAAAAGTTACGGCTGAGGACAAACATTAAAGGCATCGCGCTTTACAGCATCGGGGAAGACACTCGGGCGAACAATGGAAACTTTTACCTGGCGGTTTACAGCCGGAATGGTACTCATCGCGGCCAACTATCCCCTGGGCTGGGGGGGAGTTATCGCCGGAATGGTCCTTTACCGCAAAACCCGCTGCAAGTTGTGGTGCCTTGCGGGAACCGGGGTTTACGGATTGTCCTGGGTCATGCTTGCCTGCGGCATATGGCTTGCCGGTCCGGAAGGCGTGGCCATGGCAAAAAAAGGCGGCTGGCCTCTGCCGGTACTGGTTGTGGCGGCAGCGGCCGCAGGAGCCGCGGTATACAGACAGGTACGGGCAAATAGGACGGAAACCGCGCGCAGGCATGCTGAACTGCTGCGCGAAGAAATGAGGATCGGATTGGAACCCCTGCATGTGCCCGGGATCGTGCGGATCACCGTCATGCCGGGATTGACAATACCGCCGGGAAAAAGTTACAATAACGAAAATTTGATCTTGGCGGAACCTACAGGGAAGAGCGATGAATTTACTGATACAGATCCCGGTGCTGCTGTTTTCGGTGATACTGCACGAAGTAGCGCACGGCTGGATGGCTGAGCGCAGGGGGGACGATACAGCGCGGGCCATGGGAAGGTTGACGTTCAACCCGATCCCCCATATAGACATGTTCGGAACGATCATACTTCCAGTGCTGGCGATCGTTACCGGCGCGCCTGTTTTCGGCTGGGCTAAACCGGTGCCGGTCAATACCTACCGTCTCAACGATCCTGAGAAGGATATCATCTGGGTCTCGCTGGCGGGCCCGCTTTCCAATATTCTTCTGGCGGTCGCCGCTTCCGCCTGCATGTGGCTCATCCGCAGCGTCACGGCGTTTCCCGCGCCGCTGGCCGCTTCCCTGTATGAATTCTTCCGGCTGGTACTTTTCATCAATATCATTCTCCCCGTGTTCAACCTTTTCCCCGTGCCGCCTCTCGACGGAAGCAAAGTTCTGATGGGACTGCTCCCTTCGAACATGGCGTACCGCTACAGCCAGCTTGAGCCGTACGGTTTCTTTATCATCATAATCCTTCTGTCGTCCGGCATTTTCTGGCGGATCCTCGGCCCCATCGTCAATTTTCTGATCGTTATCTTCGGCGGCGGCCTGGCATACTACTGAAAAGAGAACGCAATGACAAAGAGACGCATCCTCTCCGGTATGAGGCCTACCGGCAAACTGCATCTGGGCCACTACTTCGGCGCGCTTAAGAACTGGGTGGCTCTGCAGGATGAATACCGGTGTTTTTTCATGGTGGCCGACTGGCACGCTCTGACCACTGATTACGCCGACACGTCCCATGTCAGGGAGAATACCCGGGAGATGGTCATCGACTGGCTGACGGTCGGAATCGATCCGGAAAAAAGCGTTATATTCCGTCAATCCGACGTGCGTGAACATGCCGAACTATTCCTTCTGCTTTCAATGATAACGCCGCTGGGCTGGCTGTTCCGCTGCCCAACGTACAAGGAGCAGCTGAAAGAGATCAAGAACAAGGACCTTCATAATATCGGGTTCCTCGGCTATCCCGTTCTGCAGGCCGCCGATATACTGATCTACAAGGCCGACGCGGTCCCGGTAGGCGAGGATCAGCTGCCGCATCTGGAACTGACGCGCGAGATATGCCGCCGTTTCGCGAATTTCTACGGCGATGTTTTTCCCGAGCCTCAGGCGATCCTCACGAAAGCGGCCCGCGTGCCGGGCCTGGACACGCGGAAGATGTCCAAATCCTACGGCAACGCGATCACTTTGGCGGAAGGCCCTGACGAGATAAGGCGCAAGGTCCAGCTGATGTTCACCGATCCCTCGCGCATGAGAGCGAGCGATCCGGGGCATCCCGAAGGCTGCGTCGTGTTCGCGTTCCACGAACTTTACAACACGGGCGCCTCCGGCAGAAAGGAAGAATGCAAGGCGGGCGGCGTCGGATGCGTCGCGTGCAAAAAACAGCTCGTTGAGCTTATGACGGCGGCGATCGCTCCCATGGCCGAAAAACGCAGGGCGATAAGTGCTGACGCGGGATCCGTAGACAGGATCCTGGAAGAAGGCGCGCGGAAAGCCTGTGAAACTGCGGCGCGGACAATGGAAGACGTCCGCAGGGCGATACGTTTATGACCTATGATGTCCACCTGGAAATATTCGAAGGCCCCCTCGATCTCCTTCTTTATCTGATCCGGAAAAACGACCTTGAGATAGCTGACATACCTATCGCAGGCATCACTGCGGAATATCTGGCGTGCCTCGACCTGATGAAGGAGCTGAACCTGGAGATCGCGGGCGAGTTCCTCGTCATGGCCTCAACGCTTATGCAGATCAAGGCGCGCATGCTGCTTCCTTCGCCGGAAACCGAACAGGACGATGGTCCGGATCCCCTGGAAGAACTGAAAGCGAAACTTTACGAATACCAGAAGTTCAAGGAAGTCGCGCAGGTCATGGCGGTAAAGGAGATCGAGTGCTCGCAGTATTATTACCGTCATCCGCCCGTGTTCGACAAGGAAGAGTTCGTCCTCGACGTCTCGCTCTTCGAGCTGATGGACGGCTTCAGGGCTGTCCTGAAGGAACTGCCAAAAGACATCAGGGAGATCGTCTACAAAGAGATCCCGATCGAAGAGAAGATCCGGCAGATCATGGATCTGTTCGAAGGCCGCTCCTTCATAACGTTCTCGGAGATCCTGAAGCATCAGCCGACCCGGCACGACCTCATCGTTTGTTTTATGGCAGTACTCGAACTGATACGCCTGAAGCAGATAGCAGGAAGGCAGTCGCATCTTTTTGATGAGATACGCATTTACCGTACCGGCGATGACCAGCCGGCCGCCCCGGCCGAAGAACCCGGCGCGGGAACTGCTGAAACCGGCGCTGACGCTGGAACAAACCTATAACCGGGGAATGATATGGAACTTCAGGAGATCAAGAGCATCGTTGAAGCTTTATTGTACGTAGCGGACCAGCCAGTCAGCATCGAGACGCTTCAGGCCGTTCTCGGAGAAACGGCCGGCAGCCACGGCCTTGAGGCCGTTGTCAGGGAGATCGGCGCGGACTATGCCGCCCGGCTGAGCCCGATGGAACTGAAATTCATCGCCGGAGGCTGGCAGTTCGCAACGCGGAGGGAATTCAGTCCGTGGATACGCAAGTTGTACCGGGAAAAGACCGTGATAAAGCTTTCCACGTCGGCCCTCGAAACGCTGTCGGTTATCGCGTACAAACAGCCTATAACCCGTTCCGAGATCGAAGAGATCCGCGGCGTCGAGGTCTCGGGTGTCGTCGAGACCCTGCTTGAGCGCAAACTGATAAAGATCGTCGGCAGGAAAGAGACCATAGGCCGTCCTCTCCTCTACGGGACTACGCAGGAGTTCCTGCGGCATTTCGGCCTGACGCACCTGAGCGAGCTGCCTTCGATAACCGATACCGCGCAGGAAGGATCCGCCGATACGCAGACGGGGGAAACGCCGGCTTCTCAGGAAATGCTTTTCGAGCAGCCCGGTGCAACGGAGCAGGATCCCGGCCCGGCGAATCCGGAAGAAGCGCCTTCCGATACATCCCCGTCGGCTGACTCTCCTGCCGGGCCCGGACACGCGCCGGATCCGGTACCAGGCCTCCCGCCTGAAGAGAACAGGGAATAACCGTCATGCTATCGCTTTCAACCGCCTTCAATTGCGCCCGCTCGCGATCATGGAAAAAACTTCTGGCCGAAGCGGGTAAACTGGGATTCCAGGCGCTCGAACTCAACGTCGAAATACCCGCGTCCTGGATGAATGAGATCGCGGTCTCGGTCGAGAAAGGGCAGATCACCATCAGCAGCCTGCACAACTACTGCCCGGCGCTCGAACATATTCCGGAAGGCCGCACGGTTTTTTCGGGCTATCACCTGACGTCCGAAGATGAAGACGAACGCCGCAAAGCCGTCGAGAACACGCTGGCCACCATAGACTGGGCCGCGCGCCTCGGGGCCCGGGCGGTAGTAATACATTCAGGCGAGGTGGAAACCGACCCCAGCGGCCGGGAATTCTTTAAGTATATTTTGCAGTTCGGCCGAGAAGGGCGGCTCTACCGGAATTACGAGCAGGCCATTATTGAAGACCGCCGGAGGCAGGCACCTCGTTTTCTCGATAACCTTTTCCGGAGCTTCGATGCCGTGCTGCCTCGAGCGGTTGACAAGAATATTATCCTGGGCCTCGAGAACCGGTTCTTCCTGCATGAGATCCCGGACCTTGGTGAAGTGCCGGCCCTTCTGGAAAAATATCCCGACCCCCACATCGGATACTGGCACGACACGGGGCACGCCGAGGTTTTCGTCCGTCAGGGCTGGATACCCCGGCATACCGACTATCTGCGGGCGGCGGAGGAAAGGATCGTCGGCTTCCACCTTCACGATCTGCGCAAGATGGCCGATCACTTCGCTCCGGGCAGCGGCGACTTCGATTTTTCCGTCATAACGCCGTTCGTTAAGGACACCGCCGTCAAAGTCGTTGAAGCGCACGCGCGCTCAACGCCGGCTGAAGTCCGGGCCAGTATCACCTACCTTAAGGAGAAAGGCATTGCCTGAATCACCGCCACCGCGCCTGGCTGATACTGAAAAATATTTGAAAAACTTGACAAACGGGCGTTTGTCTGCTATAGTTATTACCAGTGCGATTTTTCAATGAAAAGGACGCGTTGATATAATCCGAAAATGCTTATAAACAAACGGCATTTTAATCACTTCGATTTTTCCTTCCGCATTCCTCAAGTGAGCTTCCATTTACCCATTCTCTCATCAACATTTATCGCAGGATCGAGGGCACAAAAAAATGTCTGACACTATTCCGGACACGCAGCGAACACTGATCAACGAACAGTATCTGACGCTCCAGCTGATCGGGAGAGGAGGTTTCGGCGTTGTATGGAAGGCGTACGACTTCAGCCTCCGGAATTTTGTCGCCGTCAAGGAACTGCTGAAGGATTACAACCAGTCAAAATACATCGAGATGTTCTACAAGGAGGCGTTGATCTCCAAGAACATCATTCACGACAATATCGTCAGGGTCCAGCATTTCTGGAAAGCGACCAACGGATCCCATTTCATCATGATGGACTACGTCGGCGGGAGCGATCTCGAAAAACTGGTGCGCAAGTGTTCCGCCGCCGAAAAGCCTGTCCCCTGGGAATTGTGCGTCCTTATTACCAGCAGCATACTGAAAGCGCTGGATTACGCGAACCGCCAGGCTAAAGATCCGATCACCGGCGCCCCCTACGGAATCGTTTATCGTGACATTTCTCCCGGGAACATCATCATTTCGTTCGAAGGCGGCATAAAACTTTCTGATTTCGGGATAGCGAAAACCGCTGAGGAACTGAACGGAGGGCTGAAACAGCGCGTTGTGACCGGGAAATACGCGTACATGTCTCCGGAGCAGATCCGCGGGCTGGCAGATATCGACCACCGTTCGGATATCTTCTCTGTAGGGCTCGTACTTTACGAGATGCTTGCCGGAGGCCCGTTGTACAAAGGGCAGCCCGAAGAGATAAAAGAGCAGGTCATTTCCGAAAAGTTCAATCCCGCGGCACTTTCGGCGCGGCGCATTCCGGAAGGTCTGCTGGACGTGCTGGGGAAGGCCCTGGCGAAAGACCGGGAAAAGCGCTATCAAAAAGCTATCGAGATGTTCCGCGACCTGCGCCGTCTGCTGAGAGGCAGGGAAACGGAAGAATTGACCGAAGACCTCGCCACGTTCATGCGGGTCTCTCTGCCGGAAGAGGTCGGCAGGGAGAATGAATCGACCAACTGGGTCAAACAGCTGACGCTGCAGGACGCCAAGAACGACGGTTCCATACTGAAGCTTCTCTGCCGTGACTTCATTGTGGGTGAGAAGAACGATATCGAGCCCGGCTCCGACACAACGGAACCCGTGGCCGAGGAGAGACAGGAGCAGGAAATATCCGGCGGTATCCCAGCCGCTGCTGAACAATTGGCACAGGTGACACATCCGGAACAGGAGACGCTTCAGCCGGCCATGCCGGCCGGGACGGAACCGGAAGCCGCCAATGAAACCGCGCCCCCCCAGGCTGACGAACCCGCGGTTCCCGCCGCCCCTGAAATTATGACACCTCCTTTTCAAAAGGCGCACGGCGCGCTGGACCTGCGTGGCCCGGCAGAGGACAAGGGAAAGACGGTGTTTGAAGAAGTGGGGGACTGGCTGGTCAACAAGTTCCGTGTGTACCGGACAAGGGTTATACGCGGCGCCGTCGCTCTGGCTGTTTTCGCGATAGTGTTCTTTGTTCTGGACGTGTACACTCAGCTGACTCCCATGGGAAAGAACATCTACTCGCGCCTGTATCCTCCGGACGTCGTCATAACTACGGTGCCGGGCGGCGCACTGGTCAGTATGAAGACCAGGGACGGCAAGATGATCCTCAATAACGTAGACTCCATCAATCCGATACCCCTCAGGAAGATCCCCGCCGGCACGTATGTCATTACCGCGACAAAAGAAAGCTTCAAGACGCTGGAAAGGGTCGTGAGAGTGGAAGACCAGCCGAAGGGATCGCAGAAACAGCAGCAGATCACGCTGTCATTCGATTTCGCGATGAGCATCAACTCAAACCCTCCCGGCGCGGAGATCTATGTCGATGGGAACAAGTTCCGGACGACGCCATGGAAAGGCGAGCTTACTTCCGGAGAACATACGATCCGGCTTACTTTGGACGGTTTTGAAGAACTGGGATCCCTGGCCAAGGAAGCCAGGGACGGGCAGTGCAATATCGATTTCACCCGGTCCAGCATCCCCGAGATGTTCAGCGGCGTCGACACGAAATACTGGACGTACGAGATAATCAACAGTAACAACGAGAGCGTTTTTGCCCTCGTGGGCAGCCTCTTCAAGAAGATCACGATAAACTCGGTGCCGCAGGGCATGCTGGTGCATCTTGATAACGAAAGCCAGGAACGCGGAAAAACGCCGCTGGTCGCCACGCTGAAATGCGGAGAGTACCGCGTCCGTTACATGGATCCCGAAGGCAAATACGAAGAAACGAGCCACGCTTTCAGTGTCGACGCTAAAGGTGATACCGAAGTGATCGCCCGGCTGAAACGTTTTGTCGTGTTCAAAGTGCGTTCGCGCGAGAATCATGAGGAGGCCTTCCTGACCTCCCTGCGGATCTCCGGACAGGGCTTGTCCATAACGAGGGAAATATCACCGTCGCGGCCGGTGCGGCTGGCGTTGCCGGTGGGCGCGTACCGTGTTACCTTTACCGGCGGCAACGGATTCAAACCCATGACGTATTCAAACGTCGATATAGCCGACAAAAGCCTTTTCTTCGGCGACCTTGAATATGAAGAACCGCGGCTGAAAGTGGCGGTCAGAGAAGAGAAGTCCGAGCAGCCGATACCGGAAGCGTTCATATGGTACCAGAACAAGGTGATCGGAAGATCGAACCAGGACGGCGAGTGGGAAGGCGAGGTCAAACGTGGCCCGGGAACGGTGCGGATCGTCGCTAAAGGATACCTTGAAAAAACGTTCGAGCGCAAGCTGCCTCCAGGAAAACATGACGAAATAACGGCTGTTCTTTCGCCCGATGTGCCAGTATCGACCCAGACCGCCGTTAATGCCGGCGCGGGCGCATCGAACGATTCTCCGGGCCCGTCGTTCTGGGAAATGAAAAAACCGTCGCCGGACGCCGTCAAGCCCATCATCAAAGAACCGTCCGTGCCGGCTACGCAACAACAGGGGCAGACGATCGTCTGCCCTTTCTGCAAAAAAGAATATATTCTTCCGCCGGGAAAACGTCTGCGTTTCTGCACGAATTGCGGGAAATCATTCCGGTAGGAGCATGAGGCGGCCATGATGACACGAGCACTGGTAAAAAAAAGCGGGATCATGTTGATTGGCGGGGTCATTGCCGTGTCGGCCTCTGCCGCGGAAGCGGCGCCCAAAAGGGACGTCAAGGATCCTGTGCTTCAGGAGGTCATTTCCCTTTATGAAACCCGCATGCCCCGCTTCATAAAGAAGCATGGCGGCGAAGTGTTCGTTGAGGACGAGCCGATAAAAAGGGGCGGGCTTCTGCTTGCTCTCTATGAATACGAACAGTCGTTGAAAATGCCGCAGAAGAACAATGTGACGCGCCAGGAGCTCGATGAGATGCGCAACCGAATCGCGCTGCTGGAAAAAGGGTCACTGCCGCCGGGGAAAAAGGCTGAGAAGGCTTCATCTTCCGACATCGTCGCTCTGCTGAACGAGCTGCAGCCCAATATGCCCGTACTTCTCGATAACGCGCTGAACGATTCAAAGGTGTTCCGCGAACTGCGTGACGAGATGAGGATCCGTTCGGTGGAAAAGGCCGCGGCAAATACAGGCAATTCGGCGGCCCAGCCGGCGCAGCAGGCCTCGGGCAGAAATGATCTGATCGCGCTGACACAGAGGATCGAGCGGATGGAACAGTGTCAAAGTGACCTGGCTTCGAAGGTTTCATCCACTTCCGATCATAAAATATCCGCTGCCGCTCCCTCCAGGTTCGATAAGAGCGAGATGGAAGGATTGATGAAACGTGTCGCAAGGCTGGAGGACCGTCAGGATAAGGCAGCGGGCGCGGACGTTACCCGCAAAGATATTGAACGGCTGGAAGAACAGCTTGAAGACCTGTCCTTTTATGGCGAAGGATCCGTCGCGCCTGGAGCGGCGCGGCAGCCTTCCTCTTTTCTAACGAAAGTGGGTGTGGGTGTCGGGATGGTGGCCGCGTTCCTGATCGCCCGTTGATCTTCATGCCCGCAGGTTAAGGCGGGCCCTGCAGGCCACGCGATCCCTTGGGCCGCTCACGCGGTTTAAGGGATTCATGTTTGACTGCTAAGGAGTGATCCATGCCTCGATTTATGGTACATGTCCGATCCGAGATAACCGCCGAACACCGCTTTAACCGGAAATCCTCCATCACTATCGGGAGCGCCAGGGGCAATAATATCGTTTTGGCGGGCAATGAAGTGTCGGAACAGCATTGCTCCATAACGAGGACGGACAGCGGTTACGAGATCAAGGACACAAACACGATAACGGGTACCAGGCGCAACGGCAAAAACGTCACCGCCGCGGAACTGCTCAGCGGGGACATAATAGGCGTCGGCAGCCATGACATAACGTTCCTTGAGGATCCCGATGCCGGAGGGGAACCGGTGTACTTCTTCCTCGGTATCTACGGGAAATTTGAAGGAAAGAAATTCATCGTTCGACAGGGTGAAACCTATATCGGCAGGGAAAAAGTGACCCCTAAAGGCATCGAGAACGACATTGTCCTTTCCGGTGACATGACGGTCTCGAAAGGGCACGCCCGCGTCACCTGCCGCGGGGCCGCCTGCGAGATCATGGACGTCGGTTCTACGGGCGGCGTGGCAGTGAACGGTGAAAAGCTGGGCCAGCTCAATGAACGCGCGCTCCGTCCAGGAGATGAAGTGGGCATAGGGAGGTCGATATTCCGTTTCGTGAAAGACGGCGCGGAGGATTACGGCATTCCCAGGTTCCATTCGATATTTTTGCTAAAAATCCGCCGTCCGCTTATCATGACCATCTCCGGAATAGCGATCGCCGCGTCCGTCATACTGATGGCGCGGGGAGGAGGGGGGATACTGACAGCGCGAAAGACCCCGGCAAGGATCGCGCTTGACCTGAACAGGACCTGGTCCCCCCTGGAGAACGTCGTGAAGACGGCACCCGGAGAGATACCTTATGATATTTCGTCATCAGTGGCGGTCGGTGATTTGAACGGGGACGGCAGGAACGACATCGTCTACATGAATTCATCGGGGCAGCTGTTCGCCTGGGACGGCAAAAAAGGCAGCCAGCTGTGGAAGCCGGTGGAACTGTTCACGTCCGGCAAATCGTCACCCGCGCTGTATGACATGAACAACGACGACGTCCTCGACATCGTACTGGTAACTGACAACTCGATGCTGTATGTCATAGACGGCCAGACCAGCGGCGTCATTCGCAAGGATGTCCTGGGCGGCACGGTAGCGGAGAATTCGCCTGCCGTGGCCGACCTCAACGGCGACGGCAAGGCTGACGTCGTGGTTTGTTCGGAAGAAGGAATGGTCCATTTCGTTTATTCCCCCGGTTTCGAATCGGGCGCCGAGAAGTACACGGAGTTCGTTGAATCCCCGGTGCACGCGTCGCCCGCCATTATAGCTTCCGAAAGGATATCGCCGATGGCCGTCGTGGCCAATAACGCGGGCAAGGTCTTCGTTTTCGACGGAAAGACCCGCATCAAAAGGACGATAGATCTTAATGAAGGCGGCAAGGCGCATCTCATTGCGGCCGCGCCGGCGGTCGGAGACCTGACCGGCGACGGCATACCGGAAGTGGTCGTGCAGTCAAATGTTCCCCAGTACGTTTCTGCGATCGATGTGGTGAAAAGCAGCGTGCTGTGGACCTATTTCGTCGAACCGGTGCCTCCGGACGGTCTGAAACACACCGCATCGCCCGCGATCGCCGACATAGACGGCGACCGGTTGAACGACGTCATCATCGTGTCGGCTAACGGCAGCGTGTACGGATTGAAAGGCAAGACCGGTTACCAGGCGGGAGAACTGCTCTGGAAGACCGATATCCCGGGATCGGGAAGGATTATCTCATCGCCCGCGTTATACAGCCTCGAGAAGAACGGCGTCGCCAACTGTATTTTCGGCACCGAAGACGGTTCGATAGTCGTGGGAAAAATGCATCCGAAACGCAAAGAGATGGAACTGCTGACGTCCGTGAAAGCCAGCAACGTGCCGATCACGTCGTCGCCCGTCATCGGTGACGTGAACAGCGACGGCAAAGTGGAGATAGTGTACACGAACATCATCAATTCGGTGGAGATACTGTCGTCAAACGTCGCTACCTTCAGGAATTATTCTTCATGGCCCATGTTCCTGGGCAACGCGGCTCATTCAGGGAATACGCATCCCTTCGAGAATACCAGTTCATATTACGTCATGTCCGTGGCCGGGATCCTTCTCATGGCGCTGCTCCTTGGTGTCCGGACGCTTGTCGCGCGCAGAAAGAACAGCCGTCGCCCCAGAGTTTATGTCATATGAAAATAGAACATTCGGCAATTACGGACACAGGGATGGTCCGTAAGGAGAATCAGGACAGCTACGCGA
This sequence comes from uncultured Elusimicrobiales bacterium, assembly GCA_964577205.1. GTDB lineage: Bacteria > Elusimicrobiota > Endomicrobiia > Endomicrobiales > CAIRNS01 > CAZNYG01. The sequence continues at coordinate 90,106 of CAZNYG010000001.1, read as the reverse complement.
TCGTTCCGGAAACGGGTTTCTTTGCCGTGCTGGACGGCATGGGAGGCGCGGCGGCGGGGGATTTCGCCAGCCGGGCGGCGGCCCAGATCATGATCGCGGCGATACCGCGGCTGACGACGGATGAGATCGACGGCATCGTAAGGCTTGAACTGCCGGAAAAGGCCAAAAGGATATGCGCTGCCATACGACTGGCTAACCGTTCCCTGCACTGTATGGTGGATAAATACCCCAGGCTCAGCGGCATGGGAACGACCGTCGCTTCGATCGTCATAGACGAAGAAGAAGGCACGGCCCACATTATCCATGTGGGAGACAGCAGGCTTTACCGCTTCAGATACGGCATCCTTGAACTCCTCACCAGCGACCATTCCAAAATCAACGAACTGATCTCCCTGGGAAAAATGAGCCGCGAGGACGCGCGGACCGCGGAGATACAGAGCATGATAACGCGCGCTCTCGGCACCTGCTCAACGGTCAAGATCGATTGCCTCAGCGTGCCGATCGTCGAAGGCGACCAGTTCATCCTGTGTACCGACGGCCTGAACGGGGAACTCGAAGACGGCGAGATCGCGGGTATAGCTGGACTGTACGCAGGGAACAACGCGAAGGCGGCGCGTAAGCTTGTTGAGGCGGCGAACCAGGCCGGAGGCAGGGATAACACGACGGTACTGTCGCTCAGGGTGAGCGGCACGGGGTTGGGAGATCCCGCTGTTGAAGAATCCTGCCGGCCGCTGATCATAGATGATGAGATACCTGCGGAAACAGCGGTGGAAGACGCGCTGGTAAAGAAATTCATTTCCCTGGCGGGGATACGTATCCCGCGCATGGCGAAAGACGGGAACCTGCTCCTGAACCCTCTGACTATCGGTGCCGGCGTGGCTTTTCTCGCCGCCGTGGCTGTAATCCTCCCTTCGCGGCTTGACCGCCGCCCCTGCGTGACTCTTGATGATCTCTCGGGGAATATATCAGGGGTGTCGCTTGAGGTCAGGCAGCCTTCTTCCTCGCAGCTCGAGGCCTTCAAAAAAGCGCAGGACTCAATCCAGGAACTGCAGGCGATACAGGACTGGAAAAAGGACAAAAGGAACAACACGGTCTTCATGGAGAACGTCCAGGTGCTCGTCGAAGAGAACGGCAAGGACCAGTTCCTCTTCAATGGAGTCACCGTCGACGGCCCTTTGAATATAAAACTTAAACAGGGTTTGTACACCCTTCATCTGAAATATCCCGGATACAGGCTCATTTCTGAAAAGAAGGAACTGACAAACGACATCGCGGTAGTCGTTGAGCCGGGCAACGAGCTGAAGCCTCTGGTAGTGATCATGATACCTTACACGGAGAAAGGAGCTGAACGTGAAAGAAAATCGCCAGAAGGTGCTGATAATAGACGACAATGAGGCATTCGTAAGTTCTCTGCTGGCAAACTTGCAGGACGCCGGGTACGAGGTTATAAGCGCTCATACGGGCGCCAGGGGGCTGGAAAAGGCGCTGCGCGAGGCGCCCGACGTTATCATACTCGACGTTATGTTGCCTGACGCCGACGGCGTAGCGCTGTGCTCAGAACTCAGGAAGAACGCTTCGACCGCGCGGATACCTGTCATGCTTATCACGGGCGACAAGGCTGTGGATATTGAAAAGGGTTTTGAGGCGGGCGCGGATGACTGCGTCATGAAACCGATCGATCCGGGCACGATGACCGAGCGGCTGCGCCGGCTTTTGCCCGGCGCCCGGCACGTCCTTCTGATCGACGACGACCGTAATATCTGCGACATGCTGTCCAGCGTGCTGGCCAAAAACAATCTGAGCGTCGATACGGCCTATAACGGCATCGGGCTGATCAATCATATCAGCGGTAAACGGCCCGATATAGTGCTCCTTGACATCTCCCTGCCCGCTGGGCCCGACGGGATCGAACTGTGCCGGCAGTTGAAAAGCGACCCGGCAACGAAGGACATACCCGTCATCATGCTGTCGGCAAACGATTTCGCCGACGCCATCGAGTCCTGTTTCGAGCTGGGGGCCGAGGATTACATTTTCAAGCCGTTCAATATGACGGACCTTCTTCTCAGAATAAGAAAAAACCTGTTCTACCGGAGCGAAAGGAAATGCCGTTGAAGCACAATGTCATCCTGGCATGCATTGTTTCGGCGCTGTTCGTCGCCGGGCACGGCGGCATGAACGCGGCGACTTCAGGCGCTTCTGGCGCGGGGGTCCTTAATTTCATTCCCGATCCTCAGTACGCCGGGTGCGGGGGGACACTGCTGGCTTTCCCTGAATCCGCCTCCGCGTTCCTTGGGAATCCCGCTTCATCCGTCCGCATGTACCGGGCACGCGTCGCTTTGACGGACGGTCTTTTGCCCGAAGGGATGAATTACAGGTTCGCGGCGCTGAGTTTGCCGACGCCGATGGGCGTTGCGGGCATATCGGCGGGGTATCTTGGTTACGGCCCCATTCAGGGAAGGAACGCGTCGGGAACACTGACGGCGGATCCCGAGGCTGGGGATATCGTCGCAACCTTGAATTTTTCGAGGGCGCTGTACCGGGGCGGCCCGTCAAGGGAGATCGCGGGGGCGGCGGGCGTGAACGTCAAGATCGTGAACTGCACGCTGGCCGAATATACCGCGCGGGCAGTCGCTTTCGATATCGGCGGATTTTACTCGTTTCCTTTCAGCCACAGGCTGTTCGCGGGAGCGGCCGCGCGGAATATCGGCGGGAAGCTGAGCTTTGTCAACCGGGAAGATCCTCTGCCTTCCGTTCTCGAGACAGGTGTCAGGTACGGGAACCCGGATATCGACCGGGCAGCCGTCATGCTGGAATACGGAAGGGATCTGGCGGACGGCAGGGACAGCTGGAACCTTGGAGCCGATTACAGGCCCGTGTATCCCGTTGTCCTGCGGGCCGGATGGAAAGAGTCGCCCGGATCGCTGGATACCGGTATCAGAGGCGGGCTCGGGTTCGAGTTCAACGACATCTCTTTTAATTACGCCGTAAGCGGTTTCCGGGATTTCGCGCCGACGCACTGGATCGGTGTTGACATAGGCTGGGGAGGTATTTCCGACCCCGGCATGGCCTACGATTATCATCTGCGCGCTCATTTCCTGCACGCACGCGACCAGTATTTGAAAAAGGACTTTATATCCGCCCGGCAGGAACTTGAAGAGATCCTGTCGATGTACCCCGATCATGCGCCGTCGAAGGAATACCTCGGGAAAATAAGCGAAGAACTCGACGTTCTGGAGCAGGAAAGGATGAAGAAGGTCGGCGAATATCTGCGCAGGGCCGGGGTGTCCATGGACCGCCGCGATTACATGCGGGCAGGGAAATTCTACGCCGGGGTGCTCGCGGTCGATCCCGGGAACGGTATCGCGGCCAACGGAATGAAGAAGATACAAGAGGCTGTGGAAAAGCAGCAGCAGGACAGGACGGTAAGGAAGAACATCGATCAGGTAGAGCGGCTGTGGAAGGACGCGGTCAGGGATTTCCGCAAAGGTAATCTCGTCGAGTCCCGGGAGAAATTCAAGACGATCCTGGATATGAACCCGGAGAACAGGGAAGCCAGGGCCTATGTCGAGCGTATAGACACGCAGCTGGGGAAAGTTACCAGGATGCAGCTGGATGAAATATTCGACAAGGGCATGGCCCTGTACGATAAAGGCGATCATCTGACAGCAAAAAAATACTTTAACGCCGTCGTCACCGCTGACCCGGAACGCACCGACGCGCAGCAGTTCGCGGAACAGTGCGCGAAAAAACTGAGGGAAGGGGAAACCCGGAAGGTATCGGAACTGACGACCCTGCAGCAGGAACAGGCAAAAGAGGAAGTTGAGGCGCTCTATAGCCGCGGCATAACGTATTTCGAGAACGGTTCTTTTGATGACGCGCTGAAAACGCTTTCGCGCAGCAGAGAGCTTGCGATCAGGAATAAGATGGAAAAGCAGGCGGAACGCGCAAAGAACACAATGACGGATATCAGAACGTCGCTGGCTGAGGACAGATTTAAAGCGGGATTCGAGCAGTTCAATAAGAACAACCTTGAGTCCGCGGCGTCCGAATACCGGAAAGCGCTCGAGTATAACCCTGAATACACTTCTGCACGGGTGGAACTGGGAAGGGTTTGCGAGACGCTCGGCCGCCAGTACTATGAACAGGGCATGAAACAGTATGCCGCCGGCGAAGCGGACAAGGCGCGCGCGTCATTCAAAAAAGCGCTTTCCTGCGATCCGGCCATGGGCGAAGCCAGGAGAGCACTGGACCGGATGGGCCAGTGATGCGCGACGGGTTGTTAAAGACTTTTTGTATTGATACAATGGACATATATCCTTTACGCGGGCCGGGAGGAAACGCATGGCTGAACTGAGACGCGATCCCATCATCGGAAGATGGGTCATCATAGCCACGGAAAGAGGGAAAAGGCCGTACGAATTTTCCCACGAGCAGGAAACAAAGGGGGGAAAGGGATGCCCTTTCTGTCCCGGCAACGAGGCAATGACGCCGTCGGAGATCGTCGCTTACGGCGAGCCCGGCCGCGCGCACAACGGGAAAGGATGGAAACTGCGGGTCATACCTAACAAATACCCCGCGCTTTCGATAGAAGGGTCGTTGAACCGGCAGGGCGAAGGGCTGTACGATAAAATGCACGGGATCGGCGCCCATGAGGTGATCATCGAGTCTCCTGAACATGCCCTGGAGATCCCCGACCTCGGTGATCAACAGGTCGAAGACATCATCTGGTCTTACAGGGACCGAATACTGGACCTTAAACGCGATTCCCGATTCGATTACATCCTGATATTCAAGAACCGGGGAGCCGCCGCGGGAGCTTCGCTGAGCCATCCGCATTCACAGCTGATCGCCACCCCGATCGTACCTAAAAGGGTCCGTGAAGAAGTGAACGGCGCGAAGAATTATTACGATTACAAGGAACGCTGCGGGTTCTGTGACATCATCAAGCAGGAGCTTTCGTCTGGGAACCGCATCGTGGCCGAGAACGAGTCCTTCGTAGCGCTGTGCCCTTTCGCTTCCCGTTTCCCTTTCGAGATATGGGTGCTGCCCAAGACGCACGATTCCGATTTTGAAGACATCCAGAAACACGAGGCGGTCAGCCTTGCGCAGATGATGAAGAACGTTCTGGGGAAACTGAACAGGGTCCTTGATAATCCTCCGTACAACTACCTGCTTCACAACTCTCCGCTGAAAGAACCGCATCTCCCCCATTACCACTGGCACCTTGAGATCATGCCGAAACTGACGCGAGTCGCCGGTTTCGAGTGGGGCAGCGGTTTCTACATCAATCCCACGTCGCCCGAAGAAGCGGCTAAATTCCTCAGAGAAGCGGAATAATCAACGTGAAGATCGCGATGGTGGCATCGGAATGTGTGCCGTTCGTCAAGGTCGGCGGGCTCGCTGATGTCGTGGGCAGCCTTCCGAAATACCTGCGCGCGCGCGGCCACGACGTTTGTGTCATTATCCCGAAATACAGGGCTATTGATGAAAAGAAGTTCAACCTGGAAAGGGTCCCGGGGCGACTCGTCGTCCCCCTGGGCGGCAACTATGAGGAAGTGTCCCTGTACCGGACGAACCTTCCGGGGACGGATGTCAGGGTCGTGTTCATCGACAGCCGGCGCTATTTCCACAGGAACGGCATATACCATACCACCGACGGGGATTACGCGGACAACTGCGAGCGTTTCATCGTGTTTTCCCGTGCGGCGCTTGAGGCCCTGAAATTCATCGATTTCCAGCCGGATGTCGTCCATTGCCACGACTGGCAGTCGGGAGTCATCCCGGCGTATCTGAAGACTGTTTACCGGATAGACGGTTTTTACGGCAGGACGGCGTCCGTCTATACGATCCATAACATAGCATACCAGGGACATTTCGATGAAGGGACCGTCGAGCTCGGCGGGTTCTCAAGGAAGGATTTCACCTGGGACCGCCTGAACTTCCACAACGGTTTCAATTTCATGAAGGCGGGGATAGTGTACGCGGACAGAATATCGACCGTCAGTCCGACATACGCGCGCGAGATCATGACGGAGACGTTCGGCAGGGGGATGGAAAAGGTGCTGGCTTCGCGCTCCGCGGACCTGTACGGGATCCTCAACGGTATCGACTACGAAGAATGGAACCCGCGGGACGACCGCTACATCGCCTCGGCTTTCGCGCCCGGCGAAGTCCAGGGGAAGGCCGTCTGCAAGCGCGATCTCCAGAAGGCGTGCTCCCTGCCGGCGGCCGACGTACCGGTCATCGGCTCCGTCTCGCGGCTCGATCCGCAGAAGGGGTATGATCTTGTCGAAAAGGTACTGCCGCTTCTGCTTGCGGGCCCGGTGCAGATCGTCATGCTGGGGTCGGGCGACAGGATCATACAGGAAATGCTTACTCTCTTAAGCAGGGAGTTCCCGGACAAGCTGGCGGTATCGTTCCATTTCAATGAGCCGCTGGCCCACAGGATATACGCCGGCGCGGATCTGTTCCTGATGCCTTCGCGGTTCGAACCGTGCGGATTGGGGCAGATGATAGCCCTCGCGTACGGGACGATACCGATAGTCAACCGCACGGGAGGGTTGTTCGACACCGTCGCGGATTTTAACCCGAGAACGGGCAGTGGGAACGGGTTCACGTTCTATCCTCCCGGAGCGGCTGAACTGAAATATGCCCTTGAACGGGCGCTGCGCGCGTATCGCAACAAAAAGGAATGGAAAAAGCTCATCGATAATGCATTCAACAGCCGGTTCCCTTGGGATTCATCCGTCGGCAAATATGAGGAGCTTTACCGGAATTCAATTGCGAACAGACGCAAGTTCGAATGACCCCTCCCTTACGTCCGTATATCCTTCCCGCCGCCGTCGTTATTCTGAGCGTTGCCGCCGTCCTGTCCGTACCCGCCGTTATCCATCGCGCGCGTTCTGAACGGCTGAATAACCGTGTCGAGATAGGCATAGACGCATCCGATGTTCCGGCCCGCGCCGCGCGGGAAGGCATCCCTGCGGCGGTGATCCTGGTCAGAATAAAGCGGGCTGGGGCCGCAAGCGCAGTCATCTCCGAGATGACCCTCGCGGAAGCGGTCTTTCGTGGCTTTATTGACATCGAAAGGCGCGATGACGGCTTTGCGCTCAAGACGGCGGATGAACGGGCCTGCCGGCAGCTTTCCGCGATGCTGTGCGGCCGTTATGGCTTGAGGGTGAAGGGAAAAGAGCTTCAGAAGGGTTTTTATCTGACGGGAAAGTCCGTGCCGCCATGGGGCCCAGAAAGCCCGTTCGGCTACGATCCGGCTCTTCTGGATGCCGCGCGCGCCGCGGGAATGCGGGTCATTCTGCGGCCGTCTAATGTGCGGGGATCTCAATGGGTGCCGGAAGAACGGTGTGATGGATACGTTTTCGACGGCCCGGAGGTTCCGGGATTCCCCGGGAACGAAAAGCTTTTCGGTCAAATGGCGGCGGCCAAAGGTGTGCGCGGCGTTGTATTTGAGTTTTCAAAAACAAAAGGCAGGGAACAGCTGGCACGGAGCATGAGCCGGTTTATCGTCGCCGGTCACACGGTCACGCCCGCGGAACTGGAGAATCTTACGGCGACGGCCTCTCTGCTCAGGCGCTGGCAGCGCGCCGTGCGCGAAAGAGGCGTCCGTTTCCTTCTTGTCAGGCCGCTCCCGGCGCTGGATTTTGACGATAACCTGCGCTATATCGGCGCTGTCGTGAAAGGATTGGAGGATAAGGGATACAGCGTCGAAAGCACCGAACCTCCGGGCTACCCGGAGACGGCCCGTCTTCCGCTGAATATGGCCGTGATCGCCTTGACGGCCCTGTCAGTACCGCTGATCGCGATGGCCGCGGGACTTAAGGCGCGAACCCCCCTTGCCGGGTTCGTGACGGTCAATATCCTGACACTGGCGGGGGCATTCATTCTGGCGGCCTGTCTTTACGACGGCAGGTTTATGCAGCGCCTGATTCCCGTGCCGGGCATCAAACTATGCCTTCTGTTTCCCGTGGCTGTCATGGCCGTGTTCCTGTACCGCGGCAACGGGCTGGCAGAGTCGCTGAAACGGCCGCTGACAAGTGGACAGGCCGTAATGGCTTTCATGGCAGCCGGAGCTGTCTATATCTTACTGGCACGGAGCGGAAATGACGCCGCGGCCTGGATGCGTCCTGAAACAGGCATAAGGGAATGGCTGGAAACCATCCTTCCGGTACGTCCGCGGACCAAGGAATTCCTTTTCGCCCAGCCGTTATTGTTCGCGGGCTTCGCCACCAGGCGGAAACTGCTGATCGCGGCGGGCAGCCTCGCTCCGGTTTCCGTGTTGAACACTTTCTTTCACGCGCATACCCCGTTCATTATATCTTTACAGCGAAGCATTATCGGTATGGCCGCGGGGCTTATCCTGGGATACATCCTTGTTATCGCGATAAAAAAGGCGGAACTATCACGCAGGTCGCCATGAGAACTCTCATTTCGGGCTATTACGGGTTCAACAACGCGGGGGATGAGCTTATCCTGCGGAGTATCATCGGACAGATACGGGAATGTTGCCCTCTTTCTGAAATAACGGTGCTTTCCGCAAATCCCGTCGCTACCGAAAAAGACCACGGCGTGAAAGCGGCCGGACGATGGGATCCGCTTGCCGTCATGCGCGCAATAGCCGGATGCGACACGCTCGTTTCGGGCGGCGGGGGATTGTTCCAGGACAAAACCGGCAGCATGAGCCTTTACTACTACCTGTTCATGATCGGGATGGCGGCCCTGTTCAAAAAAAAGATCTTCCTCTGGAGCGTCGGGGCCAATGACCTGATGCCTTTCAACCGGCGCATCGCGGGAATGATACTGAACCGGGCCACGGGGATAACGGTCCGAGACACGGACACCAGGGATCTGTTCATTTCCTGGGGCTGCGGAAACGCAAAGATCAAGGTCACAGCTGATCCAGTGCTTCTCGCGCCGCTTGCTCGGTCGGTGATACGGAAGAACAATCCGGTCATAGGCATTATTGTCAGAGCATCCCACCGCCGCGCCACTCCGCCGGAACTCCTGGCGATACTGGCGGATTCTCTTTCCCGTCATCTGCGGGCGACCGTCATATTCATTCCGTTCCAGCAGGAGCACGACGCGCGCTGGTGCAGGAAGATATGCAGACAGATGCAAAGCCCGGCCAGGCTCGCGCGCTGGTCAACCGTTGATGAACTGATCGAGGCCATAAGGATGACGGACCTGATCGTCAGCCAGCGGCTGCACGGCCTTATCCTGGCCGCGCTGAACGATATACCGATAGCGGGCTTGTCGAATGATCCGAAGATAGAAAGGTTCGTTCGCGAGATGGAAATGAAGAATATATCTTCGCTGTCGCTGGAGAATCTCTACTCTGCCCTCATGATCATCAGGGACGTGTGGGACTGGCGTGACGAGTACCGCTCGACCGTCCGCGAAAAGCTTCAACTGGCGCGGGAACGATCACGCCGGACGACTGAATATTTTCAGCAAAGCGCTGCGACGTAAAATCTTTACACGACCGTCTGATTTTTCTATAATATTCATCCGCAGTGCCAAGGAAATGACAATGTCTTTGATCCCTGGAAGGTTTATGCACAAGAAATTTAAATGGCTTTACCGCGCGCTGCCGGTTCAGGCCGCGAGGATCGGACTGATCGTCGCCGGCGGCGTGCTCGTCTATAATATCAGCCATCAATGCGCGGTATACCGGGGAACGCTTGAAGGGCGGGCGAATATCGCGGTATTTATCCGCCAGGAGGCTGGTACACGCGCTGAAGAGATACGCGGCCGGATCCAGGCCATGCCCGGTATCGGCAGGCTTTACCTTGTTACCCCCGAAGAATCCCTCGCAAGGGCATTGAAGGATTCTCCGTCGCTGAGCGAAGTGATGGTGACGGGGAAGAATCCCTTTACCGCTTATTTCCTTGTTTATCCGGAACCGGCGCTGCCGTCCAGCGTGTCCCGGCTTAAGGCCTCGTTGTCTCAGGTGTCGGATATAGAAGAAGTACGGCTTGACGAGCGCCTGTTCTCGATGATAGAAACGCTGAGGCAGCTCGGCGTCCTGTACCGCACCGGATTTGTCGTCATTCTCGCGGGATATCTATTGATCGTGTTCGTCATGCTGGTGGAAAAGATAGTCGACGAAGGCGTAACGGCCAGGGATGCCGCCGCCCGGCTTGCCGGCGGCCTTGCGGGCGGGCTGCTGGGCCTGGCGATCACCGCGGTGTTGATGAAATCCGTCCCATCGGGATTGTCTCCGCTGCCCGCCGCCGCGTACTGGCTGTGCCTGCCCGCCGGAGCGGTACTGTCATTTCAGGAAGACTGAGCGATGAGAATGATCCTGACGTCAATACTGATGTTCGTAATGACGTTTGCCGTCTGGGGGGAAGAACAGAAGAACCTCAACAGGGAAATCGAAAATAACGCGTTCAATCTCAGGGAGGTGCAGAGATCGCTTAAGGAAAAACGACTTGAGAAAGAAAAGGCACTCCTTGAAGAGCGCACCATACGGCGCGAAATGACTCGTATTGAAAAAGAGCTCAACCGTCTGCAGAAGGTCAGCGAAAAGCTGCGCCGGGAGATAGTCGCCGCGGAAAGAAAGCTCAAGGCCTCCGAGAAGTCGGCGCGCGTCGCTGAAAATGAAAAATCGCAGTGGGCATCGCTGCTGGAACACGAAACGGACCTCTGGTGCCGGGGCCATTGCAGCTATGAAAGGATATTGAGCGAACCGGTGGCGGAAAAGCTGCGGTTCCAGGCGCTGGCCCGGAAAATGGAGTATTACGGTGACGCAAAAGTAAGGGAGTCCGGTTTCCGCGATGCAGCGGCCCAATGGAAAAACGCTCAGTCCCGGTTGTTGAAACTGAAGGGACGCCAGGACAGGACGGCACGGGATCAGGCGGACGTGAAAAAGCAGAAACAGGGATTGCTCAAGACGGCCACCGGACGGCGGATCGTCGCCGAAGACGATATCAGGAAGCTTCTCGAGTCGGCGCGCGCTCTTCAGCAGTTGATCATCAAACTGGAACGGGAGCGGAAAATGAGCGAAGCGGGGGCGCCTGAGAAGAAGCGTCCGGCTTCGACGGTCAAAAAACACGAATATCCATGGCCGCTGTCCGGGAAGGTCGTCACCCGATTCGGCAAAAATAAACATCCGGAACTGGAAACCTGCGTAATCTCGAACGGTATAAAGATCCAGGGCTCCGCCGGCGCGGCAATACATATCGTCGACGACGGCGACGTTGTCTTCAGCGGAGAGTTCCGTTCATACGGGCTCATGGCGATCATCGATCACGGCGGAGGCATTTACAGTATTTACGGACAGCTGGGAAAACTGGCGGTTCAGGAAGACCAGAAGGTAAAGGCCGGGACGGCGGCCGGCGTGCTGCCGGACGAGGATAAGCCGCTGCTGTATTTCGAGATACGTTCGGACGGGCAACCCGAAGATCCATTACAATGGCTTAAATAGGAGGAACGAAAACAAGATGAAGAAAAAAAGCGTCGCACTGGTGCTGGTCATGGTCATCGCCTTCTTCGCCACGTATATGCTTATTTCTCCGGCGCGCGCCGCGGTCGACAAAACGTACGACCAGCTGCGCCTTCTCGTTGATGTGATGGGGCTGATACACGAGAACTATGTCGAACCGAAAGAGAACAAGGAACTCCTGACCGGAGCGATGCACGGCATGGTGCGGACGCTGGATCCATTTTCGCAGTTCATGGAACCGAGAATATACAAGGAAATGAAAACGGAGACCGAAGGCGCGTTCGGGGGGCTGGGAATCCGCATCGCGACCAAAAATGAATGGCTGACCATCATAACGCCGCTGCCGGGCACCCCGGCCTACCGCGCGGGGCTTTTGCCGGAAGACCGGATCGTGAAGATCGAAGGTAAAACGACCAAAGGAATGACGGTCGAAGACGCCGTTGAACAGCTGCGCGGCGCTCCCGGGACCGGGGTTACAATTTCAATCATGCGCGAGGGCCAGAAGGATCCCGTCGATTATCCGCTGGTGCGCGAGGTCATCAAGATCGAGA
>CAZNYG010000001.1:54101-78087 GCA_964577205.1 uncultured Elusimicrobiales bacterium | reverse complement strand
AGCTGACGGAGTTCAGCGCGAACAGCGAGAAAGACCTGAGGAAATCGCTGGACGGCCTGAGGGAGAAAGGGATGAAGGCGCTGGTGTTCGATCTGCGCAATAATCCAGGAGGCCTTCTCGATATCGCGGTGGACGTTTGCAAGGAGTTCGTCGGCGATGGAAAACTTATCGTCTACACGCAGGGCAGGGAGAAGGAATCCCGCAGGGACTACCTGACGCAGGGCAAAGCGCCGTACGGCAAGCTGCCGCTGGTGATCCTGGTCAACCGCGGCTCGGCCTCGGGCTCGGAGATCGTCGCGGGCGCGATACAGGACCTCAAACGCGGATTGATAGTCGGGACTACGACATTCGGCAAAGGAAGCGTGCAGTCCATATTCCCGTTCCCTGACGGGAGCGCTCTGCGGCTGACAACGGCAAAATACTACACGCCCGCGGGCCGCAGCATTCACAGGGACGAAAAGACCGGCAAAGGCGGCATTATACCGGACATTCTGGTGGAAGTGGCGCCCGAAACGGAGGCGAAACTCTACGTCCAGGGCGAACAGATATACGCCAACGGCAAGGAACCGGAATCGGCGGTCAAGAAAAAAGACCATGTCGAAGACGCGGTGCTTAACAGGGCCCTGCAGCTCATCAAAACCCGGCAGCTGCTTTCCCAGATAAAGGAAGATTAGTTGAGCAGGGATCCTGGCGGCATATTCAAGTATATCTATCCGGCGGTCCTGTTCGCGTTAGGGGCCATGGCCTGGACGCATTACCGGGCCAAAGCTCCCGCGGATTTTGACCAAATGTCCTTGTCGTTCGACAACAGGCTGGTGGAGATATTCAACGCGCATGGGATAACCGGCCGTTCCATCAGGGAACAGACGCGGCAGGAGCGCGCGCTGGGTAAAAAGTCCTGGATCGAATATTTCAGGGATATCGAAGTACCGCTGCGGGAAACCCGGGACGCGCTGGTGCTGGATATGCGCAAGGCCGCGGAAAAGGAAAGTTATTCGATCACGATCGGCTCAAATGCCGCCGGGGCCGCGATAACGGTGGGGAAAGACGGCGCGGTTTTTTCGAGAACGGTATTAAGAGGCAGGGACTGGAAAACAGGCGCTTTCCCGGCGCGGACCCGGCTGGCGGGACGGATAGCGCTGGTCATTGATGACGTCGGCGGCAGTGTTAAAAGCCTCGAACCGTATTTTGACCAGGGTATCCCGGTAACATTCGCGGTAATGCCGAAAGAACGCCAGTCCAGGGAGATAGCGCGCATGCTTTCGGCGCGAAAGATGCCCTATATCCTTCATCTGCCCCTTGAGCCTCTTTCATATCCGGACATAGATCCCGGTCCGGCGGCCTTGCTGGTTTCCATGCCCAAAGGCTCACTACGGAAGAAATTCATGGAAGACCTGGAAAGTGTTCCCGGGGTTGTCGGCGTATCGAATCACATGGGATCGCGGTTCACCTCGGACAGGGAACGCATGGAGACGCTCATGGCCATGATCGGGGAAAAAGGGCTTTTCTTCTTTGATTCGCATACTTCCTCGATGTCCGTCGCCGGCAAGGTCGCAAAGGAAAAGAAAGTTCCGCACGCAACGAACTCGTATTTTCTCGACCTTAAAGACGACCCGGCCTTCATGGAACGGCAGTGGAGCGTTGCCATGGAACACGCGCGCAGGCACGGGTATTGCATAGTCATCGGCCATGCACAGAAAAAGAACATGCTGCCTGTCATCAGGAAAATAATGCCCGCGGCCAGGGAACGGGGATACGAATTCGTTTATCTAACGGACATGATAAAATGAGGCTGCTCGCCATTGAAACATCCTGCGACGAGACCGCGGCGGCGGTCGTGAAAGACGGACGGCGTGTCCTGTCGAACGTTATTTCTTCTCAGATCGACATTCACCGCCCTTTCAACGGCGTCGTTCCGGAACTTGCCAGCCGCGCGCATATCGAACAGGTGAATTCTGTAGTGGAACGCGCGCTTTCCGAGGCCGGGATAGGATGGGATAACATAAGTCAAAAGATCGACGCTGTCGCTTATACACGCGGGCCTGGACTGGCGGGAGCGTTGCTGGTAGGCCAGCTGACGGCGCAGGCACTGGCTTACAGGTACGGCATTCCTCTGATCGACGTCAACCATCTCGAAGGGCATCTCTACGCGGCCCTGCTTGAACATCCGCGGTTGATGCCTCCTTTCCTGAGCCTCGTAGTGTCCGGAGGCCACACGGAATTGGTACATGTTGAAGGCTTTGGCCGCTACCGGATACTTGGCGGGACCCGCGACGATGCGGCGGGGGAAGCGTTCGACAAGGTGGCTAAACTTCTGGAGCTTCCCTATCCCGGCGGCCCGGTGATAGACCGTCTCGCTCATGAAGGAGACGCCTCTGCCGTCCATTTTCCCCGGCCTTATATGAAAGGTTCGTGGGATTTTTCATTTTCAGGGCTGAAGACGGCGGTAGTGAACCATGTCAGGGGCTCCGGGAAAAAGCCCGGGAGGAAAGAGATCAGGGATATCTGCGCTTCATTTCAAAGCGCGGTCGTGGACACTTTGGTTACAAAAACGATGGCTGCCGCGCGGCATTGTTCCGCGGGCGCCATCGTGATCGGGGGCGGGGTTTCTGCCAACGGAGCGCTGAGAAAAGCCTTCAAGTCGGCCGGCAGAAAAGAAAGGATCAGCGTCTTCCTTCCTTCGCCCGCGTACTGCACGGACAATGCCGCGATGATCGGCTGCGCTGCTTTCTTCAGGGCTTCGGTAACGGGGATGTCGCTTCCCTCGGCCGCGATGAAGATCGAGCCGGGGATGAGACTGCAGGACTGGAGCAGAAAGTAATGGCCGCTCTCAAGATCGGTCCGGTCACCCTTGGAAATAACCTTGTCATGGCGCCGATGGCGGGCATAACTGACCTGCCGTTCAGGCTTCTCGCGCGCGAGGCTGGCGCGGGGATGGCGGTCACCGAGATGATCTCCGCCCGGGCGCTGGCATACAACGACAGAAAGACCAAAGCACTGATGAGACTTTCTCCGGAAGAACATCCGGTGGCGATCCAGATATTCGGCGCTGAACCCGCGGTCATGGGCGAGGCCGCGAAGATCGCCGCGGGCGAAGGGGCCGATATCATTGACATCAACATGGGCTGCCCGGTCAGGAAAGTGGTAAAGACCGGCGCGGGATCGCGGTTGCTTGAGAACGAGCCGGCGATGGCCGCCATAATGGAACAGACGGTAAAAAAGGCGGGCGTCCCCGTGACGGTGAAGGTCCGGATCGGCGTGAACCCTGAAGAGAATATCGCTCCCCGTCTCGCCGAGCTTGCCGCCGCGAACGGCATAGCTCTGATAACGGTCCACGGGAGAGCGGCTGCGCAGGGACATACCGGGAAAGCCGATCTCGAGGCGGTCGCGAAGACGGTGAAAGCGTCCTCAATACCGGTGATCGGGAACGGCGGTATTACTGATGAAGTATCGGCGAAACAATTCATCGATGCAACGGGATGCGCAGGCCTCATGCTGGGCCGTGGCGCCATAGGCGACCTCGGCCTTTTTCGCAGGATCACCCACTTCCTGGAGACCGGGAACAGACTGCAGGGCCCGACGTGGGAGGAAAGGATAGAGTCCCTCGAACGGCACGCCGCCGCGTCGGTCGATTATTACGGAGAAAAAAAAGGACTGATCATCCTTCGGAAGATCGCGCCGTACTACCTGAAGAACCTGCCCAACGCATCGCGTGTCAGGGATGGATTCAATAAAGTGACCAGGCTTGCCGACTTGCACGCCGTGCTGCGCGGCGTCTGGGAGTCATCTTATTTCGCAGACGAGGGGATCGCGTGACACTGAAACATTTCTGCGCCGAGCCTGAAAGATTTGAGCGCCAGGGGTTCCCGGAAGCGGTATACCGCCCCGGCAAGACGATGGAACAGATCATCGCCATAACGAAGGACCTTTTGAAGGGTACCGGGCCGGTCATCATCACGCGGGCGGAAAAGGACGATTTCAAACAGCTGCGCGGATGTTTCCGCGGCGCGCGTTATAACGGAACGGCCCGCGTCATCGTTGTTCGTCCGGTAGAAAAACCATCCCGCGGCTCTTCATATATCGCCTTAGTGACCGCCGGCACCACGGACGTGCCTGTAGCGGAAGAAGCGGCTGTGACCGCCGAAGCGATGGGATGCAGGGTGGAACGGCTTTATGACGTCGGGGTCGCCGGAGTTCACCGTCTGCTGAAAAACCACGATGTGCTGGCAGGCGCGTCCTGCGCGGTCGTATGCGCGGGAATGGAAGGGGCTCTGGCAAGCGTTGTGGGCGGTATCGTCCCCTGCCCAGTGGTGGGCGTTCCGACTTCCGTCGGCTACGGGACGGCTTTCAAAGGCGTCGCCGCGCTGCTCGCCATGCTGAATTCGTGCGCGGCGAATGTCAGCGTCGTGAATATAGACGATGGGTTCGGCGCGGGGGTCATCGCCAGCCTTATCGCGGGGCGCGGACAACCGCCGGAGAGGGCCCGATGACGACCGCCTATCTAAACTGTGCTTCAGGTATCGCCGGAGACATGCTGATGGCAGCCGCGGTCGACGCGGGGATACCTCCGCGGTCGCTTGAAAAGGAACTGAAACGCGCGCTGAAGCTGCGGGGCTGGAGCCTGTCGTTCTCTGAAGCTTCGGAGCATGGGGGAGGTAAACGGCTCATTGTAAAAGGCGGTGAACGGCGGTTCAGATCTCCCGGAGACATGAGAAAGATACTCTCATCTTCGGCGTTTTCTCCCGCTGTAAAAAGGAAGATGCTCGCAGTGTTCGATACCATTACCGGCGCGGAATCCGAAGTCCACGGGATACCGGTTCCCCGGATCCATTTCCATGAGATGAACGCGCTGGATACCATTGTTGATATAGCCGGGAACTGCCGGGCATTTGAAATGCTCGGTGTCGAAAAGCTCTTGTGTTCTCCGGTAAATATCGGCAGGGCCGCGCCCGCGGCGCTGGCTATCATCAGGCGTTTCGGCATACCCGTCTGGTCTGACACGCCGGAAAAGGAGCTGGCTACTCCCACGGGAATAGCGCTGGCCGCGTCTCTCTCTGACGGATTCTGCGACATGCCGGCGATGCGTATCACCGCTTCAGGCAGGGGATTCGGACATCAGCGTGTCCCGGGAAAAACGAACGCGCTGCAACTGCTTATATCTTCATCAAAAGGACTGAAAGATGGATACGGCAGCGATGCCGTCATGCTCCTGGAAACAAATATAGACGACATGGACCCACGCGTCTATCCGTATGTGTCGGATCGATTGTTCCAGGCCGGAGCGCTGGACGTATGGTTAACGCAGATCATGATGAAGAAGGGGCGTCCCGGCACAATGATCTCTGTCCTTTGCCCGCGCGGGCGTGAGCGGGATGCCGTTGATATATTGTTCCATGAGACGACGACACTGGGGATCCGCAGGACTGCCGTTGAACGCTGGACCCTGCCCCGCGTATCGGCGGGAGCTGAGAAAAAGGGGATGCTTCCCGGCGGCCGGGTCAAAACGGGCAAAGAATACCGGGTCGCGGAAAAAAAAGCTGTTCAAACCTCAAAACCTCTCCGCAGTTTTCTCGGATAAAACGATCGAACATGAAGTATGCGTCCTTGTGGCAGCATGAATGCTGCTTCATTTTTTCTATTGACAATGCCGGATTTATCTGCTACAAATATAGTGTAATCAGGAAGCAGTATGTAGGTTGTGGATTTTAACAAGAGGCAAATAGATTGTTTTTATAATTGTTTGTTGAGGAGAATAAAAAATGGTCAAACGTTCAAAGAACCTGTTGAAGATTTCCGAGGTCGCGGTACAGGCGGGAGTCCTCCCTTCCACTATCCGCTACTACACCGATATCGGCCTTATTCATGCCAAGAGCGAAACCCCCGGCGGCCATCGCCTGTATGACAGGGAATCGACGATCACGGTCATCAGGAAGATCCAGTACCTGAACCAGCAGGGAAAAACAATGGAGGAAATCAAGAAAGAACTTCTTGTATCCGCTGAGAAGAAAAAGATACTGGTCATAGATGACGAACCTGAGACCGGGAACCTGGTCCTTGAGCTGGTCAAAGACAAATTCCCCGGCTTTGAGACCAAGATCGTCTATGATGGTTTTAACGCTGGAGTAGTTCTTCACCAGTACATGCCTGATCTCGTCATACTGGACCTTATGCTGCCGGGCG
Source organism: uncultured Elusimicrobiales bacterium (assembly GCA_964577205.1). GTDB lineage: Bacteria > Elusimicrobiota > Endomicrobiia > Endomicrobiales > CAIRNS01 > CAZNYG01. The sequence goes on along the minus strand of CAZNYG010000001.1, from coordinate 71,907 downwards.
TGAACGGTTTTGACGTCTGCCGTCAGATCCGCGCGGGTCATTACCTCGGCGCGACTAAGATACTTGCGATCACGGGCTTCGATTCGGAAGATAATAAGAAGAAGATCTTCGAATGCGGAGCGAACGATTATCTGGCCAAACCCATGGAAATTCCGGCATTGACCGAAAAGATCTCGACACTGCTTCATGTCAAGGCCAAAGCGCCGACCCAGACGCTGTAGCATATAACGGGGCCAACTATGCTGATGATGACAGGGAAGATTTCCTCCCTATCGCGCATGATGCTCATTCTTGCCGTGGCGTTCCTCTGTTCAAGCCAGCGGAAAGCCTGGGCTATTCCGGTTTATTCATCCGGTGAAACAGAAATAACTTTCGACACACTGGACAGCGGTGGCGCCGCGGTACCAGGCATAACGAACGGAACGTCCTGGATGATATATTCTCTTGGCGAACCGGGCGGCGTAACGAGGCTTTCCGGGGGGGGATTCGAGCTGTTTGCCGGTTATTACGGACAGGACCTGCTGCCGCCCTCCGCCGTCGCCAACCTGCTTTGCTTTCTTCAGCCGGCAAAAGGCACGGTCGATCTGACCTGGTCTTCTCCCGGTGACGATCTTGCCGAGGGCCGCCTTCTGTCAGGCAGCCGGATCTATATCGCCAGTACGACCGTGGCCTCCGAGGCGGAAAACGAAGGGTACTGGTATGGACGGCGAAATTTTGACGCTACGGAAGTCAAGATCGCCACGCATACGGTGTATCCGGGCGATACATGCGTTGTTTCCCTGGGCGGGCTGATAGAAGGCGTTACCTATTATTTCCGCGTGTGGACGCTCGATCAGGCGGCCAACTGGTCTGAGATATCCAACGGGCCTTCACTCTATTTCCTCTATGCCCCGGGAGCGATAACCGATCTTTCAGCGGTCACGGGCCGTTACGGACGGTCGGTGCAGCTTTCCTGGACGGCTCCCGGCGATGACGGTTATTCCGGCACGCTGCAGGCGGGCAGCAGATACGCGATCCAGCGTTCGACATGGGCCGATGTCGGTTACAGCACGTCCTCTGTCGATACGGTTTATATCTCGACGGAGGGCGTGAATTCCGGACAGCCTCAGTTCTGCACCTTGAGATCGTTGGCGCCTGGCGTCACTTATTACGTGAGAATGTGGACGGCTGACGATAACCCCGTATGGTCGGACATATCGAACAGCAGCGCCGCATGGGCGAACTCCGTGCTGCTCAGCGTCACGCTTCCCACCACGTATTATCACTTCGGCGAGATCGGGACAAATGTTTCAACGGTCACGGCTAACGGGCTGGAAGTGGTAAACACCGGCAACGTGCCGGAAGATTATATGTTTTCCGCGCAAAGCGCTCTCAGCTGGCAGCTGGGGGCCGCGCCGGGCGTAGACATGTTCTCTCTCCAGGCGGGCTTCCACGGATCAAGGCCGGCCGCGGGAAGCTTCAACGATAACCATTACGTTTCGCTGAACAATACCCTGAGCAGCAATACCACCTACACGATCGATGGCTCGCAGCTGGGCATCAACATTGATCCTTTCTTCGACCAGACGAGAAATCTCTGGTTCAAATTCAACACACCGCTGGCAACCAGCACGTCAGATCAGCAGGACATAATATTCACGATCACGGCACAGGAAGCCGGGGAATAGAGACGGCTGCCTGACTGGAAAGGGTTTTGATGGTACAGCATCCCCCCGCGCGTGCGGAAACAGGCCGATATCCCGCGACCGGGCTCGTTATCAAATGGATCGTTGTCCTTGCCCCGCTCGCCGTCGTACCCTGGTTCGCGGATATTTATAACCTTCCCAAAATGACTCTGTTCTGCTGCGGGACCGCGTTCGCATGGATCGTGGCATGGAAGGAAGGCGGTCTTTCCCGCGCGGACAGCGGCTGCCCGTCCCCGTCAACAATTAATGTCATCCTGCTTGTCTGGCTGGCCCTCTACTGCGTCTCGACTGTTTTTTCGGTCAATATGGCCCAGAGTGTATGGGGCCAGTATCGTTTTCATACTTTCGGGCTTATCACCGCGATAGCGGGATACAGCCTGTTTTTTTTGGTCGGATCCACCGGAACAGCCGGGCACGCGGTGAAAGGGATTGTCGCGTCAGGCACGGTCATCGCCGCCGTCGCGATGGCGGAGTACTTCTCGGGCGGGCGGGCCAGGATCAACAGCCTTTCCGGCAGCCCGATCTATTACGCCGGTTTCCTCGCTCCGCTGGCGCCGGTAGTCCTTGCCAATTATTTCACGACGGCACGAAAACGGTGGCTGGCCTTGTTCGCCCTCTACCTTGCGGCGCTTATCGTATCGATGGCGCGGGGAGCGTGGCTGGCTGAATTGTTCGCGCTTGGAATGATGCTTTTGTTCGCTTTCCGCGAAAAGCGGAATAGAAAGAAAGTTTACGGGGTTATGCTGCTGCTCGTCATAGCGGCAGCGGCTTTTTTTCACGCGCCGGCCGCAAGACAGTTCATGACGATCGGCCAGAAGGGGTATTACTCGAACGTATCGCGCCTGGAAGGATGGAAATCCGCGTGGCATGCCATAAAAAAGCGTCCGTTCACGGGATACGGGCCCGATAATTTTATTTTCGCCTTCCGGGAAAGTAAAACTGAGAGGTATTTCAGGACGACGGGAAAGAACATGGCGCAGGCCCATGCCCACAATGATTTGCTGCAGATGGCGGCTACGGCGGGCATTCCGTGCGCGGCGATATACGCCGTCTCCTGGTCACTTGTTCTTATGGCGGGGATAAAGAAGGCCGGAAAGGATATGTCCGCCGCCGGCATTTGCGCGGGAATGGCTGGATTGTTCATTTACCTGCAGTTTAACAACGGCATGATCGGAACGACGATTATTTTCTGGGTATTTGCCGCCTCTCTTAACGGGAGAACGCTCATTGTAACGAATCGTGATAGGATAAGCGCGTTCAGATGGCTGATCCCTCTGGCGGCAGCGGGTTTTATGGCCGTTTCCATTTTGCCGTTCGCCGGGGAGACGGCCTTTTACAGAGGGGCCCGTCATCTTGAAAAGGGGCGGACCGATGCCGCTCTAAGGTCATTTAAGGCTTCCTATTTGTTCGCCCCCGCAGTAAACGAGTATTACCGGGCGGCACAGGATACCGCTTTATCGCTGGCAAAAGTAACGGAAGACATATCTCTGAAAACGATGCTGATCCGCAGCGCGGTACGCACAGCGGAGTTAAACACGTTGAGAAATGGAGCCAATCCGGACGCCTGGCATAACTATGCCGCCCTTCTTATGGCAGAAAACAGGCTGACAGGGGCCGAGAAGCGCACCGCAGCGGCAAAAGCGCTGGTACGTTCCATTCAGCTGGATCCGTATAATGTTGACGCTTTAGCCGGCCTGGGGGCAGTATCTGAGCTTCTGGGCAGGCAAAAGCAGGCGCAGCGTCTATGGCTTGAAGTGCGGAGATTGGAACCAGGCAGCAGGGAAGCGGAAGATTATCTCAAAAGGAAGGCAGGAAAATGAAAAAGTATCGATTATTTACGGCCATCGCGCTGGTATGTCTGCCGACAAAAGCGTTCGCGTTGGGCATTACAGTATCCCCGGGTGATTATACTATCGATAATATCAAGATCGGACAGGCCTATGACCTGAGCAAGATGAGTAAACCGCTGAGCGTACATTACCGCGGAGGACAGCAGATGGATGTGTCTGTGTCTGCGGTACCGCCCTCGATGCCGAAGGACGGATACGAAGTGATCCCGGATACCTCCTGGGTCATACTGAACAGAAATATCGCTCCGGCCCTGCCCGGGGAAGTGGTGGAATTCAATCCGGTCATCGCTGTGCCGAATGATGAACGTTATCTTGGAAAAAAATATGACGTCAGGTTGAATTGCGCCCTTGTCCCGATACAGGGGCCCGGAACAATGGGAGTCGTTCCCGGAGCTCAGGTGCGTATCCTATTCACGGTTTCAGGAGCGACAGCCGCGCCCGGTGAAATGGAAAAATTAAATGAAATAATGCAGAGAACGAGGAATATTTCGGTAAATCCCGCTGAAATATTTCTTGAAAGAGTCCCTCTGGGAAAAAGGATAGATATTAAGAGAGAATATAAAAAATCATTGAAAATATCGAATGTTAATGATGACGCACTGCGGCTGAAGATCAGTTGCCAGCCTGGTGAGAAAGCTGGACTGAAGATACCGGGGTATGATGCGGTGCCTGATCCTTCCATCATGAAAATATCAAAAGACAGTCTGAAACTGCGTGAGAACCAGATAGACGAATTGTTTTTGTACCTGAATATGCCGGATAAACCTGAATACCGGGGAAAAAAGTTCCTTTTTATCGTCGATGTCGAGGTGGATGGAGAACTGTTGAAAACCCGGTTCAGGAGCAGGATCACAGTGAACACCGGGCCCTGAAAGAAAAAGCTTGACAAAGAAGTGTGCTTCTGTTATAGTATTAGCGGAACGAGAACTCTACTGCAGGATTAAACATCAACAAAAAATCACTGAAGGTGGGTAACATGTTTAAAAAATTTTTGAGCAGGGATGGGTTAGAGATCAAAAAAGGAGGTGTGTCAAAGATGAAAAAACTTGTATGTTTGTGCGCGTTGATGTGCATGGCCTCGGGTGCGGTGGTAGCGGCGGAAAATGATTCGGGTGTTATCACGATCAACTGTTCGACCGAGCTTTCGGTTGAAGTGTCGACGAGCACCGATTATCTCGCCGGTGACCCCGGGAACACGATAGCGATCGGAGAGGTCGACACGAACATTACCTGCGTGGCGCCGATCAGCTTCAAGATATGGAACACGTCTCCCGCGGCAAAGAACACGGTGCAAACGTATCAGCTCAATCATGACGGCAATGACACGAACTGGGCATATAACAATGCCGGTTTCGCCGGCGGGCTGAATACGATGGCGCTGGGATGCATATTCGCATCCGCGGCTCCCGTGGCGGGCGCTTATGGCGCCGATCATCTGGTCACCAACATTGCGGCAACCTGGTCGGCAACGCAGTTTGATAACGACAGTTACGCAAGTAACCAGCACTACAACTCGAATCCCGGACACCCGGAAGATTCAGAGATCCTGTTGTGGCCGGCCATTAAAACACCGACCGCGATCTCAACGACAGCTACCAAGACCGTCACGATCACCGTGACTGCCGTAGCTCCGTGACATTGAACGAAATGCAGATCAGCGACGTTTGCTGATCTACCTTACCCCGTCCTCGCGGCGGGGGTAGGCAGGTCAGTAAGAATAGATACCCTCCCCGCAGAGGTGATCATTGTGATTCGCAATGGGACAGTGCTGTCTGTTGCTGACGTAAGAAATATATTTAAAATCACTGCGATTAGTGAATTATTCGCTTTTAATCGCTTTTTTTCCTTTTATATAAATCTTGCCGCGGGAATTGATCCCTGCGGCTTTTTTGTTTACACTGAATATTTTTGTGCTGAAAATATAATGTAAATTCAATGTGGACTGACGTGCCTCTGCGGGGAGGGATCAGTGCCACCTTGACACAGGGCTGAGAAGGTATAAAGCCCACTTAATGACCGGCAGGATACAACGTTTGACCTCTGCGGGGAGGGAACGTGTATGATCCTGTTTTCTCTGTTGTTCAAACCTCTGCGGGGAGGGAAGAACTCTCGGGAAAAGGTCATGCAAGGTAAGGGAAATCAAAAAAGGAGGTGTTCAAAATGCCGTCAGAAAAGACAACGAAGAGCGCGGCAGTGCTGAAGAGGATGAAAAGGCTGGCGGAGAACTGTGTTCTCTCCTTTGTCTTTTTCTGCACGGTTGCGGCAGCGGCATCAGGATCGACGCTCTCTACCAATTACGCCGACGTACAGGTAGAGAACCTCCAGATCGGGGGTTCATACAACCTGACGGAGCAGGCTCAGTGCCCGATGTGGATAGGATATGACGGCCAGCAGGAGATCAAGGTCCGAGTCAGCGTTGAGGTCCCTTCGGCGGCAGAACTCAGAAAGGGGTTTGAACCCATACCCGACGCGTCATGGGTAAAGGTCTCCAGGAGCGAGATCGTCATGCTGAAAGACGAAGGGACTAACATAGATGTGACCATAACGGTGCCCAAAGATGAGAAATACCTGGGCAAAAAGTTCCAGGCGTGGCTGAGGATCAATTCGGTCCCGTCGTCAAGCAGCGGAGCGGTAGCGGTTTCTTTGGCTCTGAAAGGAAGAGTGCGGTTCTCCGTGGCTGCTAAGCCGCCCACCGAAGCCGAATTGAAAGAGTTGCGCAAAAAAGCGGCGCGGGCCGCGCAGGGCGTATCCCTGACACCGGAACGCTTCGAGGCCGGGATCCCGGAGCAGGGCGGACGGGTCGAAGTGACTGAGGACACGCCGTTGAAGTGCATCAACTCTTCCAGTGAAAAGTACACCATCGCGTTCTCCGCGGTCGAACCTGCGCCTTACGGCATAACGATCCCGGCGGAATATGTGGCGGGTGATCCCCGGGAAGTAACGCTGGACAGGAAAAAGATCGCCGTAGGGCCGGATGCCATCGGCAGCGTGAAAATATTCATCGAACCGAAAGGCAAAGAGGGAAGGAAAGCGCTGTATGTCGTCAAAGTTGATATTCATTCGGAGACAAAAGACGTCGTGAAATTCGTGAAGATCTACGCAGTTAAGAATTAAAGGAGGATGCCATGTTACGTAAAATGATGCTGTGGCTGATTTTAGCGGCGATCGGCCTGGTAACTCAGGCCAGCGTCGCGTCAGCGGCGCCCAGCGCGGCAGGGTACATTGTTTTAAGATGCACCGTGACGCTGAGCGTCTCGTTGATCGACGGGACCAGCTGGTATGATTTCGGAGACGTTTCGGCGGCAACGACGGCCTATTCGAACACGCCGATCACGTTCGTGAACGACTCGGCGGGCGCCATCTGCACCTGGGAACTTAACATCGACAACGCGTCCCTTGACGGATGGACGCTGAGCGACGCGCCGGGCCTGGACCAGTTCGCCATGTCGGGCATTTTCAGGAAGACCGACAAGCCGACGCCGGCCATGTACGATGTGAACGCGGATACGCTGAGCATCACATCGAAACTGTACAACGATACCAACTTCCACGACGCCGATTACGCTGGCGACGGGAACGGTTCGGCAGGCGTCATTCTGCCGAGGACCTATGCGGACAGCATAGGGAGGACCGCCGAACGACAGCTCTGGCTCAAGCTCATGACGCCGCTGGCGGTGACGGATCAGGACCTGCGCACGATCCATCTTGTCGTAACAGCCAGAATGGACTGACACTAGTAACGGAGAGGCAGGAGAAGGTCATAATGATCTGCCGGAAGTGGCAAACATCATTGACCATATTGAGGATCCTGTTAAGCCTGTTGATTCTGGGACAGGGAATCCCTGTCTTCGGAAGCCAGCAAGCCGACAGCCCCATAGCCGTCCGCGTACGCGCGGAGTACGGCAGGCCGTCCGTCGTGGCTGATCTTAACGCGCAGCCCGGCACCCGGAACCTGCCTCCGCAGAGTGGACGAGTTATCCTCGAATGGAGCGCCCCGCACAGCGGCGACGGTTCATCGGTATTCTCATATGTCGTCCGGTATGCCACGTTCCCCGTTACACAGGAAGACCTTCAGCAGAGCACCACCGCGTGGTGGGATCATCCGGGGCTGACAACGCTTATAGACGAGCAGAGGAAACCCGCCTGGGGCATATTCGAAAAACAGGCGCCGGGCTCCCGCGAGTCGATAGTTATCAGCGGCCTTAACCCGGGACAGCGCTACTATTTCGGAGTTCGGGCGCTGGACAGGTACCATCAGCTGGCGGACTCGGACCTCAACCTCGCTTCGATCGTCCATCAGTCGTCGGCATGCGCTTCGAGCGATCCTTTGAAGGCGAATCTCATCACATCGCTGATGGCTTTCATCCCGGATCCGATAGAAACGCAGACAGTACGCCTCGAATGGACAGTTCCGGAATTCCTGAGATTCAACGAAGACGCCAATGATTTCGTTGATCCGGCGCCGGCGACGATCCAGGAAGGCGCGCAATACTGCGTTCAGTACTCTACGGTAGCGCCTCCAGCGGGCATAGCGGAGATCAACAACACCTGGGCGGCGCATTCACTCTTTATAAGCACCGCTTCGATCACGACGGGACAGCAACAGTCCCTGATCGTGAAGGGTCTGGCCATCGACTCTGATTACTATTTCCTTGTCTTCACAAAGACGCAATGGGGATGGTCATATCCCAATATGAGCGCCGCATCGGCGCATCCGTACCAGCATATCGGATCGGTCAGGAACCTTACTGCAACGTGTGACGGATCTTCCGACGCGTCAACGGGTTCTTCCATAACGCTTTCATGGGAAAACCCGACCGAGCAGTTCCTCTCGGGCGTAAGGATCTGTTACTCGACCGGAACGTACCCTGCCGGCATCGCACAGCAGCCGTATGTAACTCTTTCCGGCCAGTTGAGCGGAGCGGCGACCAGCTATACCATGAAACAGCTGCTGCCGAGGACAACGTACTACTTCACGGCGTACGCTTATGACAAGGATTCAACGTTCGCACCCGGAGCGCAGGCATCAACTTGCACGGTCACGGATATCCTCGGGCCCGATCCGGTCAACGGCTTCGCGAGCGGCATCAGCATGGATGAAGAAGGAAAACTTTCGATAGTGCTTTCATGGACAACGCCGGACTCGGCGCCGCTTTACAGGAACGGCGATTACGCCGGCACTCAGGTCAGCGGAAGCGCGGACGCGGACATAGCCGGCGGTAACGGCCAGCCGCAGTCCTTTACACACCACGATCTGCAGGTCAATTCAAGTTACTATTACATTATCAGAGGCTATGATGTTGTGAATAATTACTCCGTTGCGACCGCAACGACCATTTTCATTTCAGACGTATTTGAAAAACCCGGCAAGCCGGTCATCGTATCGGCATACGCCGACACTCAGGAAGATCAGGCGATCGGATGCTCCGCGACGCTGGAATGGCGGACGCCGGACACGACGAACCTTTCAGGCATAAGGATAGTTTACAGGACCGACCGGTTCCCGGCGAACGTCAACGACGGCACCCCCGTCATTGACAACCGTATCCTTACCCCGAATACGACCTATACTACTGCCATATGCCAGCTGCTGCCTGAAACGACGTATTATTTCGCCCTCGCGGCGGTCTCGAAATTCGCGATAGCGTCAGACCTCGCGGTAAGCTCGATCACGACGATCGTGCCCTGGAACGATACCATCGCGCCGTTCATTCCTCTCGGCATGAAGCTGGAACGCGCCTCCGCGACCAGTGTCAAAGTATCATGGAAACCTGTCCGTTACAACAACGATCAACTGGCGTTCACGGACAGGTATAACCCGAAGATCAAGGAATTGTATTCCTATGACATATACCGCAGCACCGACCTTTACTCGTCCGAATGGACACATATGGCAAGCAACCATGGATTAACGTGCAGTTATACCGACACGTCGATAAACGCTGATACGCAGTATTACTACAAGATAAAGGCGCGCGACGCTTCAGGCAACTACCGCGAATCGTTCATCGTCGACATGAACGACGGCGTGATACTGCTGAACACGGACAGGAGCTATGTCTGGCTGCCGCGGGAAGCGTTGACGGACAGCAATTATTTCACTATACTTTCGCACGGCGAAGAAGAAAAAGGGCCGGTAGTCCGTTCGATAGAGTGGAACGCCTTCAACGTCGTCGAATCCAGCGCGTCCCTGACGCTGACGGGCATCCGCAACTTCAACGCTCAGCGCAACGTCAACGCCTCGTCCGGCACCGAATACGTGGTCCGGTCCGGCGAACTGGTCATGTCCGCGAACAACGGGGCGCCGGCGGCAATAAGCAAAGCGGCCGTTCAGGAAGCCTCGTCTCTGTCCATTTACTATTTCAACGGGGCGGAATGGATGAAACTGAACAGCTCCGCGGACGCTGTTCCCGGCGGAGTAAGGACCCCGATCAAGTTCACCGGCAGGTACCAGCTCAGGAGATCGGCGGCGGCAAACGAGTTCGCGTTCCTGGGAATAATGCCCCGGATCATAACGCCGAACAACGACGGACAGAACGACCGCGTACTCTTCAGGTACGCCAACCCCGGGAGCAGCCCGGTAAAAATCAGGCTGTTCGATATACGCGGCGCGCTGGTCAGGGAACTGGAGCAATCCACGATGACGTCCGACATTCAGGGCGCGTACGCCTGCTGGGACGGGACGGACGCCGGCGGCACTGTCGTAGATCCCGGAGTGTATATCTACCAGATCGAAGGTGAAGGGAAGCTCATCAACGGTACCATAGTCGTCGCGCGCTGAGCGCGTCGCTTGCAGGCAAGGAGACTATCATGAACAACTACCCTAAAACAAAGAAAGGCGGGTGGCTCCCGCTGGTAGCCGGGACGCTGATCCTGCTGGGGTCGCCCGGGCGGATGAGCGCCGCGTTCGAAGAAACGTCGGTGGGCGGCCGCTCGTCGGCCATGGGGGGCTTGTTCACCGCGCTGACCGATGACGTGAACGCGATCTATCACAACCCCGCCGGCCTCGCGGGTGTGCCGCGCGCGGAGTTTTCAGCGCAGTACAGCAGGCTGTATATAGGCATGGACGATAAATCGAACCTCGGATACTCTTTCATGGGCGCGGCCCGTCCTTTCAACATACGAGGCGTACTGGACACTCTGGGAGCGGGATGGCTCCGTTTCTCTCTTAGCGGCCTCTACCAGGAAGATACTTTCATGCTGTCATACGCGACCCGGCGCTTCCATCCGCTTGTCGACGCGGGGATAACCATGAAATATCTCCGCCTGACGTACGGCCAGGACGAGTATACGGCCAACGCTGTCGATAACGACGGGAACGCCACGGGTAACGCCGACAGCCTTTTCAGGAACTTCGGCACGACGAAAGGCAATCTCGATTTCGACCTGGGGCTGAAATACCGTTTCGCCGATAACTATATGGCCGGATTCATGATAGAGAACCTTCTTGAGCCGAATGTCGCGCTGGACCCGGCGGTCTCGGCTCCCGTTCCCCGGACTTTCAAAGCGGGCATCGCCCATACGGGGAAAACATTCGCCGCGACCATAGACGGGCTTTACCGGAACGTCAGGAAGAACACCGACTGGGAGATCGCTTCGGGAGTGGAAAAAACGTTCAGCCCGGGCATCGCGCTGCGCGGCGGGGTCGTTCTCGGAAGCCGCGAACTGATGAACGCTTCGGTGGGTCTCGGATACCGTTTTGAAGGAATGGATGTGGACTACGCCCTGATCTATCCGGTCTCCGGCATAAAGGATACGATGGGCAGCCACCGTTTCTCGCTTCTTTTCAGGTTCGGGCCGGTCATTCGCACGCATGAAGAAATGACCGCGCTGAAGGAAAAACTGGAAAAGGAAAGTCAGCAGCTCAGGGACACGGAAACGCAGCTGGCGGCCGCGCAGAAGGAGATCGACGGTTTGCGCGCGGAACTGAAAACGATGCTGGAAAGGCCGGTGGAAAAAGCGCCGCCTAAACTGAAACCCGCTGCTGAAAAACCGGCGGTGAAGGAAACGCCGTCGGTCAGCCTCAACGCGGGCTATCTGAAAGAGCTGAACAGATACCGGAGGTCGTCAACGGAACTTTCGTTGAACCAGCGTGTCGCGCAGCTCAAGCCCATACTTGAAAAATACAAGGGCAGTATCGATGTTTCCGAAGCGGAACATGAGCTCGAGACGGTCAGGACGGAGCTGTCGTCGCAGGAGAAATATTTCAATGACTCGATGGTCTACTACCGGAAGATGGCTGTCCGGGGCATAACGCGGGAAGAACGGATCGATATCCTTAAACGCATCATCCGCAAATACCGCGATATAGGCATCGACATTACACCGGCCCAGAAAGAGCTGGACGACCTGACGCAGGGCGCGCAGAAATAAAAATAGTAAAATAATCCTTGAAGAATAAAGGACCTTGAGGTATACTTATGAACGTACGTATGAACAGAAGATCGGGAAAAATGATTTTCTTCGGCCTTATGGCTGCCGGACTCTTGTGGAACGCGCCGGCGTGTCACGGAGCGGTGAAAGTCTTCCCCCGGTTGATCACCCCGGGCGATACCGTCGAGAACGGCAGGGCGCTTTTCGAGACTGATTATGCCGGCGAGCCGCGGCCGTCCCTGGGCATATTCGACCTTCGCGGCAGAAAGGTCAGGGAAGTGTCGACCATGAATCCCCGGGCCGTTGCCTGCGGATGGCAGTTTGCCTGGGACGGCAGGGATGACAATGGAGATATCGTCCTGCCGGGCGTGTACGTATATCAGTGGGCCGAAGGGGAAACGGTCACGAAAGGAGCGATCGTAGTCGCGCGATAACAGCCATGTCAATAAAGGTAAGGCTTCTTGCCGCTTTCAGCATTCTCGTGACCATCGTCGTTATTTTAAGCGCGGTCCTCGTCATTTTCGGGTTCCAGAACCGGAAGCTTTCCGAACAGAGCATGGACATATACTCCCGTGTCTTTATTCTCAGGGAGATCAGTCAGACGTTCGAAAGCCAGTGGAAGAACCTCAACTACTACGTCGTCCTGTCGGATGAAAAGGAGATTGAGAATTTCCGGCAGAAATACGAACTGATAAACAAGCGGGCGCGCGTGGTCACGAGCCCGTCAGGGCAGTTTGTTTCCTGGTTCAACGATTATCAGCAATTGAACAAGATGGTGGAGGAGAGCCTTAAGATAAACTCGCGCGAAGGACTTTTTGATGCCTATGCGAATGACCTCACACCCCGCAGCCAGAACCTCCGCAACAAGCTGCGCGAACTGATAGAGCTTCGTTCACGCAACCTCGAAGAGCTTGAAGCGAAGACCAAACACCTCAACAGGATCAACATAATCTGCTCTCTGGTGTTCGCGTTCCTCGCCGTCATGATCGGCGGGCTGATGAGCATCGTCATCTTCCGCTCGATCTCGCGCCCGCTCAGCCTGCTGCAGGAAGGCGCCCGCATCATCGGTGAAGGAAAACTGGATTACCAGATACCAGTCACCGCCCAGGACGAAATAGGAAAACTCGCACAGAGCTTCAATACCATGGTCAACGATCTGCGCAACATGCAGTTGCAGATCATTCAGATGGATCGCATGTCGTCGATCGGCCAGCTCGCGGGCGGCGTCGCTCACGAGATAAACAACCCTCTGACCGGGGTTCTCGGCCAGGCCCAGCTGCTGCTCGAGAAGCTGCCGGCCGACCACGCGTGCCGCAAACCGGTGGAGCGCATAGAGTCCGCCGCCCAGCGCTGCCGCAGGATCGTAAGGGCCCTGCTGGACTTCGCTCGTGAAAAGAACTACAATTTCAACGCGTGCGACGCGGAAAAGATGCTCGAGGAAACGCTGGATTTCACGAAAACCGAAATGGATTCGAAGAATATCAATTTGCTGAAGGATATCGCGCCGGGGATGCCGCCGGTCCGCGCGTCCTTCGGGCATATTCAACAGGTCTTTCTTAACATCGTGACGAACGCGATCCAGGCCATCCCGAAAGGCGGGACCATCGAAGTAAGCGCCGCCCAGAAAGGAGACGTGGTCGAGATCAGGTTCAAGGACAACGGGATGGGTATCAAAAAAGAGAACCTCAACCACGTCTTCGACCCGTTCTTTACCACAAAGGACATCGGCCAGGGGACCGGGCTTGGATTGACGATCAGCTACGGCATTATTCAAAGGCACCAGGGAGAGATCGCCGCGGAAAGCGAAGGCGAGGGGAAGGGCGCGACGTTCGTTATACGCCTGCCGGTCAACGCCAGTTATCATGGATGAACGGGGCTGATCGATGAAGAGAATCGTTGTCATTGAAGACGATCCGGACGTGAGGATGGTGCTGGAATCACTTTTCGAATCGCAGGGATACGAAGGCCATTTCTTCTGTTCGGGAAAGGACGCCCTTCCCGAAGTGGAAAGAATTATGCCGGACCTGGTCATTATGGACCTGATGATGAGCGAGATGTCCGGTTTTGAAGTATGTCACAGGATACGCACCTGCGCTCTTACGCGGCACCTGCCGCTGCTCGCCATAAGCGGGTATGACTCGCAGGAATACAGGCGCAAGATATTCGAATGCGGCATTAACGCCTATCTGCCAAAGCCTTTTGAATTGAAAACGATACTTTCACGCATAGAAGCATTGACAAATTAACAGTCTTCTGCTATAGTATTTAACGAAATATTTCTTGCACTGCAGTATTTAAGTTCCATTTATCGTTGACAGAGGCCGCGAAGTTAAATTAAACTTGAGGTTTAAGGTAAAGAAATGCCGGAAATGAAACTTCGTAAAATACGCAGATTTAACATCGTCCTCTCCATCCTTTCAATCTCCCTCGCGTGGTGCGCTGCCTTGTTTGTCGCGACGCCTGCCTCGGCTTCCAACTGGTCGGAAAATACGCAGGCCGATTTCTCCGGCGGCTATTTTTTCCACACGACTTCTACCGTTGACTCGAATTACATATTGATGACCGAATGGAACGACTGGTACAGCGATTCCTGGAATTCACGCCGGAAAATAAATATCAACAACGCCGCGGGCGGAGCCGTCGATCTGCTGAATTACCAGATCGATCTCTACGTTGACACAAAGGCGCTGATAGACAGCTCCCGTATGCGGGAAGACATGAAAGATATCCGTTTCGCCGATGAAGACGGCAGAACTCTCATACCTTATTACGTGCATAACGCTTCAGGAACCGCGACCAGGATAACCGTCAAGGTCCCGTCGGTAGCCGCGGGCACTCAGCGGGTCATCTATATGTATTACAACAATGCCGCGTCTTCAACGTCGCTTTCCAATATTCAGGCCGTGTACGATCTGTATGAGGACTGGGAAACGGGAAGTATCGACGGAAAATGGACGCGCGGCGGCGCCGCAATGTTCAACGTCGTCACAGAGAACAAATACGCAGGCAACTATTCGATCCAGTCCGGGTCCGTCTCCCTGAACCAGGTGTCGTACCTCTCCGTCAGCATCAATACGGATATGACGGCTGCGTTGACTTTCTTCTGGGCCATTAACGGGACGGGGAGCAACCAGGATTACATGCAGTGCTGGATTGACGACGTCCTGCAGATGCAGATAACCGGAGTGCAGAACTGGGCGAAAAGAACGCATCTTGAACTGTCGGCGGGAAACCATACCATAAAATGGCTGTATAATCGAGGCGGCTTCAACCAGAACCTGGGGCTCGGGTGGGTGGACAACATCGCGGTCCAGAAATACACTGCGGTACCTCCCTCTGTCGTGATCGATCCCATCGGCAGCGAGGAGAGCCATACTGCGTTCTACCGCAGCGCACTCTACCAGTCCAGAATATTCGACACGGGAGGCGAAGATTCGATCGTCGACCTTGTTTCATGGACAGTAACGAATCACGGCGCTTCGAACGTGGCGGTCAAGATGAGAAGCTCGAACACCGCGTTCGTGGTCAATACTTCCAGCGCGGCGCTGCCGTGGGGAAACCAGATCATCAACGGGCAGGGCACGCCTCCGGTCGCAAACGGAAGGTACCTGCAGTACCTGACGGAATTTACCGGTGACGGCACCACGACATCCTTCCTGCTTGGGATGTCAGTGACGTACAGGAGCCCTCCGCCGCGGCCGACAGGTTTTTCCGGGGTCGTGATCTCAAGCACGAACATCAAATGGTCATGGACGGACAATGCCTCCGGCTTACTTCAGGAACAGGGTATCACGATATTCACAAGCACCGGCGGGTTCATAAAGCATCTTGAACCTGACACGGTCGAATGGACCGAAACAGGACTGTCGCCTAACAACATTTTCAGCCGGTGCGTGGGCTATTACAACGCGGTCGGCACGAACACGTCAACGTCCGCCAGTTATTGCACGATGGCGGAAGTGCCGGTCGCCACCGCCGAGGCTTTCGGGTTTCTTTCCGGAAGCGGCTATCAATACACTCTGATACCGGATTCAACGGAACTGTTCGCTTCTTCCTTCACTTTCACGTCAGAGAAATCGACCGGTGCGATTGAGTACTACCGCATAGCGTTCAATACGTCGGCCACCCATTCGTTCACCTCAGGCGACACGGCCTGGGTTCCGATGGTCTCAACGGTAACACACCCGGATTCCGGCAGCGTGATAACCAAAAAACCCGAAGTAATATTGAAAGCGGCCGCCAACTCAGATACATGGTATTTTCATGCGCAATCATACAATAAAGCAGCTCAGGCTTCCGGCGCGGTGCACCTGGGGCCCTTCTTTTTCCGCGGCGCGCCTTCACAGATAACCGATCTGGCAGCACTTCCGGCCATCGACAAGGAAGGAAAGATAACGCTTTCCTGGAGCGCCCCGGGAGCTAACGGGGCAGGCAATGAGAACATCGCGGGCGGAAAGTTCATGATCAAAGGGCGACGCGATTACCTTCTCACAACCGAAGAACAGTTCAACGGAGCTGAATATTCATTGACCGTGACGACGTCGGTGACAAAAGGAAGCTATGTTAATTATACCGTAACGGGGCTCACTCCTGGGACGACATGGGGATTCGCCATCAAAGCGGTCGACAGCGAAGATAATTATTCCCTGTTATCGACAAACGTGGACAATGCCTATAACACGCGCACGACCGCGTCAAAAGTGGCAAAGATCGTGTTCATCAACCAGCCGCTGCAGACGTATGTAGGCCTCGCGACGTCTAAACTTACCATCGAATCCAGGGACGGCGGGGACAATCCTATGAAACTTGCCGCTGAAACGTACATATATTTCAATTCAAGTTCGGGGAACGGCGAGTTCTCTCTTCTTCCCAGTCCGTGGGTGAATACGAATTTCGTCAGTATCCCGGCCGGTGAAACAAGAGCGGAGTTCTATTACAAGGACATTAATTCCGGAGCGCAGACGATGGGTGTCTATGAACTGCCTTCACAATCCTGGACGAGCGGCTCACAGGCCGTTACTATCCTGCCCGGGAAAGCCGTACAGTATCTTGTGGAAACGGTCGCTTCAAGGACTATCGGTCAGACCGCTTCGGTAATTATCAGGGCTAACGACGGATACAACGCTTCGAACACTTCCATCGATTATCTCGGCATGGCGGTCGTAAGCGCCACTGTCGCGGGCTCAGTTTTGACGCCGTCCGATTTGTCATTCACGTCCGACAAAGCGGGACAGATAACGGCAACGTGGAATAACTCTCAGAACATCGCGGGGCAGGGATATGTAACGGTGCGGGAAGTAGTCGGCCAGCGCTATACCGATGTGTTCTTTTCCGACACACTGAACGGGATAGTCTGCGGCAGCGAAGGAATGATCAAGAAGACGGGCAATGGCGGATCACAGTGGTTCGCCATGAGATACACGACAGGCACGGAAAACGGGATTAACGGCATCGCAACGGACGCGAGCGGAAGCACGGTCGTAGCCGCGGGAAAAACAGGCATTGTTTATGTCAGCACGGACAGCGCCATGACTTTTACGGCCGTTAACACCGGACTGGGCCAGGATCTGAACGCGGTTGTTTATATCGGCACGATGACCGTTTTCGCAGCGGGTAATAACGGTAAAATCGGTAAATCCCTTGACGGCGGGCAGACGTGGAGCGACATTAGCCCAGCAACTGTCGAGAACCTGAATTCCGTCCATTTTATTTCGACAACGACGGGTTTTGCGGCAGGATCATCACGCACCGTGCTTAAGACGCTGAATGCCGGGAGCAGCTGGAGCGCGGTTTCCCTGCCCGGTTCTTCCAGCGAAGAACTCAAAAAGATAACTTTTTACGATGAAACGAACGGGTTCATAGCGGGGGAGGACGGCAAGATTTACGCCACGACCGACG
>CAZNYG010000001.1:0-54091 GCA_964577205.1 uncultured Elusimicrobiales bacterium | reverse complement strand
CATCGCGGTAGGCGTGAACAGCACTATCTTAAGAACGATAGACGGCGGTTCGACATGGACGCGCCTTGTTTCCACGGGCACGGAGACGTTCACCTCGGTACATTACGCCGGCAACAATGCCAACGTGGCGGCTGTCGCGGGGTACCGGACAGAAGACAACGCCGGAGTACTTTATCAGACACAGGACGGCGGCTCTACCTGGAGCGCGATCGTGATGCAGGGACAGTCTTCTACGGTCAACTGGAACGGCCTTGTCATAAACGCGCAGGGTACCGCGTCCAGGTTGTACCAGAGAAGGACGAAGCAGTCGGCTGTAAAAGTGACTACGAAGAATGCGTTCGGCGGCAGTTCGACGATCAGCCAGCTGAGCGTCAGGATAGCGGGCGGGACCGGGTCTTACACGGATATAGCGGCGGTCCAGTTGTACCGCGACAAGAACAATAACGGCGTGCTTGACGATTCCGATCAAAAACTTGGCGGGAGCGCGATACCCAGCACGGACGGCCTCGCCATTATCAACGGGTTCTCCAACACGCTGACCAACGAAGCTACCTATTTCGTGGCCGTTGACGTGGCCAACGATGCAGTCATAGGAAAAACTATCGGGTTCAGCTTTGATTCTGTCTGCCTTAACGTTACCGGTGTGCCGCTGGCCTCGAATAACCTGCCGGCGGTCATAACCCCCGTTGAGATCGTGCCCAGTTCCGTAACTATAAACATGAACATTTCGAACGTATCTCCTCTGGAAGCAAAACAGGGCCAGCGGAACGTGCTTGTTTCGAGCTTTTCGATGATAACTGCCCGCGGCGATTCAGAGTGGACGAGACTGATAGTCTCGCGGACGGGCGTCAACAACAATGACAGCGACATCGAAGCCGTCAAACTGTACGCGAGCGCGACCCCGAGTTTTGAAGACGCGGGAGGAGTACCGATCAGCTCGGCGGCGTTCGGAGCGCTGAGCGCGGGCGCGGCATACCTCAATCTTTCGCAGACGATCAACGATTACACTACGAATTACTATTTCCTCGCGGTCGACATTTCGCCGAACGCTGCTTTCTGGACAACGGAAAGCGACGCGCGTTTCTGGCTTGCTTTCAGCGTTTCGACAACATCGTTCCGCCTAGATTCCGGCGGTTCGAACGGGTTATCGTGTTCAACCGGGACATTTACGTCCAACCAGATCAAGATCGTTCAGGCGTTCGACACGCTTACGGTCGATCCGCTGGGAAGCATCCCGGATTTTGATATTCAGCAAAGCGTTAACAAGCTGATCATGCCGCTGCCCATGCACGTGTCCGAAGACGGCGGACAGGTGAGCATGGTGAAACTACGGCTGGCCGAAGCGGGTACCGCGGCCGACAGCGATGTTTCAGCCGTTGAGTTGTACCGCGACACGAACGCGAACGGCGTTTATGACCCGCCGGCCGATACTCTTATCGGGGCTTCCGTGTTCTCAGGCAGCGTGGCGGACATTATCCTGCCGACCCCTGAATCGATCTCGAAAACCTCAGTCGGAGTCAACTACTTCATCGCGGTAACGATAGCAAAAAGAGCGGTCGCGGGAAGAACGGTCACACTTCACGTTGATACCGACGGTTATACCCTCGCGGGAAGCGACATTGTCTCTGCGACACACTCGGCATTCACTTCGCCCGCTGGAACCATCACCAACTATCGCGATGTAGTGTCATGCGCCTTCAGCAGCCTGGCTCCTTCCGAGGTTCGCGTCGATGAAACTGGTGTCGCCGTGTCGAGGATGACATTGAACGCCTACTGCGGCGCCACACTGATCCGAATGATCGTTGAATACGCTGGAAGCGGGTCGGTCTCCGATGTAGGTCTTATAAAGGTCTACCGGGCGGATGACGGGAGCGGGAACGCGTCCGATGAAGTCTTGATTGGAACGGCTACTTTCGCTGGCAATGGAAAGGGGACTGTCAACTTCGCGGTGCCGCCCGTTATTTACGATTCAAGCGCAACCTTTGTCGTCCGTTATGATCTCAACACGAACGCTACGCCGGCAAAGACGCTCGGTATGGGCATAGCGGACACTGACCTCGTGTTCACCGGCGGCGACAGCGCTTATGAGTTCGGCTATCACTACACGAGCCTCATGAACCTGTTGAACAAGGAAGCGCCGAGCCAGCCCGCGGTCACGCTGAACATCGGATGGCCCTCCGGCAGGACGTCAGGCGGGCATACCACTTATTTCGTCAGCAACCCGAACGAGATCAGTTTCAGCTGGGATGCGGCCGCGCTCAGCGGGATCGCCCAGACCCAGTACGCGCTGGCAAGTTTCAGAGTTTTCTCATCGACAGACGTTCCCGATATCACGGCGTGGTCGTCCACGACGGACAGGACGGCTCTTCTGTCGGAGATCAATATGCGTCACAACCAGACATACTATTTCTGGGTCAAGGCCATCAGCGGCAACGGCTACGAACGCGTTACCTGCTGCGAGATCAAGGCTGACCTGACCGAGCCGACCGCGCCGGGCGAGCCGAGGGATACATCGCCGAAGCGAAACGCGGCCGTTGAAAAGGCGGTCACGACCCCCGTCAGTTATTGGGTATCCTGGGACGCTTCTTCTGAAGACGTGTCTGGTGTCCTCTATTACGAAATTCAGGAAAGAGCGGACACTTCGCCTGCCTGGGTAACTATAGCGACGACGACGGCTTCGGAATACAGGGTGATAAAGGATTCATTCACGGATTCCGGCAGGTTCTTCTATTATAGGATACGGTCGAGGAACTATGCGGGCGCCTACAGCGGTTATTCCGGGTCGTCGAACGCGGCTTATCTCAGGCTTCCGGGCGAGTTGATCAGCGATCTGTGTTCGTATCCGAATCCGTTCGATTCGCGCGTCCGTTCAGCAACGATCGCGTTCGTGCTGAACCAGAGCGCTACGGTAAGTTTCAAGATATACGACCTTTTCGGCGGACTGGTCAGGGAATGGAAATATGACGGCGCCGCAGGTGAGAACCGCGTGGCCTGGGATGGCACGGACGGTGACGGACGGAAGGTTGCCGCGGGGATGTATATACTGTACACGGAGACTCGAAGCTCGGACACTACGGTCAAGAAACGCTGGAAGATCGGGGTTATACACTGAAAACCATGAAAAAATTATCAGCCCTTGTCATCATTTTTTTACTGATAGCGTCGAACGCCGCCAACGGTTTTGCCGCCGGTGAACCCGGGTCGTTCCTTTCCTGGGGCGCGGGAGCTCGAGCCATGGGCATGGGCGATGCCGCCGTCGCCACGACAACGGACGTTTACGCGCCATACTGGAACCCCGGAGCGCTGGGAAAAGTTGAGCAGAAGGAGATCGGCGCTTTTCACGCGATGCTGTGGGAAGAGACGTCCTTCAGTTTCCTGAGCTATGTGCAGCCTTCGTTGAAAGGGACGCTCGGAGCGAGTTTCATACGCCTGTACTCCGGCGGAGCGGAAAAACGGGATATCAACAACGTAAAACAGGGATCTTTCGCCGACCAGCAGATGGCGCTGGCGGCCGCGTATGGCATGCAGGTTTACGAGAAACTGTACTGGGGTTTCGGCGGCAAGTACGTCAATGCCAGTATCGACACATATTCACGAAACAATCTTACTTTCGATTCCGGTCTTTATTACCAAGCGAACGACCGTCTTTCGCTTGGCATGAACCTGCAGAATATAATCGCGGCGACAATGGGTGATACGGACGACAAACTGCCGGTCACGGTGCGCGTCGGGTCGGGCTATGAGATACTGGACGACAACAAACTGCTCCTTGCGGTCGACATGGGAAGAAAGTTCAACGACGGCAAAGCGTCCGATTTTTATTGTCTGGGCCTTGAAAGCAGGATCAGTAAACTCCTCAGCCTCCGGCTGGGACGCAATAAAGAAGAGCTTACCGCGGGGTTCGGGCTGGGCCTGCATCCTTACGCGCTCGATTACGCCATGGCGGTACATGACCTCGGCCCCTCGCACCGCGTTTCGTTCAACTACAAGTTCGGCATGACGATCGCCGAGATAAGGAAGAAACTGGAGAAACCCGCTGTCGTGGAGATAGCGGAGATAGCTGAGCCGGTCCGCAAGGAAGACAGCGCGGAAGAAGTGGCGAGAAAGGAAAAACTTCAGGAAAAGTTCCGTGAGGCTTACCGCAGCGCGATCGACCTCTATAAACGAGGGATGTACACCCAGTCCCTTGACAAGTTCACTCTTGCCCAGAAACTTGACCCGACCGATCCGGACATCCCGATCTACATAGAGCGTCTGAACCTGATCGTTCCCATTGTGCCTCAGAACATAACTGCCGGGAAGACCTCCGAGCTTCTGCGCCGCGGCATAACGTACTTCATTGAGGGCAACGGCGACGGATCTGTCAAGACGGTCGCTTATGCGCTTTCAACTGAACCGGACAACTTTACGATAGCGCGTCTTCTGACCCGCGTTGAGGAAAAGACAGGCATAAAAGCGGAGTACACGAAACCGGCATCCGGCATGTCGGTAGTCGACCTGAAACTGTACGAATCCCTTATAGCGTTCAGGCAGAAAGATTACGCGAAGGTTATAGACCTCTGCGAAGAAGTCCTGGTGCTTGAGCCGAGGAATGACATGGCCTTCAAGAGGCTTGGATCGGCCTTCTTCGCCCTTGGCGAAAAGGCCAAGGCGGTCATGAGCTGGAAGCGCGCTCTTGAGATCAAACCGGATGCCACGCTGCGCCGTCTCATCAG
The DNA here is from genome assembly GCA_964577205.1 of uncultured Elusimicrobiales bacterium. Lineage (GTDB taxonomy): Bacteria > Elusimicrobiota > Endomicrobiia > Endomicrobiales > CAIRNS01 > CAZNYG01. The sequence goes on along the minus strand of CAZNYG010000001.1, from coordinate 49,376 downwards.
CGAGACCGAAGCTGAGATGAAAGGCTCAAAAGCCGCGTCCCCGCAGATACCGCCCCAGCAGTAACCTGGACGATCGATCACCCGGGCCAACCGAGATCTCTGGTTAAAACGATGCAGCAAGGGCACCCCGCTGGCAGGCCAATTAACCATCAATTATTACTGACAAGGAGAGGGTATGATGAATCACGCTAAAAGGTGGCTGTTCGCGATGGCCGGTTCTTTCGCCGCTTCGTTGATCCTGGCCGCGGCGGCGGCGAACGCGAGCCTTGTGGATGAAAAACTCAACCTTGAGCGTTCCATCCAGGAGCGCGCGGAACGCCTCGTAGAAAAGATCATCGGGTCAAAGGACATGGTCGTTCTCGCGAACGTTGATCTGGAAGCGGAATCGGTAAAAATATCCAACCAGCGCGGCGATTTCGCCGGCATGCAGATGCAGGAAGAAGAATACCTTCCGGGCATCACCTATTCGCACGTGCCTTTCAGCACGAATGTTTCGGCTTCTAAAGGAGTTTCGATCAAAAAGATAGTCGTTCTTGTGACACTGGATAAAAAAGCGAGCGACGCGACGGTTGAACAGATTAAAAAGGAAGTATACGAACTGCTGGGCCTGGACGCCATAAGGAACGACGCTGTCAACGTGAAGCGGATCGCGTTCGCGAGCCCCACGATCACCTGGCTCAACTATCTGGAAAGGTACCAGACCGGATTTTACTGGCTGCTGGCGATACTGCTTCTGACCTCTTTCCTGTTCGGGCCGCTGCGTTCGTTCTTCAAACGCACAACGGCGCTGGCCCAGTTGCAGGTCGATGCGGACATGAAGCGGGACAACGATAAAAAGAGTGAACAGGCCGGCGGCCTCGGATCGTCGCTGCTCTCAGGAGAACTGGATCTGACCATGTCAAGGAGAAAGCAGCAGAATACCGACGAATCTAAAACAACGTCAAAAAGGTTTGATTTCGTTACGGATGACAACATAAAGAACCTCATCTATCTGCTGAAAAGGGATACTATCGAAAAGGTCGCGATCGTCATCAATTTCATTCCCGCGGAGTACGCGTCTCAGGTGCTCGGAGCCCTGAATATCCGTCAGCAGGCTCAGATCGCCTCGGCGCTCTCCGAAACGAAGCTCCTGGATCCCGCCGCCGTCGAAAGCGTCGAGAAGGAGATCCGGCAGAAGATCGATTATCTGTCCGGCGGCCTCGACTATTTCGTCAACCTGCTGGACCGTTCTGACCGCGATACCCAGGAGAACATCATCATGACCCTGGAAAAAGAGAACGCGATGCTGGCCGAGCAGTTAAGGAATTCGCTGTTCTTCTTCGACGACCTAGTCATTCTTGAAAAGTCGGCTGTCCAGAAGCTCATACGCCTTTCCCAGCGGCGCAGCGTTTCGCTGGCCGTGGCCCTTAAAGGGACCTCGGAAGAAATACGCTCGAAGGTTATGGAAGCGCTTACCGAAGGCGCCCGCGCAATGCTGACCGAACAGATAGAACTTCTCGGCGAGATCCCCGAGAAGCGTATCCTTGAGGAACAGCGCATGATAGTCAATATTGTCAGGGAACTCGAGAAAGACAATGAAATTATCGTCGATCGGTCAAAAAAGTCCGCGGGCAGTGATATCGACGGTTCAAAAGCCGTTTAGCACGCTGTGAATGACTGATTACGATCTTCATTTTTTTCAGGAGGCTTGCTCATGATAGATATTCTCACAATTATAGGTCTGTTGCTCGGAGCGGGATCGATTTTACTCGTCATGGTCTGGGGCGGAACAAGCCATTTGCTGTGGCACCGCGACGCCGCGGTCCTCGTGTTCGGCGGGACGTTCGCTTCCATGCTCATATCAACGCCGATGGATATCCTTCGCAGGCTGCCGCGCGCGCTCTCCATAGTGCTTTTCTACCGGAAGAGCTATGAACCCGGACAGGTCATTTCCTTGCTTGTGGGCTACGCTGAAAAGGCGAAACGCGACGGCATCGATTCGCTCCAGGCGGAAGTGAACGGGATCAGGGATAAATTCCTCGCGGACGGCATAAATCTTGTGATCGACGGTATCAGCCCCGAACTGGTCCGCGACAATCTGCAGAAGGAGATCACGTTCATCCGCAAACGTCACTATCAGCTCAGCAACGTCATAAGGTCAATGGGCACCTACTCTCCCATATTCGGGCTCCTAGCCACGCTGCTTGGCGTCGTGCAGGTGCTGCGCAGCATCTCGGACCCGAAGAGCCTCGGCACATCGATGGCGATCGCTGTTACCGGGACGTTCTACGGCATCGCGTCAGCCAACTTCATATTCCTTCCCATCGCGAATAAGCTTGACGCGCACACGGATTCCGAGCTTCTGGTCAAGGAAGTCATGATCGAAGGAATACTTTCAATTCAGGCGGGCGAGATCCCGATCATAGTAGATAAAAAACTTCAGGCGTTCCTCGAGGCGCGCGCGCGCACAACCAAGGGTAAATAATGGAGTTCTTCCGGCACGGCCGCGCTCAAGAAAACAACCAGCAGAACAACAATTCCCTCTGGATGATCATATATACCGACATGATCACCAACCTGATGATCTTTTTTCTCATGCTTTACGGGCTTACGTGGCTGAGCGAGAACGACCGCGCGATAGCCGCGGCCTCGTTCCGTGAAGCCTTCGCGGGGGAAAAGGGACAAGTGCAGCAGGTGATGGAGAATATCCAGAAAGGCCTGGAAAAAAAGAAAAGCATCGAAAAAGAGGTCAAAAAGCAATTCAAGGATGTCGAGATATCGGAGAGGCGCATCAAGATAATACTGCCGAGCCCTGTACTGTTCGATTCGGGAAGCGCGGTATTGAAACCTTCGACTCAGCAATCGCTCCATGAGATCGCCAATATCGTGCGCGCGATGAACTGCAAGGTGATCGTGGAAGGGCACACGGACAATGTGCCTATAACGGGCGGGCAGTATGATTCCAACTGGGAATTGTCATCGGCTCGCGCGTTCAGCGTAATACAATACCTTACCGACAGGGAAGGGCTTTCACCGCTTCTCCTGTCCGCCCTGGGCTACGGAGAATTCCGTCCCAAGGCAGCAAACGATACGGAAGCGAACAAGGCGGTCAATCGGCGCATCGAGATAAACCTGATTAAACCGAAAGGATAACATGTACCGTTTTTCAGGCAGAGATAATGAGTTCCGGTATGAAAACCGTTCCAGGAAAACGGACACGAACGAACTGTGGATCGTTCCGTACGCCGATTTCATGACCGTTCTCATGGTTTTGTTCCTGATAATGTTCGCGTTCGCTTATTCTTCGAGGATGGAACAGCGTTACTCTAATATTATCGTTTCAATACAGAAAGAGATGGGAGGCAAGGTCCGCAGCGATCTGCTGACTGAAGTGCAGGACCTTGAAAGAACACAGCAGGCGGTCCTGAAATTCGACGATGCCCTGGCAAAGAAGAACCTGGCAAGGTACATCACCGTCAGTATGGACACGGAGAACATAAGGATATCCCTCAATACCCCGGTATTGTTCGCTTCCGGGCAGGCTGCATTGCGGTCCGATTCCCGCATGATCCTGCATGAGGTGGCCACGATCATCAAGGGGCTCAATAACGAGGTGGTCGTCGAAGGCCATACCGATAACGTGCCCATCCGCGGCACGCGGGGGAAATACCGTTCGAACTGGGAGCTTTCCCAGAGCAGGGCGCTCGCGGTGATCGATTACATGATCCGTAAAGAAGGCGTTTCTCCGGGCCGTTTTGCCGCGGCCGGCTACGGGGAGTTCCGCCCGCTGTACCCTAACGATACCGACGAGCACAGAAGCTATAACCGCCGCATAGAGATAAACATCATCAGGACAACGGACGGCGGAGCCACTGCACGGGGTTCCATCTGAATCGACGGAAATTATTTCCTTGACATTCCTTTTTGAATTTTTGTATACTGAAAAAGTTAGGATTATTTGATTCGCTTTTAATCGTCGAGAAAGCAGATAAATTATGGGAAACACATACTAGATCCCCCAGCGCCCCCGTCCCCCCCACGGGGGCGCTACTTTTTCCTATGGATGAAATACTGACAACCTATGAAGTGGCCAAGCTGTGTGGCGTGGATATAACGACCGTTATAAATTGGACGGAGACCGGTAAACTGGTCGCCTACAAAACCCCCGGCGGCCACCGGCGTATCCGCAAAGAAGAGTTCATCAAGTTCCTTAAGGCGTTCAATCTGCCTATACCGCGCGGCATGGGCGGAGGCGGTTTAAGCGCGCTCGTGGTTGATGATGACGATGAGATCAGGGAATTCGTCATCGAAACACTGAAGAGCAGGTGGCCCGAAATGGAAATAACCGAAGCCCGCGATGGTTTCGGGGCGGGCAAACTGCTTGCCGAGCGCCGGCCAAAACTCGTTATCCTTGATCTTCGGCTTCCCGGGGTGGATGGCTCCGAAGTATGCGCATCGATACACGCTGACCGGCGGTTGAAGAACACCAGGGTGCTGATGATGACCGCCTTCACGGCGGAATCTGACCGTGCCAGTATTCCCGACACCGGCGATGAGTGTATCATCAAACCTTTCGCGGCGCAGGACTTCCTGAAAAAAGTGGAAAAACTTATCTAAAGCAAAATCCCGAACCTAAGGGTTTTTGTTATTAAGAGCTAATAGCATTATTGGGGAACAAAAGGCATAGTTTCACTTCTTCTTCCCGCCGCAGTTAAAACAAAAAATATATTCGACGATAAACGGAGGCATTTTATGAGCGAAACTGTCATTACGGAGCAGAATTTTGAAACCACAGTATTGAAGTCACCGCTTCCCGTCCTTATAGATTTCTGGGCTCCCTGGTGCGGGCCGTGCAAGATGATCGCTCCGGTCGTGGAAGAGCTCGCGAATGAATATGCCGGGAAACTCGTTGTTGGAAAAGTGAATACCGATGAAAACCTGGGCCTTGCGAGCCGCTTTCAGATCGTTTCGATCCCCACGCTCCTGGTCTTCAAAGGTGGGGCCCTTGTGCAGCGCCTGGTAGGTTTCAAATCTAAGAACGACCTCAAAAAACTGATCGACGGATTGCTCTGATCCTCGCCCTTCCTCATGGCAGAAAATAATTATGAATTGATCATTGTCGGCGGAGGCCCTGCCGGCCTGAGCGCCGGCATATACGCGTCCCGTGCGCGCGTCAGGACGCTGCTAATCGAAAAAATGGGCTGCGGCGGCCAGGCGGCGATAACCGATTCCATCGAGAACTATCCCGGATTTCCAGAAAGCATAAGCGGCTTTGAGCTCACGGCGCGCATGGAAGCACAGGCCAGAGCATTCGGAACGGAGATCGTCCATGGCGATGTTGCCGGGATAGAACGGATGGATGACGGCTCGTGGAAGGTAACCGGTTCGGACGTCTCGTACACGGCTGCCGCTGTCATTATCGCTTCAGGCGCAAAATTCAGGATGCTTGGCGTTCCCGGTGAACAGGAGTTCGTTGGACGCGGCGTGTCATATTGCGCGACCTGCGATGGAGCGTTCTTCCGCGGCCGCGAAGTCGTTGTCGTAGGGGGTGGCGACTCGGCTGTGCAGGAAGCGCTTTTTCTGACCAGGTTCGCGGCAAAAGTGACGGTAATTCATCGCAGGGGCCAGTTGCGCGCGTCCGCGATCCTGAGGGAAAGGGTCAAAGCGAACGAAAAGATCACGCTTCTAATGAACACTATCGTTACCTCGGTTAACGGCGAAGGAATGGTAACGGGTGTCGGCATAAAGAATACTGTTTCGGGGGAAACCGGGACATACGCGGCGGATGGCGTATTCATTTTCGTCGGCTGGACGCCGAACACGGCGTTTACGGGCGCCGTTATCGCCAGGGACGAAAAGGGCTATATCATCACAGACGAACATATGGCGACCGGCCTTCCCGGCCTGTTTGCCTGCGGTGACGCCCGCCGGAAGATCCTGCGGCAGGTTGTTACCGCCGCCGGGGACGGCGCAACCGCGGCGGTAGCCGCGCAGGAATACCTTTCAACAATGAAAAATGTAAAATGAAAAGTGTAAAACAGATATAAAAACAGCTCCCATAGACTGTGCACATGTTTTGATGTGTCGTTCCCGGGGGAACGACAGCAGTACTACCCGCCATTTATGGATCGTCCGAGAGTATATCTTATTGATGGAAATGCCTATCTTCACCGGGCTTACCACGCTTTGCCTCCCCTTACCACGTCAAAAGGGGAATCGGTGAACGCGGTATACGGTTTTTTGCGGCTCCTGCTGAAGATATATAACAGCGAGAAGCCCGAATACCTCGGCGTCTGTTTCGATTATCCCGCCCGCAACTTTCGTCATGGCATCTACCAGGAGTACAAGGCGCACCGCAGGGAAATTGATGCCGAACTTAAGTCCCAGATGCCGCTGGCAAGGGGAGCTTGTTCAGCGCTCGGCATCCCTCACGTGGAAAAGGAAGGATTCGAGGCCGACGACATTATCGCCACGCTGGCCCGTCAGGCAGCCGGAGATGGAGCCGATGTCGTCATAGTCTCGGGCGACAAGGACGTCCTGCAGCTGGTGAACGGGAACATAACGGTTTGGAACGAAAGCAAAGGCATACGCTATACGCCGGAGGAAGTATCCGGCAAATACGGGCTTCCGCCTGAAATGCTTGTGGACATGTTCGCGCTCATGGGCGACGCATCGGATAATGTGCCCGGTATCAGAGGGATCGGCGAAAAGACCGCGGTCAGTCTTCTTCAGCGGTCAGGTTCTCTGGAAAAGGTCCTTTCGGACCCTTCGGCCGCGTCCGGGCGGATCGCCGGACTCATAGATAAATACCGCGAAGACGCACTGAAAAGCAGGGAACTGGTGAGGTTGTCGGACACTGTCCCCCTTGAATCAAGATGGGACGATCTTAAACGGCCTGCGCCCGACAGAGATGCCATTTCTCAATTCCTGAGCCGATTGGAGTTCAACAGCCTCCTTAATGAGATCCTGCCGCCCGGTGAGGCCGCCAGGGCGTGCGCGCCGGCAGCGGCAAGGGATATTCAGGTACATATAGCAGCGGAAGATGATCTTCCATTTATAGCGGAACAGATCAGAAAAGCGGGAAAAGTCTCATTGGACACGGAAACCGACAGCCTCGATCCTTTCAAAGCGGGGCTGGTAGGCATCTCGGCAGCCTGGAACGAGACCGAAGGATGGTATATCCCGGTCATGCACAGCGATCTCGGTGTCCATCCCATGGTCCCGCTTGGATCAATAAGGACGGTACTGGGAGCAGCGCTTTCCGATCCGAAGGTCAGGTATATCGGCCATAACTGCAAGTACGATATGCACATTCTTGAACGCCACGGATTCAGTTTGAATGACCCCTGGGCGGACACGATGATAGCCTCTTACTGCCTGAACCCGTCACGGTCATCCCACTCGCTCAAGGATCTGGTCGCCGACATTTTTCACCATCCGATGACTCGCATAGAGGAAATCATCGGCCGCGGCGCGAAACAGGTGACCATGGACCGCATCCCTGTTGAAACGGCCGCTCCCTATGCCGTCGCGGATGCAGTGACGACGATGTGGCTGGCCGGGACATTCTTCGAAGAACTCAAGAAGAAAGGGCTTGAAAGCCTGTTTTTCTCGATGGAAATGCCGATGGTCAGCGTGCTCAAGGATATGGAGAAGCAGGGCGTCAAGGTAGATAGCGCCTATCTCGGAGAGCTGTCAGCCGGCCTTGAAAAAGATTCCGACGCGATCTCAAAAGAACTTATGGCGCTGGCTGGGCAGGAATTCAACCCGAATTCGCCGAAACAGATTTCCGTGATCCTGTTCGAAAAGCTTAAACTCCCGGTAATCCGGCGCACAAAGACCGGTTTATCTACCGATGAAGATGCCCTTACCCGGCTTTCGTCGCAACATCCCCTGCCGGCGAAACTGATCCAGTACCGGGAGCTGCAGAAGCTTAGATCTACCTATGTCGAAGCTCTGATCGCTCTATCAGATCCCGGAACGGGACGCGTCCATACGTCGTTCAATCAGGCGGTGACGGCAACGGGAAGGCTTTCTTCTTCGGAACCGAACCTGCAGAACATCCCGATACGTTCGGAATACGGGAAAAAGATACGCAGGGCTTTCATCGCCGAAAAAGGGAATATCCTCATTTCGGCGGATTACTCCCAGATCGACCTCCGGGCGCTTGCCCATTTGAGCGGCGATCCCGCGCTTGCCGAGGCATTCAGGAACGGCGAAGATATCCATGAAGCTACGGCCAGGGAAATCTTCAACGTTCAGGAAGTGCCTCAGGAGATGAGAAGAGTGGCAAAATCCATTAATTTCGGCATCGTGTACGGCATGTCGCCGTTCGGCCTCTCGCAGCAGCTGGGTATTCCGGTCGAGAAGGCAAAACAATACATCGATCATTACTTCACCCGGTACAGCGGCGTGCGGGAATGGATAGACCGGACGCTGAATGATGCGCGGCGGAATAATTTTGTCACGACGCTTGCGGGCCGCGTAAGGTATATACCCGAAATTAACTCTTCGAACGGACAGGTAAGGGGTTTTGCCGAACGCATGGCGATGAATACGCCGGTGCAGGGTACTTCGGCGGACATCATAAAACAGGCGATGATAGGCCTTTCCCGGCAGCTGCGGGAAAAAAATATGAAGGCCAGGATGCTTCTGCAGGTCCACGATGAACTGGTCTTTGAATTGCCGGAGGAAGAGCTCCAGACGGCAGTGCCGCTGATCCGGAAGTCGATGGAACAGGCCGTGCGGCTTGACGTGCCCCTGACCGTGGAAATAGCGGCCGGGACTACCTGGGCAGACCTGTGACCATGAAAAAACTCCGTATTATCAAACGCGGGAATCTGGCACTCATCGGCCTGACGGGTGGGATCGCCTGCGGCAAGACCACCGTGAGGGAATACTTTGAACAGCTTGGTTCGGCTACCATCGACACCGACGCGATAGCGCGCGGCGTGCTGAAAAACGGTACGAAAGCTCATAAGGCGGTCATCCGTCGTTACGGGCCGGACGTGCTTGATAGATCCGGATGTCTGAAGCGCGATATTTTAGCGGGAATCGTCTTCGGCGACCCGCGCGAAAGGAAGTGGCTGGAATCGGTCACCCATCCGGCCGTAGCAGATGAAGTCAACCGGCGGTTGAAGGAATTGTCGTCAAGGGCGGGAAAAAAACAGAGGATCGTCATTATTGACATCCCTCTGTTGTTCGAAACCGGTCTTGAAAAGAACTTCGAGGCTGTTATCGTTGTGACGGCGGCGCGATGCCGCCAGATCGCCCGTCTGAAAGAGAGGAATGCCCTGTCCCGAAAAGAGGCTCTCGCGCGAGTGAACGCCTTGTGGCCCGTCCGGTATAAACTGGCGCGCGCGGATTACGTCATCGAAAATAACGATTCGAGAAAAGAACTAAAAATTAAGGTGAAATATTTGTGGAAAGTATTGACAAATTCTTATAAATCTGTATAATGTAATAGAGATCGCTGGAAGCAGCGATCCATGAGGTCTTACCTGAAACCAGCTGCAAAATCCAAAATTGTTTATCAAACCCCCTTAAATCCCAAAACCCTGGAATGATTATTGTCTAACTCTTGATTTGTAACAGTCGGATCCGCGGCGCTTGAACGCGTCAGCTGTCGCTGTCACCTGACGCGTGCCGGTAAAGATCGCCGCGTCGATCTATCATATAAATAACCGAAAGGATCAGCAGGAGGAATTACATGGACCAGTCTATGGACGTAACCGCGTTGTCCAAAAGGACGATCGTCGATCTGAACAAGATCGCCAAAGATCTTAAGATCGAGTCAACGACCGGGCTCCGGAAACAGGAACTCATCGCGAAAATACTTGAAGCCCAGACCAAGGAGAACAATCTGGTCTATGACGAAGGCGTGCTGGAGATACTTCCCGACGGGTTCGGTTTCCTGCGTTCACCGAACTACAACTATCTCCCGGGGCCTGACGATATTTATATTTCTCCGTCCCAGATCAAGAAGTTCGCCCTGCGCAAAGGCGATACGGTCTCCGGTTACGTGCGGCCGCCGAAAGAGCAGGAGCGGTTTTTCGCGCTGCTGCAAGTCAAGTCGGTCAACGGACAGGACCTGGAGAACATCAGGGAACGGCCCCTGTTCGACAACCTGACGCCGCTGTACCCGAACCAGCGCATATCGCTTGAGACCAGACGCGATGAACTGGCTACCCGCGTCCTTGACCTGCTGATACCCATCGGTAAAGGCCAGCGCATGCTTATCAACGCGGCACCGCGTACCGGCAAGACAGTCCTTATGCAGAAGGTCGCCAATGCGGTAACGGCGAATCACCCCGAAGCTGTCCTGATGGTGCTTCTGATAGACGAACGCCCTGAAGAAGTGACCGATATGCAGCGTTCGGTGAAGGGAGAGGTCATTTCCTCCACTTTCGACGAACCTTCAGAACGCCACATCCAGGTGGCCGAAATGGTACTCGAAAAAGCGAAACGCATGGTGGAACACGGGAAGGATGTCGTCATCCTGCTCGATTCCATTACCCGTCTGGCGCGCGCTTACAATACCGTGACACCGTCCAGCGGCAGGGTGCTTTCAGGCGGCCTTGACTCCAACGCGTTGCAGCGCCCGAAACGTTTCTTCGGCGCGGCGCGGAACATCGAGGAAGGCGGCAGCCTCACTATCGTAGCGACGGCCCTTGTTGAAACGGGCAGCCGCATGGACGACGTCATTTTCGAAGAGTTCAAAGGGACCGGCAACAGCGAAGTGTATCTGGACCGCAAACTTGCCGACCGTCGCATATTCCCGGCTATCGATATCACTCGCTCCGGAACACGAAAGGAAGAGCTCCTTCTTAACCAGGATGAGATCAACAAGGTCTGGATCCTGCGCAAGATCATAGGGAACCTGAATCCCATAGATGCCATGGAACTTATGGTGGAAAAACTGTCATCGACCAAATCCAACAAGGACTTTCTGAAGTCCATGGAACTGTCAAGCATGGAGAAATAGATTGACAGAACACGTAAAAATGTGCGATAATTAGCAGGTAGATCGTGATATACGAAAGGAGAAGACGTTCCCATGAAAGAAGGCATCCATCCTCAATATGTTGAATCGACAGTCAGTTGCGCGTGCGGGTATACGTTCAAGACGCGTTCCACAAAACCGGTCATAAAGCTTGAGATCTGCTCAAATTGCCATCCTTTCATTACCGGCAAGCAGAAACTGATCGATACCGCGGGACGTGTCGAACGGTTCGCGAAACGGTTCGCGAAGACGGAAGGAAAGACCATTGTGAAGAAAGCGGCGGTGAAACCGAAAGTTTCTCCGAAAGCGTCAAAAGCAAAGGTTTTCACGACCTCGCCGCGCAGGCCGAAAACAGCCACGAAAAAAGAAGTGAAGGAAACCAAAGCGGCAAAGCCGGCTACCAAAGAAGCGAAATAGAAAAATTATTAATATGACAGAGTTACGCTCTTTTCGCGTGCGGCTCTGTCATATTTTTTTGGCAAGGAACGCTCCGAAAAATGTTTGACGACAGGATCAACGCCATCATCCAGCGGTATGAAGAACTTGAGAGGCTTATATCCGACCCGCTGGTCATCGCGCATCCGGAGGAGTTCAGAAAGCATTCCCGGGAACATTCATCGCTTGTCGCCGCCGCGGAGAAGGCCCGGCAGTACGTGCGCGTCAATGAAGAGATGACGCATACGGATGCGCTCCTGCGATCGCCGGACCCTGAAATGCGCGCTATGGCGCAGGCCGAGTCGGAAGCCCTGAACAACCGCAAGTCTTCGCTCGAAGACGAGCTAAAAGTGCTGCTGCTTCCTCCCGACCCAAATGAAAATAAAGACATAATCATGGAGATCCGCGCGGGAACGGGCGGTGACGAAGCCGCTCTGTTCGCCGGAGAACTCTTCAGGATGTACTCCCGTTACGCGGAATCGAAGGGCTGGAAGATCGAACTGATGGACAACCACGCGACGGGACTCGGCGGATTTAAAGAGGTCATTTTCAATGTCAGCGGCAGGCAGGTCTGGAAATTCTTCAAATTCGAGAAAGGGATACATCGCGTGCAGCGCGTGCCTGTGACTGAAGCGGCCGGACGGGTACACACGTCGGCGGTCAGCGTCGCCGTCCTCCCCGAAGCCGAAGAGGTCGATATTGAAGTGCGGACTGAAGACCTGCGCATCGACACCTATCGCGCGTCCGGCGCGGGCGGACAGTATATCAACAAGACCGATTCCGCGATACGCATGACCCACATTCCCACCGGCATAGTCGTCGCGTGCCAGGATGAACGCAGCCAGCTGAAGAACAGGGCAAAGGCGTTGCGTCTGCTGCGCGCGCGGCTCTATGAGAAAAAGATGGAAGACCGGCAGAACGCCATCCGTTCAGACCGCCGCCAGCAGATCGGAAGCGGCGACCGTTCCGAAAAGATACGCACCTACAATTTCCCTCAAAACCGCATAACCGACCACCGCATCGAGTTCAGCCTCTACCGGCTGAAGGACGTGCTTGAAGGCGACCTCGACGAGCTGGTGATGAAATTGATCGCCGCGGACCAGGAACAACGCCTGGCGCTGCTCCAGTGACTGATCCGGCATGGACCATCGCCTCGACGCTGGCATGGACCGGGGATTATCTTAAACGGCACTCTATCCCGGACGCCCGGCTTGAAGCCGAACTCCTGCTTGCCTTCGTCCTTAACATTCCCCGGCTTGAGCTCATGCTGCGCAACGATGAGATCGTTGAAAGCAGCCTGCTGGCGCGCTACAGGGAGTTGATCCTCAAGCGCAGAGAAAGGATACCTCTGGCTTATCTGACAGGCGAGCAGGAGTTCATGGACCTGCGTCTGGCCGTAGACCGGCATACGCTGATCCCCCGTCCCGAAACTGAGCTGCTTGTCGAAGAAGCGATCAAACGTCTGTCGTCCGTAAAAGATCCGGTCGTGCTTGATATCGGCACTGGATCGGGATGTATCGGTTTGAGTATAGCGCGGGCAAAGCGGGATGCCGTGCTTTACTGTTCGGATATAAGCATGGAAGCATTGCGCATCGCATGGGTGAACGCCGTGAGACACGGCCTTGCCGGGCGGGTGCGCCTGTCTTTCGGCTCTCTTTTTGAAGCGTTTAAAGGAGAATCGCTTGAAGACGGTGTCGATCTTGTGATATCCAACCCTCCTTATATCCCCGCTTCAGAACTTGCCGGGCTGGAACCGGAACTGGCTCATGAACCGGCCGGCGCCCTCGATGGAGGGCAGGACGGCCTCCGGTATTACGAAGGGATGGCGTGCCGCGCGGCGCGTTTCATTAAACCGGGCGGGTTGTTGATTTTCGAATTGAACGACACGCTGTCCGGCAGTATAGTTTCCCTGACTGTCCGCCACGGGTTCATATGCGAACCGGTCATAAAGGATTATTCCGGGCTTGACCGGATCCTGGTATCAAGAAAAGGATGAGAACATGGACAAGATAATTGTAAAGGGCGGCAAGCCGTTAAGGGGAAGCATGACCGTTTCAGGCTCGAAGAACGCGGCGCTTCCGATCCTGTTCGCCACGCTGCTTACCGATCAACCCTGCGTCATAACCAACGTTCCAACGCTCGCGGATATCAAGACGACACTGGAGTTCCTGACCTATATCGGAAAAAATGTAAACAAAAAGGGTTCCGTCGTTACGATTACCGGCGGAACTCCGCTTAAGTCCACCGCTCCGTATGAACTGGTAAGGAAGATGCGGGCAAGCGCGCTGGTCCTCGGCCCGATACTGGCGAGACTGGGCCAGGTGAAGGTCTCCCTGCCGGGCGGCTGCGCCATCGGCGCGCGTCCGATCGACATCCATCTTGAAAGCTTCGCGAAAATGGGAGCGAAGATTACGGTGAAAGCCGGTTATGTGGACGCTACGGCTACTGTTCTGAATGGTTCACGCATTATATTCAGGTATGCCAGCGTCGGCGCCACGGAGAACGTCCTTCTGGCAAGCGTTCTAGCGAAAGGCACCACCGTTATCGAGAATGCCGCGAAGGAACCGGAGATCGTCGACCTTGCCGACGCTCTGAAGTCCATGGGCGCCAGGATACGGGGCGCCGGGACCCGTACCATCACTGTGGAAGGCGCGGATTCCCTGAAGGGTATGAGGCACCGGGTCATCCCTGACCGCATTGAAGCGGCCACTTACCTGATAGCGGCCGCGGCTACAAGGGGAAAGGTCACGGTCAAAGACGCGCGCGCCGACCACATCGGGATCGTTCTGAAGAAACTGGCCGCCGCCGGTGTCGCGATCTCCGTAGACGGCCCAGGTATTACCGCTTCCTGGAAGAAACCGCTGAAACCCGTCAGTATACGGACCGATGTCTATCCAGGTTTCCCTACGGACGTTCAGGCGCAGTGGATGGCGCTTATGTCAACGGTAAAAGGAACGTCGCGCGTGACCGAGACCGTTTTTGAGAACCGTTTTCTTCATGTGTGCGAGCTCCAGAGGCTCGGGGCGGATATGAGGATCGAAGGCAACAAGGTCATTGTCCGAGGTACCGTGAGCATTTCAGGCGCGCCTATCATGGTCTCCGATCTCAGGGCGGGAGCCGCTCTTGTCATTGCCGGCCTCATAGCCCGCGGTGAGACGGTCATCAACCGCATCTACCATCTTGACCGCGGCTACGAACTCCTTGAAAAAAAACTCCGATCTCTGGGCGCGAACATCCGCAGGGTATCATGAGCGAAAGAAAGTGAAAAGTGTAAAATGTATAAAGGAACGACATACAGCAAACATAACAATACCTTCAGGAATTACCCGGCCTTTCGGGGAATTCCTGATTGCTCTTTGCACAGCATTTTAGTATAATTTCAATATATGGGAACATCTGAGCTTTCCGCAAAAGTCGCCGCTGTTATCGCCCGCGTAAGAAAAGACGGCGATGCAGCGCTTCTTTATTATACGCGGAAATATGACGGCATGGGATTGTCGCTGAAAAACATACGTGTTTCCGCTGCCGAAATAACCGCCGCTGAAAAGCGGGTCTCTCCGGCCCTGCGCTCCGTTATTAAGACGGCTGCCGAAAACATCAGAAGGTTCCATCGCCATGAACTTAAACGCCTTCCCCGGTCATGGAAAACCAGTCATAAAGGTATCGAAACGGGACAATTATTCAGGGCCGTTGAAAGCGTCGGGGTTTATGTTCCCGGAGGACGATTCTCATATCCTTCCACCGTGCTGATGACGGTGATCCCCGCCCGTGTCGCGGGTGTCGAACGGATCCGGATGGTGACCCCTCCGGGCAAACTGGCGCCCGAGGTCCTTTTTGCCGCGAAAACAGCGGGTGTGGACGAAATATTCCGTACAGGCGGCCCGGCGGCGGTCGCGGCGCTGGCTTTCGGCACGAAAACGATAACGCCGGTCGATATGATCATCGGCCCCGGCAACGCTTACGTCAATGAGGCCAAACGTCAGGTGTTTGGAACAACGGGTATCGACGCGCTTGCCGGCCCCAGTGAAGTCGCTGTTATCGCTGACAGAGGAGCGGATCCGTACGCGATCATTGAAGACCTTCAGGCTCAGGCGGAACACGATCCCGATGCCTCAGCCCATTTGTATATAACCAGTGCGCCGCTGGCCCGCAGGGTGAGGTCTCTTCTTGATCCCGTCCTGGGGAAGCAGGTCAGCATGGCGATATGCACGCTCGACAGGGCTGTGGAACTGGTTAACCGTCTCGCTCCTGAGCATCTTGAGCTTTTAGTCGCGTCCCCTGAAAAAGTGACCGGCAGGATAAGGAGCGCCGGAGCGATATTCGCCGGATATCAGACGCCGACGGCGGCTGGAGACTATTGGGCGGGGCCTTCGCATGTGCTGCCTACAGGACGCAGCGCGCGTTACGCGAGCGGGCTTTCAGTGTCATCATTTATAAAAAGAAGCAGCTTTATCAGGATGTCGCCGGATGCGCTGGAACGCGACACCGGGAGCATCGCGGCCATAGCCCGTGCGGAAGGCCTTGAACACCACGCGCGCTCTGCCGAGTCAAGAATGAAGAGGTCCGTTGGCCGGAGGACGGAATGAAAATAGAATTGTCCGTTAGAGATATTGAGATCATACTTTCGTTGTTGAGCGAAGTAACCATGGACGAGTACGGCATGATGTCGAATTCGTCGTCCGCCATGGAAGAGTTCGCTCTGCTGGATAAACTGGAAACCGCGCTGAAGCGGGGATTGCTGATGGAGAGGGAACTGCTGGACACGTCGGGAAGCAATCTCTGCCACTGATACCGTTCTGATCGCGGATTTTCATCATCCCGGGCTGGGACAAATGCGTAGCGCTAAACTTCTGCGAGAAACGAAAGAAACCCGCGTTGAGATCGCGGTGAACCTCGACCGTAACGAACCCGTAAAGATACGGACGACCGTCCCGTTTTTTGACCACATGCTGACCCTCATGGCCTACCATGGAGGGTTCAGCCTTGTCACGACGTGCAAGGGAGATACCGAGATAGACGACCACCATCTGGTCGAAGACACGGGTATCACCCTTGGGAAAGCATTCGCCGCCGCGCTCGGCGACAAAAAAGGCGTATCCCGTTACGGTCAGTTCCTGCTGCCGATGGATGAGTCCCTGTCGTACGTGGCGATCGATCTGTCCGGAAGGCCGTACCTGGTTTATTCGGCGGCGTTCAAACCCTGGAAGGCGGGATTCGATCTCGACCTCATCCAGGAGTTTTTTTATGCCGTGGCTGTAAATTCCGGCATGACGCTGCATATCAACCAGCTGAAAGGCCGCAACAACCATCATATCGCTGAATCCATGTTCAAGGGGTTCGGCCGCGCTTTCGGCCAGGCGGCCTCGTTCTCAGGAAAACGACGCGGTGAGATCCCGTCGACAAAAGGAAAACTTTGAAATCTCGCAGGATCGCAGTGATAGATTACGGCATGGGTAACCTGCGCAGCGTCGCGAAGGCCCTGGAACAGGTGGGCGCGCAGGTCGAGGTAACAGGCGACCCGCGCGCGATCGGCGCGGCCGCGGGAGTGGTATTCCCGGGGGTCGGTTCCTTCCGTCCCGCCATGGATTTTTTAAAAAAAAGCGGTTTGCGCGGATCGATCGCGGAAGCGATCGATCGTTCAGTCCCTTTTCTGGGACTGTGCCTCGGTTTCCAACTTCTTTTCTCATTAAGCGAAGAACACGGACGTTCGCGGGGGCTCAATATCATCCCGGGTAAAGTTGTCCAGTTCGACCGTTCGCTGAAAGATGAAGGAGAACCGGTAAAAGTCCCTCACATGGGATGGAACCAGGTCGCGATCGCGCGCGAAGAACTCAGGAAGACCATGTTCAAAGGGATCCCGGATAATTCCTATTTCTATTTTGTCCACTCGTTTTACGCCGAACCCGGGTCCAGAGATGCCGTCGCGGGAATGACCGGGTACGGGATCCCTTTTTGTTCCGCGGTCGCCCTCGGGCCGACCTGGGGATGCCAGTTCCATCCGGAGAAGAGCGGGGAAAAGGGATTGAAGCTGCTGGAAAATTTCTTACGAGAGGTGAATAAATGATCGTTATTCCGGCCCTAGATATCCGGGGGGGCAATTGCGTCATGCTCAAGCAGGGCAGGATCGACGCGGAAACAGTCTACTCCAAGGATCCCGTGTTCATGGCCCGCCTCTGGCAGGCCAAGGGCGCGAAACGTATCCATGTCATAGACCTGGACGGCGCGTTCACGGGCTGCCCGCAGAATATGGGCATTCTCAAAGCGATCCGGGAAAATGTCACGGTGCCGGTACAGGCTGGCGGGGGAGTGCGCAGCCTCAAAACGATCGATTCGCTTATCGAAGCGGGAATGGATCACGTCATTGTCGGCACTCTTGCGATCTATAATCCGGACATCCTGCGCAAAGCCCTGGAAAAGTACGGCGAAAAGATCATCGTCGCGGTCGATTCGGTCGACAACAAAGTAGCCATCGGCGGATGGAAGGACACGACCCCTGTCGATGCCATCGATCTCGCCGCGAAACTGAAGGACATGGGTGTCAGCGAGATCCTGTGCACGGATATCAAAAAAGACGGCATGCTGGAAGGGCCGAACATTGAGGGCCTCAGGAAGATCGCTTCTGAAAGCGGCCTCAAGGTAATCGCGTCCGGCGGTGTTTCAAACCTCGATGACATTCGCCGTCTGATGGAGATCGAGGATTCGGGAGTGCATGCCGCGATTGTCGGCAAAGCTCTTTACACGGAAGCCATGAAGCTGGAGGAAGCGGTCAAACTCACGGATCCGGCTGAATAACATATGCTGGCCAAAAGGATCATTCCCTGTCTTGATGTGAACGCGGGCCGTGTGGTAAAAGGGACAAAATTCCTTAACCTGCGCGACGCGGGAGACCCGGTCGAGGTTGCCGGCCGCTATAACCGCGAAGGCGCCGACGAACTGGTATTCCTCGATATCACCGCTTCCTCCGACGCGCGCCCGATCACAATGGATGTCGTCCGCAGAACGGCGGGACAGGTCTTTATACCTTTAACCGTGGGCGGCGGGGTCCGTTCCATTGAAGATATCCGGGAACTGCTGAAAGCCGGCGCCGACAAGGTGTCGTTGAACACGGCCGCCATACAGGACCCGGAACTGATACGCAGATCAAGCCGGCGGTTCGGCAACCAGTGTGTCGTTGTAGCCATTGACGCGAAACGCTCGGGGAAAGGCCGCTGGAAAGTATATACTCACGGCGGACGCCGGGAAACAAGGCTCGACGCGGTAGCCTGGGCTAAGAAGGCGGAAAGACTGGGAGCAGGAGAGATACTGCTAACCAGCATGGACGCGGACGGCACAAAAAACGGTTATGATACCGGCCTTACGAAAGCAGTGGCAGACGCGGTGGGTATCCCGGTGATCGCGTCAGGGGGCGCCGGAGCGTTGAGTCATTTCGCGGACGCGTGTGCCGCTAATGCTTCCGCGGTTCTCGCCGCCTCACTTTTTCATTACCGTGAACTGACCATCGGCCAGGTGAAAAAATACTTGAGACGAAAAGGATTTACCTGCAGAAAATAGCGAAAAGGAATGAAAAATGAAATTCATCAATGAATTGAAGTTTGACGATAACGGGCTTGTCCCGGCTGTCGTTCAGGACTGGAAGGACGGCGCGGTGCTCATGGTCGCGTACATGAACAGGGAATCCGTAAAACGGACGCTGGCCACGAAAAAAGCAACGTTCTGGAGCCGTTCACGGCAGAAGTTCTGGGTCAAGGGCGAGGAGTCCGGGAACGTTCAGAAGGTCAAAGGGTTATACTACGACTGCGACGGCGACTGCCTCCTTGTTAAAGTGGATCAGGTCGGCGGAGCGGCCTGCCACACCGGCTATCGCAGCTGCTTTTACCGGAAGGTTGCTTCAACCGGCACGGTAAAGATCGAAGGCAAACGGGTTTTCGACCCGAAAAAAGTTTATAAGTAGCTTTTATGACGCCGGTGAAAGCGTTGACGTTCAATTTGCATTTTGAAATTTGCGATTTTAAATACCATAGATTATGAGATTTTCTGCATGTGTTCCCTCACTGGACAGTATACGGAAAAAAGCGGTCGCCGGCGCGGTCATCCCGGTCTATCGTGAGATCGTCGCGGACCTGGAGACGCCCGTATCGACATTCCTGAAGCTCGCGGGCGATGACCCGCATGCCTATCTTCTTGAGAGCGTCGAAGGAGGGGAACACTGGGGCAGGTATTCTCTTATAGCATGGGACCCTTACCGGATCTTTGAGAGCAGGGATGGACGCTGCGCCTGCTATGTCCCCGGGACAGCCCCTGTATGGAAAGACACGAAAGATCCGGTCAGCGAGCTGAAAAGGATAATGGCCTCGTACGCGCCCGTTGAGAACGCCGGGCTTCCCCGCTTCTGGGGAGGCGCCGTCGGGTATTTTTCATATGACATGGTCCGCACCATTGAATCGCTTCCCGGCAAGCCCGCGGACACACTGAAGGCGCCGGACGCGGTTTTCTATCTGACCGGTAAACTGGTCATTTTCGATCATCTGAACCACACGGCGAAGATCGTCCGCTGTGTGCATTGCGATAACACAACGAAGATCGACGCTCTGTACCGGCAGGCTGAAAATGAGATAGAAGGCATCATAAGGAAATTGCGTGCGCCTTTGAAAACCCGCGTTCCGAAACGTTATGAACATGAGCCGCTGGCTTCGAATATAACGCCCGAAGCGTACCGCGATTCGGTCCGCGCGGCCAAGAAGCATATACGTTCCGGCGAGATCATTCAGGCCGTTCTTTCTCACCGTTTTACCCGGAAAACAAAAGCGGATCCTTTCGACATATACCGGAGCCTGCGGCTGATAAACCCGTCGCCTTACATGTATTTTCTGCGCATGGACGGTTTTGACATGGCTGGTTCGTCCCCCGAGATCCTTGTCCGCAAGGAAGATTCGCTTGCCGAAACGAGGCCGATCGCGGGAACCCGGCGCCGCGGATCGAACGAAGATGAGGACAGCCGTATCGCTGAGGAGCTTTTGGCCGACGAGAAAGAGCGCGCGGAACATATCATGCTGGTCGACCTCGGCCGGAACGATATCGGAAGGGTCAGCGTGCCCGCGACCGTGAGCGTTCCGGAACTGATGAAGGTTGAAAAGTATTCGCACGTCATGCACATAGTGTCTTCCGTAAAGGGAACGCTGAGGCCGGGTATCGACTCTTTTGAACTCTTCAAAGCGTGTTTCCCGGCGGGGACCGTTTCCGGAGCTCCGAAAGTGCGCGCGATGCAGATAATTGACAAGCTGGAACCGGAAGCCAGGGGCACTTACGCGGGTTCGGTCGGTTATTTTTCATATTCGGGGAACATGGACATGGCTATTACGATAAGGACGATCCTGCTGGCTGGCGGCGTGGCCTACGCTCAGGCTGGGGCGGGTATTGTCGCCGATTCAGACCCCGAGAGCGAGTATCGCGAAACACACAACAAGGCGGCTGCGCTTTTCGAGGCGCTGGACGCGGCGGAAGAAGGCATAGAGGCATGATCCTCGTAATCGACAACTACGATTCATTCACATATAACATCGTTCAGTACCTCAGCGAGTGGGAACAGAACGTGCGGGTATTCAGGAACGATCATATCACGGCTGACGACATTGAGAAGCTTGAACCGGACATGCTGCTCATATCACCGGGCCCCGGCAACCCTGACGATGCCGGCGTCTCGCTTGAAGCTGTCAGAAGGTTCGCGGGCAGGATCCCTGTTATGGGTGTATGCCTCGGCCATCAGTGCATCGGCCAGGCTTTCGGCGGGAAGATCATCCGAGCCGCACGGCTGAAGCACGGCAAGACCTCCATGATCCGCCATGACGGAAAGTCGATATTCCGTTCCATAAGAGAACCGTTCAGCGCGACGCGGTACCACTCTCTTCTGGTGGACAGGAAGAGGCTGCCCCGGACGCTGGCGGTATCGGCGTGGACCGATGAAGGCGAGATCATGGGGCTGCGTCACAGGACGATGATGGTGGAGGGTGTCCAGTTCCATCCGGAATCCATACTTACCGAAAACGGCAAAAAGATACTCGGGAATTTTGTCGCCATGGCACGGGCTTTCCGCCCGCGGAGGCAAAGGAAATGATAAAAGAAGCGATCAGCACCCTCGTGCAGGCAAAGAACCTGACCGAACAGCAGGCCGCCGAGTGCATGTCGGAGATAATGTCCGGCGAAGCGACCGAAGCTCAGATCGGATCTTTCATAACAGCTCTGCGAATGAAAGGCGAGACCGTTGAGGAGATCACCGGCTGCGCGCGCATCATGCGCCGTTTTGCAACACCCATAAGGGTGCATTCTCTTGTAGATATCGACCGTGAGGATATCAACATCGACCGCGAAACCATTTTGGACACCTGCGGTACGGGCGGAGACGGGACATGCACGTTCAACGTTTCCACCGCGACGGCCTTTGTGCTCGCGGCATGCGGTATCCCGGTGGCAAAACACGGGAACCGGTCGGTTTCAAGCGCCTGCGGAAGCGCCGACGTGCTTGAAGCGCTGGGTGTAAACCTGAACGTGACCCCGGAAAAGGTGGAAAGCTGCATTCAGGATATCAACATCGGGTTCCTTTTCGCTCCGTCGCTCCACGGCGCGATGAAGTACGCGATCGGGCCCCGCCGCCAGATCGGCATCAGGACCATATTCAACCTGCTCGGGCCCCTGACGAATCCCGCGGGAGCTAATTATCAGGTACTGGGTGTCTATAATGACAGTCTTCTCGTCATGCTGGCGAAGGTACTTGCCAATCTCGGGACCCGCAGGGCATGGATAGTGCACAGCGAGGACGGCCTTGACGAAATATCCAACGGCGCGCCCACCAATGTCGCGGAACTGATCAACGGAGAGATAAGGACGTTCACCATAACGCCGGAATCGATGGGGATCAGGCGCGCGTCGCTGAAGGATATCACGGGAGGGGACGCGGCGCGCAATGCCGCCATCGTGCGCGCGATCATGCGTGGTGAAAAAGGGCCTCACCGCGATATCGTCCTCATGAACGCCGCGGCCGGGCTTCTTGTCTGCGGCAAAACAAAGGAATTCAAGGAAAGCGTGAGCGCGGCCGAAGAGGTGATCGATTCGGGCAGGGCGGAACACACTTTGAATGAACTGGTGCGGATGACCAATGAATAACGTGATCGCGGACATAGTGGCAAAAAAGAAGGAAAAGCTCGCTCTGAGAATGAAAGAAATGCCGGTCGTGCGCCTGAGGGAAATGGCTAATAACGCCATGCCCCGGCGTGATTTCCGCGCGGCGATATCCAGGAGAGACCGTATCAATATCATCGCTGAGATCAAGAAGGCCAGCCCTTCATGCGGGATCATCTGCGAACAGTTCGATCCCGTGCAGCAGGCCCGGCTCTACTCGGCATCGGGCGCCTGCGCCATCTCCGTGCTGACCGAAGAGAATTACTTTAAAGGCGACATTTCCTTCCTGCAGATGGTCCGGGATAACACGTCGCTGCCGGTTTTAAGGAAAGATTTCATATTTGACACGTACCAGGTGTACGAGTCACTGGTGTTCGGGGCGGACGCGATATTGATCATCGCCGCCCTTGTGGACCTGTTCACGCTGATCGAAATGCTTGAACTCGCGCACAATTTCGGGCTCGACTGCCTGGTGGAGGTGCACGATCAAAAGGACATCGACAAGGTCCTTTCGACCGAAGCCGAGATGATCGGCATAAACAACCGCGATTTGTCGTCGTTCGATGTCGACATTGAAACCTCGGCCCGCCTGTATCCGCTGATCCCTAAAAGCAAGATAGTCGTCGTGGAAAGCGGGATCAAGGGCGCGGAGCACGTGGAAAAATTCAATTCGCTGGGCATAACCTCTTTCCTTGTCGGGGAGACTTTAATGCGCAGCGGGAATGTTCCCTCGGCCATCCGCGAAATGAAGGGAGTGTTCAATGGTTAAAGTGAAGATATGCGGCGTCACCAATTACGATGACGCTTTGCTCGTCACGAACCTGGGCGCGGATTTTATCGGGTTCAACTTCTGGCCTGAAAGCCCGCGCAAGGTCTCGGTCAACGGGGCCCGTGACATCATGGAGAAACTGCCTCCGTTCATTACCGCGGCAGGCGTTTTTGTGGACGAAGATCCCTCAGTTTTGGAAAGAACGGCAAAAAAGAGCGGGATAAAGATCGTTCAGCTGCACGGCAAAGAAACACCAGATTACTGCAAAAAAGTAAAAGACGCGACCGGCTGCCGGTTGATCAAGGCCTTCAGGATCGAGGGTGAAGGAAGCCTTCTGGCGTTGTCCGAATACAGGGATTCGGCAGATTATTTCCTCCTTGACGCCTACGTCGAAGGCGTTCCGGGCGGGACAGGGGAGTCGTTCAACTGGGATGCCGCGGCCCGCGCGGCCGATTTCGGCAAACAGATATTTCTGGCCGGAGGCCTTACGCCGGACAATGTCGGCGAAGCCATCGAAAAGGCATGCCCGTTCGCGGTCGACGTTGCCTCTGGCGTCGAAAGGCTTCCGCGCAGAAAAGACTACGATAAAATGAGCGCTTTCATACGCCACGCGCGAGGACTTTAAATAATGAAGACAGCTACGGTCAGGGAACGAGCAAAGAACACCATTCTTATCGAAGCATCGTCCGTTAAAGCCCAGGTGGATCATCTGGACGAAGATTTTTACGCGGCGGTCGACCTGATCGCCGAATGCCCGGGCAGGATAATAGTCATGGGCCTTGGAAAATCCGGCCTGATCGGCAGGAAGATCGCGGCCAGCATGTCTTCCGTGGGTATACCCGCGGTTTTCCTGCATCCCGCCGAGTGCCTTCACGGAGATATCGGGACACTGATGGCGCATGACGCCGTTATCGCTCTTTCCTACACGGGGGAAACGGAAGAAATAAAAAAGGTCGTTCCGGTAATCAAACGCATGGGGCTGAAAGTCATGGCCATGACCGGGCGTCCCGGCGCGCCGCTCTGGAAACAGGCGGATCATATCATAACGACCAGCATCGAAAAGGAAGCCTGCCCCTATGATCTTGTGCCTACATCTTCCACGACCGCGATGCTGGCCATGGGCGACGCTCTCGCGTTGTGCGCGGCCGAAAAGAAAGGTTTCAAAAAAGAACATCTGGCGCGGTTCCATCCGGACGGGGGCATAGGCAAAAAACTTACCGCCAAAGTCGGGGAGATCATGCGCACCGGAAAAGATAATCCTCTGATAGGCGATAAACAGACCGTTGAGGACGCTCTTTACGTAATGACTAAAACGCGCCTCGGGGCGGCCAGCGTCGTAAACTCGAAAGGCGTTCTGGTGGGATTCTTTACCGACGGCGATCTTCGCCGCCACCTGCAGAAAGACAAGGGCCTGCTGCAGCGCCGCATAGCCGACGTCATGACGCTTTCACCGGAAACGATCGGCCCGGATTTGCTGGCGGCGGAAGCCGCGAGGATACTGAAAAAACATAATTTTGACAATATCCCCGTCGTGAACATTAAAGGTGTTCCGGTAGGCATACTGGATGAAAGGGACCTGCTGGCGGAAGGAATAGCGTAAAGACCCGGGAACAGACGGACAGACAACACCGGTAACGATGCCCGTCTTATCGACTCGGAACACAAGAACAAGGATACCGGCAAGGAATCTGTATATGAATAGCGGTTACTACGGGCCATACGGCGGGCGGTTCATTCCGGAAACGCTCCGGATGCCCCTGATGGAGCTGGAAAAAGAACTCGATGCCGCGTTTAAAGACCGTTCGTTCATGGATACGCTGCGCGGGTATCAGAACGGATATATCGGCCGCCCCAGCCTTCTTTATTTCGCTGAAAAACTGACCCGACATTTCGGCGGCGCCCGGATATACCTTAAACGTGAAGACCTGTGCCATACCGGCTCTCACAAACTGAACAACAGCATAGGGCAGGCCCTGCTCGCCTGCCGGATGGGAAAGAAAAGAGTTATAGCGGAAACGGGCGCCGGCCAGCACGGAGTGGCTACGGCGACGGTCGCCGCGCTCCTCGGCCTCAAATGCGCCGTTTATATGGGCGTTGAGGATATGCGCCGCCAGGAACTGAACGTGTTCCGCATGCAGCTGATGGGCGCGGATGTCGTGCCCGTACACAGCGGGACCAGGACGCTCAAGGACGCGGTCAACGAAGCGTTCCGCGACTGGGTGACGAATATCAGGGACACATTTTACGTGTTCGGGTCCGTAATGGGGCCTCATCCGTATCCTTTCATGGTCAGGGAATTCCAGTCGGTTATCGGCCGTGAAACAAAGAAGCAGATCATGAAAGCCGAAGGGCGTCTTCCCGATTATGTCCTTGCCTGCGTGGGCGGCGGAAGCAATTCCATGGGCATTTTCGCTCCATTCAACGATGATAAAAAGGTCGCGCTTGTCGGCCTTGAAGCCGCCGGGGCGGCATCCATAGGAAAGGGAAAGCCGGGCATCCTGCACGGCATGAAAACTTACGTCCTTCAGGATAGGGATGGACAGATCGCGGGAACGCACTCCATTTCTGCCGGGCTCGACTATCCGGGCATCGGCCCCGAACACAGCTTTTACCACGATTCCGGACGCGCTGAGTATCACTCGGTGACCGACAGGGAAGCCCTCGCGGCATTCCGGCTTCTCTCTGAGACCGAAGGCATCATACCCGCTCTTGAATCTTCGCACGCGCTGGCCTGGCTGCCGCGCCTTGCCCCGAAACTGGATAGGAAGAAGATCATCGTCGTTTGCCTTTCCGGCCGCGGCGACAAGGATGTCGACAGCGTCCGGCAGTTGATAAAGAAAGATAGCAGCTCATAGCTCATGAGCTAATTTGCTTTACTTATACTGGTGCCCTATGAATAGATTGCAGACAACAACGCACGGATTACGCAGCGAAAAACGCAAGGCCCTTGTCGCCTACATTACCGGAGGCTACCCTGACGCCGGGGCGACGCCCGAACTTGTCGGCGCGCTTTTTGACAACGGCGCCGACATCGTCGAGATAGGGGTTCCCTTTTCGGACCCGGTGGCCGACGGCGCCACCATCCAGTACGCCTCCGAACAGGCGCTCAAAGCCGGGACCAGTTATCGCGCCATACTCAAGATGGTCGAGAAGATCCGCAAAAGGAACGACGGGCCGGTCGTTCTTATGAGTTATCTCAACCCCGTGTACAGGCGCGGTCTTTCGCCCGGCATCAGAGATGCCGCGAACGCGGGAGCCGACGGTTTCATATTCCCCGATCTTATCCCGGAAGAAGCTGGAGAGATCCGGGAACGAACCGAAAGGGACGGACTGTCTCTTGTCCTTCTCGCCGCGCCCACCACGCCGCCGGCCCGCATGAAAGCCATAGACGCGGCCAGTTCCGGTTTCGTATATGTCGTGTCCCTGACCGGAGTCACCGGAGGCAGGAAAGAGATACCACCGGGGATCCGGGCATTCCTTGACGTGACCGCCCGGAACATCACCCGTAACCCCCGCTATGTCGGTTTTGGGATCTCGTCACCCGCGCACGCGCGGCTCCTGAAACCGCACGCCGACGGCATAATCGTAGGCTCGGCGATCATTGAAATCGTCCGGAAATCTTCATCGACGGCTTCCGCGTGTAAAGCGGTCGCCCCATTCATCCGTTCCCTTAAAGAAGCGCTTGAATGACAGGAGGAAACGTTACATGGCAGAAACCGTCAGCGAATCCACGCGAAAAGAAATACCCGAAGGCCTGTGGACTAAATGCAAAAAGTGCGAACAGATCATTTATCAGAAAGAACTTGAAGAGAACTACCGTGTGTGCCCCAAGTGCGGTTATTATTTCCGGCTGAACGCGGCCGACAGGATAAAGCAACTCATTGACGACGGCACGTTCAGTGAATTAGACCCGGACCTCGCTCCATGCGACCCGCTCGGATTTCCCGATTACGCGCGCAAAATATCCGCTTCAGGGCTGAAAGACGCCGTTGTCACTGGTGAAGGGAAGGTCAACGGCCTTGAAACCGTCATCGCGGTCATGAATTTCGAGTTCATGGGCGGGAGCATGGGGGCGGTGGTCGGAGAAAAGATCGTAAGGGCTATCGAACGGGCGGGGAAGAAAAAAGCGCCCCTTATAATCGTCTCAGCCTCTGGAGGCGCCCGCATGCAGGAAGGGATACTCTCCCTGATGCAGATGGCCAAGACAAGCGCCGCGCTGGCGCGGCTGTCGGAAATGAGGGTACCGTACATTTCCGTTGTAACAGATCCTACGACCGGCGGGGTGGCCGCGTCTTTCTCGATGCTGGGCGACCTGATAATAGCGGAACCCAGAGCGCTGGTCGGGTTCGCGGGGCCGCGGGTCATCGAACAAACCATCCGCCAGCAGCTTCCCGAAGGATTCCAGCTGTCCGAATTCCTTATGAGGCACGGCATGGTGGACATGGTCATCGATCGCGCCGACCTGAAGAATACTCTCGGCAAACTGCTTCTTTTCTTTTCCGAACGCGGCAGGAAGTTCCAGCAGCCTGCATGAACGCCAAAGGCTCAGCGCCTTTAACGGGTCTGGAACAGTGGCAGGAAAAAGAATTCTCCGGGCTGAATCCGGGGCTGGAACGTATCCGCGCTTTTTTGGCGGGAACGGGACATCCGGAAAAACGTTTTCCCGCCGTCCATATAGCCGGAACGAACGGCAAAGGATCGACTTCCCGCATCATCTCGGGGATCCTGACAGGCGCTGGATACAGAACGGGCCTCTATACGTCGCCTCATCTTTGTTCGATAGAAGAGCGCATCCGGATAAACGGGCTTCCGGTCAGGCGTGAATATCTGGACGCGCTTGCCCTGCGTTACGGGCCGCTGGCGCGACGCCATTCGGTGAGTTTCTTTGAATTTATTACCGGGCTCGCTTTTATGATATTCGCCAGGAAAAGCGTTGATATTGCGGTCATTGAAACAGGGCTCGGCGGCAGATATGATGCCACCAATGTTATACCCGCTCCTCTCGCGGCGGTCATCACAGAGATAGATTATGACCACACCGGATATCTGGGCGACACTATCCCGGAGATCGCCGGGGAAAAAACGGGGATCATAAAGAAAGGTTCCGTCGTTATCTGCGGGGCCCAGCGCGGATCAGCCCGTAAAACAGTATTGGAGGCCGCCCGTTCCCTGCACGCAAAAGTGTTAATGTCCGGGCAGGACTTCAGTGTGGAGAATTATGCTTCTTCGCGTGACGGGATGGGCCACCATGGAACCTTCCATGGCCCCGGAATGGACATAAGGTATGCCATCCCTCTTGCCGGGCGCCACCAGGCTGCCAACACGGCCCTGGGGCTTGCCGCCATCGGAGCGCTCAGGGAAAAAGGATACAACATCTCTGAACCGGTCATCAGGAAGTCGTTGAAGAACGTTGATTGGCCAGGACGTTTTTCCGTGTACCGGAGAAAAAGGAGCGAGGCCCTGCTTATTGCCGATGGAGCCCACAACCCCTCAGGGATGCGCGCTCTCGTCAACGTTCTCTCCGAAGGTGTCTGGAGAAACAGGAAAATAACGTTCATAACAGGCATCCTGAGAGACAAGGCTTTCAGTTCCATGTCCAGGATCATCGCCGGGCGGGCATCCCGGGTCATAACGGTTCCCGTCCCTTCCTCAAGGACGCTCGAACCGGGACGGCTGGCTGCGCTGATCAAAAAAGCCGCGCCGGGCGCGGAGGTGCTGTCAGCTTCAAATTTAAGTGACGCTTTGTTGATGTCGGAAAAAGATCCCGTGACCGTCATTTGCGGTTCACTCTATCTGGTGGGCGGTTTTTACAGAAATTTCAAACAAGCATTCACAAAACGGCAAGAGAGGCAACCATGAACTCATTTTTTCTGGGCATCGATCTGGGCGGCACGGAGATCAAGATAGCGATCGTCGATCAGAAAGGCAACATCTGCGAAGAGTCCAGCGTTCCGAACAGGATCGATTCCCTTCCCGCCATGATCGTCAGGGAGATCGCCGGGGAAGCCCGCAAAATGCCTCATTTCAAAAGCATCTGCGGCGTCGGTGTCGGCGTTGCCGGCGATATCGACCAGGAAAAAGGCGTCGTGCGTTTTTCTCCCAATATGACGGAGTGGAAGCAGGTGCCTCTGAGAAAAATGCTGGAAAAGGAAATTAAGCGTCCGGTCGTCATCGACAACGACGCCAACGCGGCCGCGGTGGGAGCGTACTGGCTGGACGCCAAAGGAAAGGTCAGTAACCTCGTCTGCGTCACTCTGGGCACGGGAGTGGGCGGGGGTGTCATGCTCGATGGCAGAATATACCGCGGGGCTACGGGATCGGCCGGAGAGATAGGCCATATTTCACTCGACGCCGATGGGCCGCAGTGCAATTGCGGCAGCCGGGGATGCATCGAACGGTATGTCGGCGCTCCGTTCCTGAGCCAGAGAGCGCGGGAGATAGTGAAGAAAGACCGGAACACAGCAATCGCGAAGATCGTCCAGGGCAACCTGGACCTGATCACACCGAAAGTCCTGTCCCTTGCCGCCGAGGAAGGCGACGCTCTTGCCGTCCGTATCTGGAACGAGGCGGGTGAAATGCTCGGCGTCGTCCTTGCCGGCGTCATCAACCTCATGAATCCGGAGATGATCGTCCTTGCCGGAGGCGTCAGCAGGGCGGGCCGTTTTCTTCTCGATCCAATTCAGAGGACCGTCAAGGAACGCGCTTTCACTTCGGCTTCCGAAGCCTGCAGGATCGTTATTTCCCAGTCCACAAAGAAACTGGGAGTAGTCGGCGCAGCGTTCCTGGCGAAATAACACCGGCCGCGGCGGCCCGCCTGCCGGGAAGGCCCTTCTTACCTCATGAATTTTTTTTCCGCTTATTCCTGCCTTTTGATCGCCATTGCCCTTTTGTCGGGTACGGGGTTCCTGGGGCGCGGCGCGTATGCCGCCGAGCCCAAGGAAGAAGAAGTCGAGATCCGGTGCGTCCAGCTTGAGTATGATGAGGCCGCGCGCTACATCATAGCCCGCGGCAGCGTCACAGTCATCTGGGAAGAAAAGACCCTGCAGGCCGAACTGGTGCGTTTTTACCTGGACAAAAAGTACGCGATTGCGGAATCGAGCGCGGCGCTGAAAGACAAGAACAATGTCATCCGGGGGGACGCTATCCACTACGATTACGGCAGCGGGACCGGACGGATAACGAACGCGAAGGGATTCGCCGATCCATGGTTCTTCGCGGCAAAAAGCGCGGAGCGTCAAAGCGAGAGTAAATACCGGGTCGAGGGCATGGTCATGACGACGTGCGAGCTCGAGAGGCCCCATTATACTTTCCGCGCCAAACGCGCGAAGATCGTCATGGACAAGCGCATAACGGTGTATAACGCCGTTCTTTACCTGCGCAATGTCCCCGTCTTCTACCTTCCCTTCTATTCTCAGGGGCTCGGCCCTCACCGCAACAACCTTGCAATACAACCCGGATACAACAGCGATGACGGCCTGATCATTAAAACAATTTACACCTATCCATTCAGCGAAAGGTCTTACGGTAAGCTGTATCTGGACTACTACAGCAAGCGCGGGTGGGGTACCGGGGCGGAATACGGGCTCAATCATCAGGAACGCGTAAAGGGCGCGATCTACGGCTACCATATCAAAGAACAGACGACTGGCAGCGAGCGTTGGAACCTGCGGTCTTCGTACTGGCAGAAGCTGGACCCCAGCTGGACCGCGCAGGGTCAGATCGACTTCCTGAGCGATACCAGTTTCAACAACGCGTATTTTCAGGAGAACTGGCAGAGGATCACGCAGCAGCTGCACACGTTCGGCTCCCTTACTCGCCAGACGTCACTGACGAATTTCCGCGTCGTGACAGAGCGCTACGATGATTATGACCCCGCTGCCGGCAGTTTCGCGATAACCAGCATCACGCTGCCCCGCCTGTCGCATGTCCTCTATCCGACGAGGGGAAAGCTTCCGTTCTATTTCTCGATGGCGTCGAATTTCCAGAACCAGTACACGAAAACGAACGGGTGCTATTCGCTGAGCGGGGACGTGGACGCGTCAGTAACGAAAGACTACCGTTTAGGGAAGAAGTTCACGCTGAAACCGCGCCTTGGACTTATCGAGAACTGGCAGGACCGCGCTTCCGCCGCGGACCTTGCCGACCGGTTCATTACCCGCTATTATTCGAACCTGAACATGAGATACCGGGCGCTTCGCTGGATGGACTGGGATCTGGCGCACAACTACCGCCTTCGTTCGGAGATCAATTCGCTTCTCATAGACTATTACGCTGACGATTACGGGGAGGACGTCAACAGTCTTTCGTTCACGAACTCGGTGTACGCGGGTAAACTGACCGTGCGCAATTCCACCGGGTACGATTTCCGCCACAGCAGGCTGAACCCTGTCAATGACTGGGCCGACAGGATCTTCCCGCTCGTCAACGAATTGACCTGGATCCCTTCGAGGTTCTACAGCGCCTACTTCAGGGAAAGCGGCGGGATCACTCCTTTTTCGATCGATTCGGTGCAAAGCGACATGCGCGTCAGCTGGGTTGACGACCGATACCTTTCGTTGGGAGCATTTTACCAGTCCGCCCGCCCGGAAGACCTGGACGTAAACGCGGGATTCGGCTTCTGGGCGAACGACAAGACCCGGCTTGAATACAACATGCACTCGAGCATCGCCGACCGGTTCAACGCGTTCAGGTTCAACGATCAGGAGTTCCGCGTTTACCGGGACCTCCACTGCTGGGAGATCAAACTTGCTTACCGCCGCCGACAGTCGGCCGACGAATTGACAGTCCAGCTGGAACTGAAGGGCTCGGGGATCAACAGGAGAAAGATCGCGCGGGCGGCGAATGAAAAGGAATTCTATCCCTGGCGCGATCCGGCAAAATATTGAAATAAAACTGATTTTTTTATAGAATTTACATATTATACTACTTAAATGGAGGGTTCGATGGAAGGTAACAAAGATGAGATCTCGCTTGATGACCTGATCGTTACCTTGAAACAGCAGTGGAAAGTCATACTACTTCCTGCCGTCGCGGCCGCGTTGGGGGTGTTTTTCGTGTTCCGGATGAAACCTGCCCAGTACGAGGCCTATTCCCTGATCCGTATCGGGATCAACGGCCCGAAAGCTTTCGAATCTCCCGCCTCGCTGAAGGCGATCATGGTTTCGGAACCCATGGTCGAGGAGATCGCGAAAAGAATGGCATCCCGGTCTCTCCCTCTGGAACAGGAGTATATACAGAAAAGGGTTTTTTATGAAGATATGTCCGATCTTTTGAAAGTATCCGCGCGGACCGACTCCAAGGAGAAATCGCTCCTGCTGGTGAGATCCGCGATCGACGTGCTTTACGAAAGGCACCAGAACCTTTACGCCGGCGCTCTGAAGGAACTCGAAGTGATAGTGCGCTATATCAGGACTGTAGTCAATCCGGTGCCTTTAAGCAGCGGACTGAGCGAGTTCCGTATCGAGCCGACAAAGATCGAAGTAGTCCCTTTCGCGGAAAGAAATCCTCTCCCTAAAAGAGCAAAGTTCGCGGCAATGATCGCGTTTTCGGTGACACTTGTGCTGTGCCTGTTCGCGGCCTTCTATCTGCAGGGAAAAAAATCAAGGAAGAACTTACCATCGGGAACATGATATGAAAAGAGATCATTCGGCATCATCGGCTGCCACCATCCTTGTCACCGGCGGCGCCGGATTCATCGGGTCCAATTTTATCCGGTATGTTCTGAGGGCCTACCCCTCTTACAAAGTCATAAACCTGGACAAACTTACATACGCGGGGAACCTCGACAACCTGAAAGGCTTCGAAAAGGATCCGCGGTACAGGTTCGTGAAAGGGGATATCTGCGACGCTGCAAAAGTGTTCCCTCTGGTGAAGAAAGCGGACATCATAGTGAACTTCGCCGCGGAGACGCATGTCGACCGGTCGATCCTTTCCGCTGACGCTTTCATCCAGACCGATGTCAAGGGAACGTTCACTCTGCTGGAAGCGGCGCGCGAGGCCCGCATCAGCAAATTCGTCCACATTTCCACGGACGAAGTGTACGGAAGCATCGACAGGGGGTCTTTTACCGAAGAGAGCAGGCTGAACCCGAGCAGCCCCTATTCCTCGTCGAAAGCCGCCAGCGACCTTCTGGTCCGTTCCTATTTCATCACCTACGGCATTCCAGCCGTCATTACGCGCGCCTCGAACAATTTCGGCCCGTATCAGTATCCGGAAAAGATCATACCTCTGTTCGTTACCAACGCTCTCGAGAACAAGCCGCTCCCTCTTTACGGTGATGGAAAGAACGTGCGGGACTGGCTCTACGTCACTGACCACTGCCGCGGCATCGACCGGGCCATGCATGACGGCAGGCCGGGCGAGATCTATAACATAGGCGGCGGCAAAGAAGTGCCAAACATCGATCTGACGGCCATGATCCTGAAGATACTTGGCAAGCCGAAGACGCTGATAAAGAGGGTCGCCGACCGCCCGGGCCATGACCGCCGCTACTCGATAAGCTGCAGGAAGACAGGGAAGGAACTGGGTTTCATTCCGGACACAGATTTCGAACACGCCCTTGCGGAAACCGTAAAATGGTACCGGGACAACGCCTGGTGGTGGAAGAAACTGAAGAACGCCTCGTTCAGGAAATATTACGACAGGCAGTACAGGGGAGGAGAGCTGAATGAAAAATGTAGAAAGTAAAATGTAAAATGAACAACGGACGAATGAATATCTGTTTATTTTGAATTCGTCGTTGACCTGATTCATCGTTTTACACTTTACACTTTACATTTTTCATTGCCCTTATGAAGATACTCATCACCGGCATCAACGGTTTACTGGGAACGGAACTTGCCCGCGCTTTAAGCTTCAAGCACGAAGTCTCGGGCATAAGCAGGATATCGAACATGGCGGGGTACCCCGTCCAAAACGTGGATATTACCGATCAGAAAGCCGTTTACGACCATATCAGCAGGCTGAACCCCGATATGGTCATTCATTCCGCCGCGCTCTCAAATGTCGACGAATGCGAGGAAAAACCGGAACACGCTTACCGCGTCAACGCGCTTGGCACGAGGAACATCGCGCTGGCCTGCCAGCGTTTTGACTCGGAAATGATCTATATTTCCACGGATTATGTTTTCTCCGGGAAAAATCCGCCGGCCGGAGGATACAGAGAATATGATGAGACCGATCCTCTCAACGAATACGCGAAGTCGAAACTTCAGGGGGAATGGTTCGTCCGGAATCTGCTGAACCGTTTTTACATAGTCCGCGTCTCCTGGCTTTACGGGGCCAAGCGGTCAAATTTTGTCACGTCCATCGCTGAATCCTTCAAGAACAACCGGCAGGTTAAAGCGGTCACCGACATGGTCAGCGCTCCGACATACGTAGCCGACCTCGCGGGCGCGATCGCGGCGCTCTCGGAACGGTCTTCTTACGGTATCTATCACGTCACGAACGAAGGATTTGCCTCGCGTTACGAGATCGCCCGGGAGATCGCCGCCATGATGGGCGCCCCCGAGGCGCTTATACTGAAAATGTGCATTAAAGACATAAACTGCAGGGTCGGCAGGCCTGCTTTTTCCGGTATGTGCAACTATGCCTTAAAATGCGACGGACAGAAACTGCCGCGTCCCTGGCGGGAAGCCATGAAGGAATTCCTGTCGGAACAGGGATACCTGTAAACTATTTATTCAACTCGAAAAGTCAACTGAAACGAACAGGAGACAACATGCTTACGATCGGAGTGGTTGGAACAGGTTATGTGGGCCTCG
Source organism: uncultured Elusimicrobiales bacterium (assembly GCA_964577205.1). GTDB lineage: Bacteria > Elusimicrobiota > Endomicrobiia > Endomicrobiales > CAIRNS01 > CAZNYG01. The sequence goes on along the minus strand of CAZNYG010000001.1, from coordinate 14,257 downwards.
TAACGGGGGCATGCCTCGCGGAACTTGGCCACAAGGTAATATGCGTCGACAACGATCCGAACAAGATCGCTGTCCTTAAAAAAGGCGGGATACCGATCTACGAGCCGGGGCTTAAGGAACTGGTCAAAAAGAACGCCGCGCGGAAAAGGCTGAGCTTCACGACGAAGATCAAAGACGCGGTAAAAGCATCCGAGGTCATGTTTATCGCCGTGGGCACGCCGCCGCGTGACGACGGTTCGGCCGATCTGTCTTTTGTGGAAGCCGTGGCCCGCGAGATCGCCGAGAACATGACCGGCTACAAGCTTATCGTTGACAAGTCAACGGTCCCTGTCGAAACGGGCAACTGGGTCGAAAAGACGGTCGCCCGCAACCTGAAAAAAGATATTCCTTTCGATGTCGCGTCCAACCCCGAGTTCCTCCGTGAAGGTTCGGCCATACACGACACCTTCAATCCCGACCGTATAGTCATAGGGGTCGGTTCGCCGCGCGCGGAAAAGCTGCTGCGCGAGATCTACAGGCCGATCAAGGCTCCCGTCCTTGTAACGGACATCAAGAGCGCCGAGATCATCAAGCATGCCTCTAACTCCTTCCTCGCGGCGAAGATATCTTTCATCAACGCGGTGGCGAATATCTGCGAGAGAACGGGCGCGGACATAGAAAAAGTCGCCGAAGGCATGGGTATGGACCGCAGGATCGGCAAGGCCTTCCTGTACGCGGGGATCGGGTTCGGCGGGTTCTGCTTTCCAAAGGACCTTGAAGCCTTCATGTGGATATCGAAGAAACTCGGCTATGAGTTCGGGCTTCTTAAAGAAGTGAAGAAAATTAACGAACAGCAGAAAGCCGGCATAGTGAAAAAAGTCGAAGAAGCGCTCTGGAACCTGAAGGGGAAAACGGTGGGCGTCCTCGGGCTGGCGTTCAAACCGGAGACCGACGACATGCGTTTCGCTCCCTCGATCGACATAATAGGGAAGCTCCAGGAAGCAGGGGCAAGGATACAGGCGTATGACCCCGCATCCATGGAACGGGCCCGCGCGTTACTCAAGGGCGTGTCTTTGAAGAAGACGGCCGCGGACGCGCTTAAAGGCGCGGATTGCGCGCTGATCCTTACGGAATGGGATGAGTTCAGGAAGATGGAACTGTCCCGCATAAAGAAACTCCTGAAGCATCCCATTATCATTGACGGCCGCAATATATTCGACCCTGACGCGGCAAGGAAAGCTGGTTTCACGTACGTTTCGGTCGGCAGATAGGAGAACACATGTCAAAGAGATCCACCATAAAGAACAGGAAAGTCCGTCCCATGCGCATTCTGATCACCGGCGGGGCCGGCTTTCTCGGTTCTCACTTAAGCGACCTGCTGCTCGGTGAAGGCCATACCGTCATTGTGATGGACAACCTGATCACGGGCGACCTGAAGAACATCGAACACCTTTTCGGCCACGACCGGTTCAGCTTCATCAAGCAGGATGTAACCAATTACATCCATGTTCCGGGCAAGCTCGACGCGATACTTCATTTCGCGTCGCCCGCCAGCCCTTTCGACTATCTCGAGCATCCCATCCCCACGCTGAAGGTCGGAGCCCTGGGCACTCACAAGATCCTTGGCCTCGCAAAGGAAAAGAGTGCGAAGGTGCTTATCGCTTCGACCAGCGAGATATACGGCGATCCTCTGGTCAATCCGCAACCGGAAACCTACTGGGGCAACGTCAACGCCATCGGGCCCCGCGGCGTATATGACGAAGCGAAACGGTTCCAGGAAGCCATGACCATGGCCTACCACCGCTACCACAAAATGGAAGTGCGGATCGTGCGCATTTTCAATACCTACGGGCCCAGAATGCGCCGACACGACGGCCGGGCCGTTCCCGAATTCATCGCTCAGGCGCTGAAGAACAAACCGGTGACCGTGTTCGGCAAAGGGCAGCAGACGCGCTCGTTCTGCTACGTAAGCGATCTGGTCGCGGGCATTAACAAACTGCTCCTTTCTGATTTCAATGACCCGGTGAATATCGGGAACCCGCACGAGATCACGCTGAATGAACTGGCGAAGATCATCATACGGCTGACCGGAAGCAGATCGAGGATCGTCTACAAACCGCTGCCGGTTGACGACCCGAAGGTACGCCGCCCGGATATCACGCGCGCGAAGACGATCCTCAAATGGTCCCCGGATATCGGCCTTGAAGAAGGGCTCAAAAAGACCATAGAGTACTTCAGGAAAGGAACGTATGTCCCCTCGGGAGAAAACCGATGAAAGTAGTCATTCTGGCAGGCGGCCGCGGGACCCGTATCAGTGAAGAGACCGAAACTATCCCCAAACCGATGGTGGAGATCGGCGGCAAACCGATCCTGTGGCACATCATGAAATCCTACTCTCATTACGGGTTCAACGATTTCGTGATCTGCCTCGGTTACCTGGGCTACAGGATAAAGGAATACTTCTCCCATTATTACCTGCACATGAGCGACCTTACCATCGACATGACACGCAACGAGACCAAAGTCCATTCGACCACGTCCGAACCGTGGAAAATAACGCTGGTGAACACGGGATTGGATACCATGACCGGCAGCAGGCTGAAGAAGGTGCGGAACTATGTCGGCAACAGGCCTTTTCTGATGACCTACGGGGACGGCGTCTCGGACGTCAACATAAAGTCGGTCATCAAACACCACAAGACGAACGGGAAGCTGGCCACGCTCACCGCAATGCAGAACGCGGGCCGTTTCGGCGTCATCGACATACGCAAAGACAACGGCGTGAACTCATTCCTCGAGAAGCCCAAGGGGGAGGGTTCCTGGATCAACACTGGATTCTTCGTCCTCGAACCTGAGATATTCGATTATATTAACGACGGCGATTCGGTGGTCTGGGAACGCGAACCTCTTGAACGGCTCGCCCGCGACGGCGAGCTGAACGCCTACAAGCATGACGGCTTCTGGAAATGCATGGATACGCTGCGCGACAAGATCGAACTTGAAAAACTGTGGGAAACCGATAAAGCGACATGGAAGACCTGGGAGTAATGCCGAATGAATAAAGCCTTCTGGAACAGGAAGAACGTGCTGGTGACCGGGAGCGAAGGGTTCCTCGGAAGCAACCTCACGCTCGCGCTGGTGAACGGCGGAGCCAGGGTAACCGGGCTTGATATCAGGACGAACAGGCGTCACAGCCTTCTCGGAAAAACCGACTACGGCAGGTTCAGGCTCATCAGGGGAAGCGTGGCGAACCTCGGGCTTGTGAAGAGGATACTCGCCGACAGCGAACCTGAGGTCATCTTCCATCTGGGAGCTGAAGCGATCGTTGGAGTATGCAACAGGGAACCGCTCCGCGCTTACAAGAGCAATATCGAGGGTACATGGAACGTGCTGGAAGCAAGCAGGCTTTCCGGAAAAGCAAAAGCCATAGTGGCCGCCTCAAGCGATAAAGCCTACGGGATCCATAAAGTCCTCCCATACAGGGAAGACGCGGCATTGAAGGGAACCCACCCTTACGATGTTTCGAAAAGCTGCGCCGACCTCATCTGCCACACTTACTTCAACACCTACGGCCTGCCGGTGGCGGTAACGCGCTGCGGCAATATCTACGGGCCGGGCGATTTCAATTATTCAAGGCTCATCCCGGACGCGGTCAGATGCGCGCTTTCCGGAAAGACCTTCCAGGTGAGAAGCGACGGGAAATTCACCCGCGACTACGTGTTCGTTGACGATATCGTCAACGGGTACGTGCTGCTGGCCGAACAGCTCGAGAAAAAGAAGCTTGCCGGCGAAGCGTTCAATTTCAGCGACGAGAACCCGATAACGGTGCTCGAGTTCCTCGATTCCCTGTACAAGGCCCTTGGGAAAGAACCCGATTACAAAGTGCTGAACATCGCGAAGAACGAGATAAAACACCAATACCTCGCCTCCGGCAAAGCGCGGCGCGTACTCGGCTGGGAACCGCGGCATTCCCTGCAAAGCGGCCTCAGGAAAACCGTCAAATGGTACACAGACTATTATTCGCAAAATATCTGCAGGCGCGGGCTTTAGTCCGCGCGAATTCCGTTCAAGACCGGCAGTATCAGCACGCGCAGGCTTAAGCCTCAGCCTGCCACGATTGCTACGATCAATTTAGTCGCGGGAGAACCGATATAATGAAGATACGTGTCGCGGATTATATAACACAAATGCTGTACGAAGCAGGCGCCGAACGCATTTTCATGATAACGGGCGGCATGATAATGCATTTGACGGACGCCGTCTATAAGAACAAAAGAGTTAAATTCATCTGCTTCCAGCATGAGCAGGCCGCCGCGATGGCAGCGGACGCGTATGGCCGTTACACCGGACGGCTGGGCGTGGCGTACGTCACGGCGGGGCCGGGCGCGTTGAACACTATAACCGGCGTTGTGGGAGCATACGTCGATTCCGCCCCCTGCGTTATAGTCGGGGGACAATCGAAAGCCGCTCTTGCCCGGGTAAAAGGGCCGCGACAGTTCCCTCTGCAGGGTTTTGACAGCATCCCGCTGTTCGATCACATCACCAAGTACTCGGTCATGCTGGACGATCTTTCGCGTGTCCGTTATGAAGTGGAAAAGTGCATCTATCTGGCTAAAAGCCCGCGTGTCGGGCCGGTATATCTCGAGTGTCCCATAGACGTGCAGGCCGCCATGTTCGACCCCGGCCGGTGCGAAGGGTTCGTCCCTCCGGAAGAAAGCGCGGCCGATAAAGCTCAGCTTCGCAAGAAGATCGAACAGGTCAAACAGGAGCTTCTGAAAAGCAGGCGGCCGCTGATCCTCGCGGGCGCGGGCGTGCGTCTTTCGGAAAGCATCGGCCTGCTGCACGGTTTCATCAAAAAAACTGACATTCCGCTGATCACGTCGCGCCTCGGCATGGATATCATCGGCCATAACCACCCTCTTTTCGTGGGAAGGCCCGGGACTTACGGCGACCGCGCCGCGAATTTCGCGGTGCAGAACTGCGACCTCCTTATAGTGATAGGCTGCAGGCTTGGCATAGGCCTGGTAGGTTACGATTACAAGAACTTCGCCAGGTATGCGCGCAAGATAGTTGTCGACGTAGATGAAGCGGAGCTGAAAAAGCCCTCAGTAGTGCCCGACATCGCCATAAAAGCGGACGCGGGAGATTTCCTGAAAGCGTTATCGGGCTGGACATACCGGAACGAGAACATCGAATGGGTGGAAAAGGCTCAATACTGGAAAAAACGCTACCCGGTAGACCTTCCTGAATACGTGAAAGAAAAGAAAGGCGTCAATTCATACCATTTCATGCGGGTCTTTTCCGACCTCATGCCGAAAGACGGCCTCGTCGTAGTGGACACCGGATCCTGTTTTCATGTGCACGCCCAGGCGTTCAAGGTCAAGTTCGGGCAGAGGCACGTTATAACGGGCGGCCTTTCGACCATGGGCTACATGCCCGCGGTCATCGGCGTGGCGGCGGCCGGCGGGAAAAAGGATGTGTACTGCATCACGGGCGACGGCTCTATCCAGATGAACCTGCAGGAGCTCCAGACCATCGCCTTCAACAAGCTGCCGGTGAAGATAATCGTTCTCAACAACAACGGATATCTCCTTATACGGCACACTCAGTGGAATTTCTGCGGCGGACGGTTGATCGGCGAAGGCCCGAGAACCGGCGTGGGCTTCCCGGACATGAAAAAGATCGCCGCCGCCTACGGCATAAAGCACATGAGGATCGCTAAGGCCGCGGAGCTGGAGAAAAAGACCCGGGAGCTGATGAAAATGAAAGGCCCGGTCATCTGCGAAGTGATGACGCCTTCCGCTCAGCTCCTTATCCCCCGCGTCGCTTCCAAACAGCTTGAAGATGGCACCATGGTCTCCATGCCGTACGACAACATGTTCCCGTTCCTGTCGGAAGCTGAGTACCGGGACAATTGCATCAGGGAAGAACAGGACGCCGTCCATGGATAACAAAGACAGGAAGATGAAGGTCGCCATACTCGGCAGCGGCCTCATAGGCACCGACCTGCTGATCAAGGTTCTCCGGTCGAAATATCTCGAGTGCAGGCTTTTCATAGGGAGGAACCTGCAGTCGGCCGGCATGTCCAAGGCTATTAATCTCGGTGTGCCCGTGTCTGACAGGAGCATCGAAGCCATACAGGCGGATCCCGGCGGGTTCGAACTGGTGTTCGACGCGACCTCAGCCCACTTTCACGCGATACACGCGCCGATACTGAAAAAACTCGGCATCATCGCCATCGACATGACGCCCGCCCAGGTGGGAAGCATGTGCATACCGGCGGTCAATCTCAGGGAATGCCTGGACAGGGACAACGTTAACATGGTGACGTGCGGGGGGCAGGCGTCCACGCCCATCGCCTATGCAATCGGCCAGGTACACCCGCGCGCAGAGTACATGGAGGTTGTGTCTACGATCTCGTCCCGCAGCGCCGGGCCCGCCACAAGGGCGAACCTTGATGAATATATCGAGACCACCGAGAAGGGCGTAAGGATGTTCTCGGGCGCGAAGAGAACGAAAGCGGTCCTGATCCTCAACCCGGCGCAACCCTGCATCAACATGCAGACCACCGTCTTCGCCAAGATCGCCGAGCCGGACATGGCGGGCATAACGGACTCCGTCAACCGGATAGTTAAGAAGATCCAGAAATACGTTCCCGGCTACGAGATCGCGATCCCGCCGACCTTTGAACACGGCCGGGTCATAACAATGATACGGGTCAAAGGGCTTGGCGACTACCTCCCAAGTTACGCGGGCAACCTGGACATAATCAATTGTGCGGCTGTGGCAACGGCCGAAGAGTTTTCAAAGGAAAAATACGGCAAACGGACGGACCAATGAGAAAGATACTGATCACCGACCCGACGTTGAGGGACGGTTCCCACGCGATAGGCCACCAGCTGAGCGCCGAACAGATCGCCGCCTACTGCAGGGCCGCGGACAAAGCGCGCATCCCCATTGTCGAAGTGGGACATGGAAACGGCCTTGGCGCCTCTTCGCTTCAGGTCGGCATCAGCCTCGTAGAAGACAGTGAGATGCTCAGGGTTGCCCGCGAGAACCTTGCAACGAGCAAGCTGGAGATATTCGTTATTCCGGGATTCGCGACCATCAACAAGGACCTCAAACCGGCTCTTGAAGCGGGGGTTGACGCGGTCCGTGTGGCGTCCCACTGCACTGAAGCCGATCTAACGGAACGCCATATAAGTTTTGTCCGGGAAAAAGGGAAACTCGCGTACGGCTGCCTGATGATGACGCACATGGTGCCGAAAGAAACCCTGCTCGAAGAGGCCCGGAAGATGGAATCGTACGGAGCCCAGGGCGTCATACTCATGGACTCGGCCGGCGCCTACCTTCCGAAGGACGTTAAGGAAAAAGTGGGGCTCTTGGCCGATAATCTAGGCATACCCGTCGGTTTCCACGCGCATAACAACCTCAGCATGGCGGTCGCGAATTCCCTGGCCGCGGCGGAGGCCGGCGCTTCGATCCTGGACGGCACCGCGAAAGGTTTCGGAGCGGGCGCGGGCAACACACCCCTCGAAATACTGGTGGCTGTGCTCGAAAAAATGGGCTACGCGACCGGCATCGACCTGTACGGTGTCCTTGACGCGAGCGACGTGGCGGACAAAGAGCTTGTAAAATCTCCCCCCGGCATCAAGCCTTTGAGCATAGTGAGCGGCCTCGCGGGGGTATTCTCAGGTTTTTCCAAACACGTTGAACGGATATCTGAAGAGTACGAAGTTGATCCGAGAGACATCTTCTTTGAACTTGGCAAACGCAAAGTGATAGCGGGCCAGGAAGACCTTATTGTGGAAGTGGCGATCCAATTATCGCAGAAGAGGAAAGCACAATGACACGCGTCATTTCAGGCGTTCTTGAGAACGATTGCAGGGAAGCGGTCGGCCCGTCCGTGGAGGCTTTTGAGGCGCTTCGCGGCGAAACGGTGTTCATTACCGGAGGTACCGGGTTCGTCGGAACGTGGCTGGCCGAGAGGATCGCCTTCCTAAACGACAGGCACGGTTTCGGGACGAAGATGATGCTTCTTTCAGAGCACGCGCTAAGTTTCAGCTCCCGCGCCCCGCATATCGCCACGCGCCCGGACGTCACCCTGATCGAAAAGGACGTCCGCAACCTTATCGAGATACCGGACAACGTCGCCTATATCATCCACGCGGCGGCGAATCCGGACAACCGGCAGCACGCGTCCGATCCGCTTAAGGTCATGGACGTTATCGCCCGCGGTACCGGAGCGGTGATGAACGCGGCGGGCCGCCTTTCGAATATCCGAAAGATACTTAACGTCAGCTCCGGGCTTATCTACGGCCCCCAGCCGCTGGAGCAGGACCGCATCCCTGAGACCGCGCACGGCGGCCCGGACTGCGATTCGATACTCTCGATATACGCTGAAGCCAAAAGATACGCGGAGACGCTCTGCACCGCGTACAGGAACCAGTACAAGCTGCCTATTGTCACGGCACGTCCTTTCGCTTTTGTCGGGCCGTACCAGCTTCTTGACAAACCGTGGGCTGTAAACAACTTCATCAGGGACAGCCTGCTCGGCAGCAGCATAAACATCCTCGGCGACGAAGGGACGGTGCGCAGTTACATGTACGCCGGCGACATGGCGGCATGGCTTCTAAGGATACTTGTTGACGGCACTCCCGGACAATCGTACAACGTGGGAAGCCCGGAAGGTATAACGCTCAGGCGGCTCGCGGAATGTATAGCATCGCACTTCCCGTCAGCGCCTGAGATCGTCCATGTGCCGGCAAGCGGGAAAACGCCCCGGTCAAAGTTCGTGCCGGACGTCACACTGGCTCAGAACACGCTCGGACTGACCTTTAAAGTCAACACCGGCGAAGCGATAAAGCGCACGATACAATGGCTGAAAATACAGAACAGGCTCTGACAGGGCGGAAAATGCCGGGTAAAAAGCGGTTACTGATAACGGGAGCGCGGGGATTCATAGGAAAATCCCTGGTCGAATACTTTCAGGCGCGCGAAGCCGCCCGGTACGATCTGTTTTATCCGTTTCACTCCGAACTTGAGCTGACCGACGCCGGCGCCGTGATGAAATTTGTAAAAGAAAAAAAGATCGACGTCATCATCCACTGCGCGAACGTCGGCGGCTCCAGAAAAACAGATTACGACGAAGGAAGGCCGGACGTCGCGGCCGTCAACCTGAAGATGTTCTTCGCCGTCGCCCGCTGCGGGGGCCTTGTGGATAAAATACTGTACTTCGGGAGCGGGGCCGAGTACTCCCGTCAACACTATGTGCCGCTGATGTCCGAAGAATATTTTGACACGCATGTACCCGGAGACCCTTACGGTTTCTCGAAGTACGTATGTGCCAAATATTCCCTGAGCGCTGAAAATATCATCGATCTGCGGCTGTTCGGCGTTTACGGCAGGCACGAAGACCACGCGATCCGTTTCATATCGAACGCCATACTGAAGAATATTTTCGGACTTCCCATCGTGATTAACCAGAACGTCTTTTTCGACTACCTTTACATGGACGATCTGTCGCGGATAACCGCGCACTTTATTGAACACGGCGCGGCGTGCAAAGCCTGCAACGTCTGTACCGGCGCCCCGGTCGATCTTGTCTCGATCGCGGGCATCATCAACGGGGTCGGATCTCACAAGTCTCCGGTAAAAGTACTGAACGAGGGCCTTAATACAGAATACAGCGGCAGCAACGGCAAACTGCTGAAGGAACTGGGAAAGTTCAGGTTCACGGCGCTGAAGGATGCCATCAGCGAGATGTACTCCTGTTTCAGCCGCAACATGGATTCTTTCGATAGAACAACACTCGAGAACGACCAGTACCTGAAGCACTGCAGGACACGTTAGCAACTTACGTTACGATACGAGGTGACCATGGGTTCCGCGCAGCAACTGAGAAAAGAAATACTCGCAAAAGTATCCCGTTATCATAAGGCAACGTCAAAAAACGGTACGTTCGCCCCCGGCAAAGACTACGTCAATTATGCCGGCAGGGTGTATGACGAAAAAGAACTGTCGGCGCTGGTTGATTCATCGCTCGACTTCTGGCTTACCTCGGGCAGATACGCTCAGGAGTTCGAAAAGAGGCTGGCGAATTTCATTGGGGCCAAATTCTGCCTTCTCACTAATTCCGGGTCGTCCGCCAACCTTCTGGCCGTGACGGCGCTGACATCGCCCCTGCTTGAAAAGCGCAGGCTCAGGCCGGGCGACGAAGTCATCACCACCGCGTGCGGATTCCCTACAACGCTGAACCCCATCATTCAGAACGGCGCCGTCCCAGTGTTCGTTGATATCGAGCCGGGAAGCTATAATATTGACGTAAGCAGGCTGAAAAAGGCCGTTACCCGCAAGACCAGGGCCATAGTCCTTGCTCACACGCTCGGCAATCCCGTCGATATCGCGGGAGTTCAAAGGATCTGCGAACAGCATAAGCTGTGGTATATCGAAGACAACTGCGACGCCCTCGGTTCAAAATACGGGGGGAGATTCACCGGGACTTTCGGCCATATAGCGACATGCAGCTTTTATCCCGCCCATCATATCACCATGGGCGAAGGCGGCGCGCTGCTTACCAGCGACCCGCTCCTGAGGCGCATAATCCTGTCGTTCAGGGACTGGGGCAGGGACTGCTGGTGCGAGCCGGGCCGCGACAACACGTGCGGCCGCAGGTTCGACGGCCAGTTCGGGAAGCTGCCGAGGGGATACGACCACAAGTACGTCTATTCGCACATCGGGTATAACCTCAAGGTCACGGACATGCAGGCCGCCATCGGCTGCGCCCAGCTCGACAAACTCCCCGGATTCATCCGGGAGAGGAAAAAGAATTTCGCTTTCCTCAGGCGCGCGCTGTCGAAGCACGAAGAGTATCTTTCATTGCCGCGGGCCGCTGAAGGTACGGACCCCAGCTGGTTCGGTTTCACCATCATGGTAAAGCCGGACGCGCCGTTTTCAAGAGCGGATATCGTAGCTTACCTTGAGAATAACAAAGTGGCGACACGGATGCTCTTTGGCGGCAACCTCATAAAACAGCCAGCGTACCTGGGCATAACATATAAAGTCGCCGGCGCCCTTGAGAACACCGACCTTGTGATGAACAACCTTTTCTGGATAGGCGTGTATCCCGGTATAGGGCGGGAAAAAAGAGAGTACATCGCGGGCGTGTTCGATTCCTTCTTCAAAAAGTACGGGGCGCGATGAAACTGACCATCATGCTGGGCTGCTATAACGAGAAAGCGACTATCATCGACGCGATCGAAGAAGCGAAAGCCCTTCCGATCGACAAGGAGATCATCGTCATCGACAACGCCTCGACCGACGGCACCCGGGAGATACTCGAACGGCTGGACGACGACTCGATCAAACTCGTGCTGAAGGACAGGAACCGCGGCCCCGGCCATTCGGTCAAACTGGCCATCTCCATGGCAAAGGGCGAATACCTGTACTGCCCCGGCACAGACCGCGAATACCGTATGACGGACGTCCTGACGATGTTCGACAAGCTCGAGGCGGGGAACCTGGACGCAGTGTTCGGTTCCCGGCTGTTCGACAGGAAAGGATCGCTATGGGAGCTGGTCAAAGAGCGTCCTTTCTGGCTGGGCTCGATCATTTCCACCGTTCTCGTCAACATGCTGTACCGCGCCCGTTTTACCGATGTCATCGCCCCCAAACTCATCAACACCGCCACAATGAGAAGCATCGGCCTTGAATCGGACGGGCATGTCATCGAGTTCGAGACCGTCAGCTGGCTTTGCAAAGCGGGGTGCAGGATCGGCGAGATCCCCATCTATTACCGGCCCCGCACGCGGGAAGAAGGCAAGACCATAAAGGCGTTCGACCTTGTGCCCGCCCTGTGGGCTATCATCAAGGTCAGGTTTCTTAAAAAAAAACACGTCATCATTAAAAGGAGCCCCGCGCGGGCGGGAGCTCTGACGTGACCCTCAGGCAACACGCCCGTCCTTTCATACTCTTCCTGTTTTTCCTTTCGCTGTATCTTTTCACGTTCAACACCGGGGCGTTCGACGGCCATTTCTATTCCATTGACGGCAAGGTGGAATACGAGCAGATGAAGGATATCGTCCAAGGCGACCTGTCGCTGCTGACCCATCCGCGGAAGCATCTTGGCCTTTCTCTGGCGGAGATACCCTTCTATCTTGCGGGGAATGCGGTTGACAGGTGGTCAGGCGTTTCGTCGTCAAATCCTACGGCAGCTTTGCTGGTCGGCCCTTTTGTCGGCTCGCTCGTCTGCGTTTTTATGTTCCTGATCGTCCGGCTGTTAAGTACTGAATATATCGCAACGATGATCGCTCTCTTAACGGGACTGGGCACGCTCATCTGGCCTTACTCCAAGGCCGATACCACGGACTCTCTTTTTCTGCTGACCATACTGGCCGTCATCTGGTGTCTGCTCCATTATAAACAGAGCGGGGGGGGGCTGAAATGGTTCGCAGCGGGCCTTATCGCCATGGCGGCGATGTACGTGACCAAACTGAACGCCCATGTTTTTCTCCCGGGATTCCTTTTCTACGTTTTTGCCGTTGACAGGTCGAACGCCCTGCCGTTATGGAAAACGCTGGCGAAGCTCGCGGCAGTCGTCGCGGTATGGTGCCTGTTCCTGCCTCTGAGCATGGCGGTGAACAAGGCACATTCGCAAAGCTACATCTGGGGATTCTTCAACGATTTCGGATACAAGATAATGGCAAGAGAGTTCTCGCCGATAGACGGGCTGCTCTGGTATATGCCGCTTGTGGTGGTTGCATTGGCGTCTGTCCGTCGTTTCATCAAAGACCACTTGAACGAGTTTATTCTCATCGCTATCCTCATTGTGCCCAACTTCATCGTCATTCACATGGCGAAAGAGGTCGTATGCCTGCACGATTTCGGCGGCAGGTACGACATCATCTACATGCCGCTGCTGCTGTTGCCGGCCATCCCTTTCCTTGAACAGTTCAGCCAGGCCTCAAGAAAATGGCGTATTGCGTTTTTCGCGCTGGTGATCCTCAGCGTGTATATCCAGTTCCTTGGGACCGCGGTAAGCATTCTTTATTATGCGAACGTCATGATCGGCAGCCTGGGAATGGACTGCCACGGCTATATCATGTCCCTGAAATACTCTCCGTTCTACGTATACCCCAGGCTCATACTTCAGGCGCTGACCGGTATCGCCTGTCCCGTCTCAGGGATGAACAACATTTCCGGCAGCATAGACATGCCTTTTACCCTGGACTATTTCTGGTCATCAGGCAAACCCCTTTTCGTCTTTGCAGCCGCGATTTCCGGCATGTCGTCTATTATTCTCGGCCTCATTATCTTTTTCAGGTGCGGCTTGAGTTCATCGTTCCGAAAATACTCAAAAGACATTGCTCCTGTGACAGCAGCTTTCATCCTGATTGTGTTGGTTTTGTTTGTGCCAAAAACCCTGGCTTTCATGCATTCTCGAGCTCCGATTCAGATCGCTAACGGAAATTATGAAACTATCACTGCCGGACGGACGCCTGAAGGATGGACGTTGCTTGATTGCAGCTCTATAAACGGCAGACCTTCCGTTACCTTTTCATCAAATGACAAGGATGTGCGGGAAGGCGCGAAAAGCCTTCAGGTAACGATGGCCCAGGATTGCGTCACCATGTCCCTTGTATCGGAACGGTTCCCGGTCAAAGGGGGGGAGATCGTCGATTGCAGCTGCGCGGTAAAGTCATTGCAGGGAGTGCCGGTCACGGTGAGGATAGCGCTTTTCAAGGACAGCGACCCGTTTTATTACGCCCCGACCACAAGCGTCAAAGAAGGGTCAGACGGCTGGAAAAAGATGTCAAGCAAAGTCCTCGCGCCCGGCGGCACAAAAGAAGCATCGTTCCTTATCAACGTCTGGACCGGCGGCCTGAAACCCGGCGCGTCGTTCATCGTAGATGACGTGAAGATAGAGAAAAGAGGCAGTTAATAAGTATTTATGTGTCTTTTGGTGTCATTCCCGAAGGTCTATCGGGAATCCATCAATGTTGTCAATAAAGAACTTATGGATACTCCCACATGACACCGAATTCGTAATAGTCAAACCAAAAAGACCATGATCAATCGCCTTAAAACCATTCTCCATGCAGCGGGCGTCAACCGGGCGGTCTTGTATTTCCTGCTGGGCAAAGGTTTCTCCTTGCCTTACGGGGTCCGTCATAGAGGGAAAGCCGTCGGCGATTTCAAGCCCTGCGATAAACAGTTCGCTGCGCTGGGCAAGAGAGCCTTCGCTCTTTTCCTGCGCTGAGGAGGTTTCAAAGCTGGGCCA